>NZ_QUED01000016.1:0-80903 GCF_003477865.1 Blautia sp. AF34-10
TGAGTTTCTCAGAAAAGAATGGTATAATAGCAAAGTTTCTCAGAAAAGAATGGTATAATAGCAAAGATTGTAGACACAAAAGAGGTCAAAAAAAGATCTGTTCACATTTTTGTGGAGAAGAGAAAGGAAAGAAAAATGGGAAAAATTAAAGTAGAATCTTGTGAAATTGAAGGATTAAAAGTAATTACCCCAACCGTATTCGGCGATGAGCGCGGATATTTTATGGAGACATACAATTACAATGATTTTAAAGAAGCCGGCATTGATGTCCAGTTCGTACAGGATAACCAGTCTGCATCCAAAAAAGGTGTCCTGCGCGGACTTCACTTCCAGATCAATTACC
Source organism: Blautia sp. AF34-10 (assembly GCF_003477865.1). Taxonomy (NCBI): domain Bacteria; kingdom Bacillati; phylum Bacillota; class Clostridia; order Lachnospirales; family Lachnospiraceae; genus Blautia; species Blautia sp. AF34-10. The sequence goes on from NZ_QUED01000016.1 coordinate 344, forward strand.
CGCAGGACAAACTGGTACGCGTGGTAAACGGTGAAGTATTCGATGTTGCAGTTGACCTTCGCGAGGGATCCAAAACCTACGGAAAATGGTTCGGCGTGCTGCTTTCAGCAGAAAACAAGAAACAGTTCTTTATTCCGAAGAATTTTGCACACGGATTTATCGTACTCTCTGATTATGCAGAGTTTGCTTATAAATGTACCGATTTCTATCATCCAAACGATGAGGGCGGTCTGTACTTTGACGATCCGGAGATCGGCGTGGAGTGGCCGATGCCGGAAGGAATGACAAAAGAAGATCTGATTATTTCGGAAAAAGATCATAAATGGGGCGGAATTAAGGATTTAAAGAAATAAGGAGTAAAAAACATTTATGAACGTATTCAAAGAACTTTATCAGAACCGGAAACTGATCTGGAAACTGTCAAAAAATGATTTCCGCAATAAATTCGCCGGAGCGTATTTTGGCATTATATGGGCATTTATCCAGCCGATGGTGACGGTTGCTGTTTACTTTGTCGTATTCCAGCTCGGACTGCGCGTGCAGCCAGCTGCCACTGGATATCCGTATATCTGCTGGCTGGTTTCCGGTATTATTCCGTGGTTCTTCTTTTCTGATGCGCTGCCAAGTGCGTCAAATTGTCTGCTGGAATACAGTTATCTGGTAAAGAAGGTCGTATTTAAGATCAGTGTACTTCCGATTGTAAAGGTGATTTCTTCCCTGTTTGTACATCTGTTCTTTATTGTGTTTGCTATTTTGATTTTTGCACTGATGGGAAAACTTCCGCCGGTTCAGATTATCCAGATCGGGTACTATACCTTTGCGGTGATCTGTCTCGTCGTTGTACTTTCCTATCTGACCTGTTCCATCACACCGTTTTTCCGCGATTTCGGCCAGATTATCAATGTAATTCTGAATGTCGGCATGTGGGCAACCCCGATTCTGTGGGATACCACAACAATTCCGAATATTCCGAACTGGCTGAACAGCCTTCTGAAGCTGAATCCTCTGTACTATATTGTCCAGGGATATCGTGACAGCTTTATGAATGGACTCTGGTTCTTCGAGCATCCATGGCACACCCTTTACTTCTGGGCTTTTGTGCTTATGGCAGGACTAATCAGTTCCAAAGTGTTCAAGCGCCTCCGGGTTCATTTCTCAGATGTATTATAGGAGGATGGAATGAGCACAGAAAATACAGAAACAGTAATTTCAATTAACCATGTCAGCAAGGTCTACAAGCTGTTTGAAAAGCCGATGGACCGTCTGAAAGAATCGCTTTCACTGACACATAAAAACTATCACACCGATCATTTTGCGCTGGAGGATATCTCACTTGAGGTGCATAAGGGCGAGTGTGTCGGTATCATTGGAACGAACGGTTCCGGAAAATCCACACTGCTGAAAATCGTCACAGGTGTCTTAAACCCGACGAGCGGAAACGTGGAGTTAAAGGGAAGAGTCAGTGCCATTCTGGAACTGGGTGCAGGCTTTAACATGGAGTATACCGGTATTGAGAACATTTTCCTGAACGGAACGATGCTTGGCTATACCGAGGAGGAGATGAAGGCAAAGCTCGACGATATCATTGCGTTTGCAGAGATCGGTGACTTTATCAATCAGCCGGTTAAGACGTATTCCAGCGGTATGTTTGCCCGCCTTGCCTTCGCGGTTGCGATCAATGTGGATCCGGATATTCTGATTGTCGATGAGGCCTTAAGCGTCGGAGACATTTTCTTCCAGTCCAAGTGTTACCGGAAATTTAACGATCTGAAAGAAGCAGGAAAAACGATCCTTTTCGTTTCCCACGATATGGGCAGCGTCATCAAGTACTGTGAGAGATGTCTTCTGATTAACAAAGGAAAACAGGTGATGGTTGGAAAATCGTCGGAGGCAGTCGATGTCTACAAGAAGATTCTTGCCAACCAGTACGATGACGAGACAAAAGAAGAGGAAGAGACCGAAGAGAGTGCAGAACAGACCGAAGAGAGAACCGAAGCAGATGCATCCGGTGCCGTATCGGCAGAAAAGCCGAAAAAAGGCCTCTGGAGAGAACGCCTGATTGCGAATGCGCAGCTGGTAGAGTATGGAGACAAGGCTGCGGAGATCGTGGACTTTGCGATTATCGACCACAAAGGTATGATTACATCTTCTGTGGATAAAAACCAGAGATTCCGCATCAAGATGAAAATCAAGTTCCATGAAACGATGGAGCATCCGATTTTTGCCTTTTCGATCAAAGACCGGAAGGGAACGGAGATTACCGGAACGAATACGGCGCTGGAGGATTACACAAAAGACATGGTGGAAGCAGGAAAGACCGTCACGGTATGCTTTGACCAGATCATGCCGCTGCAGAGCGGACAGTATCTGATGTCGTTTGGATGTACCAGCTACCATCTGGAAGAGCTGGTGATCCACCACAGACTGTACGATGCTTGCTTCCTGGAAGTCTTCTCCATGAAAGACACCGTAGGATTTTTTGATATGAACTCTACCGTGACCTACGAGTAGGATGCGGAGGATAAACGACGGGGGTTATATGAAAGAAACAATAGGAAATGTTCTTTTGAACCTGGATTATTATGACGGCGAAGATGCTTACAGCGACGGCAGCATTGAGGACCGGCTGCTGGAGATCGTCAAGACGACGCCGAAAGAGGATTACCAGAAGGTAATCCTCACAGAAAAAAGCTGGCCGATTTTTTATCATCTCTCTCCGGAACGGGAAAATATTCTGGACTGGTATGAGTGGAAAGACGATGCTTCCGTATTTGAAGTCGGAGCCGGCTGCGGAGCCATTTCCGGCGTGCTCTGCAGAAATGCAAAGCGGGTAGTGGCAAACGATCTGTCGAAGCGGCGCAGTACGATCAATGCCTACAAAAATCAGGATGCGTCCAACCTGGAGATTATGGTTGGAAACTTTAATGTTGTTGCAGAAAAAATGGAAGAACGCTTCGATTACGTGACACTGATCGGTGTTCTGGAGTATGCAAAAAGCTATATTGGAAAGGATAATCCGTATCCGGAATATCTGGAAAAGATCAATCGTCTCTTAAAACCGGGCGGAAAAATCCTGATTGCGATTGAGAACCGTCTGGGACTGAAGTATTTTGCCGGCTGCAGGGAAGACCATGTGGGCCGGGAATTTGTCGGAATTGAAGGATATCCGGGGATCGATTTTGTCGAGACATTCAGCAAACCGGAGCTGGAGCAGATGCTGCAGGAAAACGGTTTTTCGAAGTTCAAGTTTTATTATCCCTATCCGGATTACAAATTTCCGGCGGTCATTTATTCGGATGAATATCTGCCGAAGCCGGGTGAATTGAGAAAAAATCAGCGGAATTTTGATGCTGACAGGATCACACTTTTTGACGAAGGCAAAGCATTTGACGGAATCCTGAAGTCCGGTCTGTTTCCGGTTTTTTCCAATTCCTTTCTGATTGAAGTGGAGAAAAAGGAGTAAACGTATGAGGAAAGTTCTGTATACGAAATTTTCGAGAGAACGTCGGAACGAATTTCAGATTATGACCCGGATTACAGAAGAGGATGGGATCCGGCGTGTGTGGAAGCTTCCGCTGCAGAAAGAGGGAGAACTCCACATCCGGCATATGTATGAAAACTATAGAAAGCTGGAGCATCTGTACGCCTATGCGGGCGTACAGATCTGCCCATGCGAACTGGATGAAGAAAAATGCGCGCTTGCATTTCCTTTTGTAGAAGGGGAAAGTCTGGAAACGCGCATTTCCCGTCATGGAAAAGAAAAAGATTTTGCATCGCTGAAAAAGGATTATGAACTGCTGTATCAGATCATTGCATCGGCAAAAGGGCAGAAATCCTTTGTGGAAACCGATGCGTTCTGTGAGGTGTTCGGCCATCCGGCATTGAAAGAAGGACTTGCCGCAGCGGAGATTTCCAATATTGACATGATTCCGGGCAACCTTCTTCTGGATGGAGAAAAGGTCTGGGTGGCAGACTACGAGTGGGTATTCCCGTTTGCCGTACCGATTGCATTTATCTATGCGCGGAGCGTCTTTTTACAGGAGGCGGCGAGTGCACTGACGAAGGAAGAGCAGGAAGAACTGTACGCCATTGGCGGTATTTCCATGGAAGAGATTCCGGTATACTACCATATGGAAGAGTGCTTCCAGGAATTCGCGGCCGGAAAGGGTGAGCCAAATGCGCTCGCCACGTTCTATGGAAAACTGCACCGGCACAATTATCCGCTTTCTATCTGGGAAAAAGAAAAAATGATGTACCCGGTTGTGCTCACCGAAACAGCACCGGAGGAGAGAGAACTCTATTATGAGGACTGCTTCGGCTTGGATGAGCAGAAGGTGATGATGCTTGAAAAGGCAGACGCGGACGGAGAGCTTTCCCTTCAGCTGATGCAGGAGGGGGCTGTCATTAAAATCCGTTCTCTCGCGGGCGTATGCAGCGATGGAAAGACGGAACGTATCGCTTTTTCGCACAACGCCGAGCTTGAGATTATCGACGACTATTATTTCCTTGGAACGCCGGTTCTGAAATTCCGGAATGCCGGTTATGAACAGATCCGGATTGATTACCGGATTTACTACAAAGGCGATGGCGTTACGTCCCAGTTTATTCAATATATCCGTCAGAATAAAGATCTGAGGGATGAACTGAACGGGGAGATTTATCGGAAAGGCCAGCTGCAGGCAGAAATCGAAGCAGAAAAAGCGGCACTTGCACACAGGGAAGAAGAACTCCAGGAAACGAGAAAACAGAAGCAGTTTCTGGAGGAAGAGCTGGAGCGGATGCGCCAGCGTAAGGTTGTGCGTATGGCAGATAAAGTGCAGCATGTGATAAAAAGGAGTAAATAACTATGGATGTATCCATTGTCATTCCTACCAAAAATGGTGGGCATCTGTTTGAAAAAGTGCTGGATGCCGTTTTCAAACAGAAGACAGAGTATGAATATGAAGTAATTTGCGTGGATTCCGGGTCAAAGGACGGAACTCTCGATGTGATCCGCAAATATCCATGCCGTTTGTTTCAGATTGAGCCGTCCGAATTTGGACATGGAAAAACGAGAAACTATGGTGCTTCCAAAGGAAACGGAACGTATATCATCTTTATTACGCAGGATGCGCTTCCAGCGACCGATACCTGGCTGCAGAATTTCATTGATGCCATGAAGATGGACCCGGAAATCGTGGGAGGATTCGGGATTCATTATCCGTATCCGGACTGCAATCTGCTTGACAAGCGTGATCTGGACGGCCATTTTAAAGGATTTGGAGAAACTAATACGATTTTCCACCTTGATGATCCGGAACGCTACGAAAGAGAAGAAGGATATCGTCATTATCTGGCGTTTTTCTCCGACAATAACTCCTGTATCCGAAGAGATATTTTTGAAAAATATCCGTATGAGGATGTCAACTTTGCCGAGGATCAGATCTGGGCGAGAAAGATGATTGAACTCGGATTCAAAAAAGTATACTGCCCGTATGCACCGGTATATCATTCCCACAATTTCAAACTCAGAACGTATTTCAAACGGTATTATGATGAGCAGAAGGGATTATATGAAGTTCATCAGTATATGATTGCACAGAAATGGACGCAGCTTCCGGGCATGCTGTACCGTCAGGTGAGAGGGGACTGCGTGTATATCCGTCAGCAGCCGCTCAGTAAAAAAGAGAAAATCCACTGGGCATTTTATTCCCTGTTTCGCAATTTTGACCGCTTTGTGGGCGGCTATCTCGGCGGAAAATACCATCTGTATTCCAAACGGAAACAACAGTTCCTGGATCGTCACATTTCGCAGCAGTACGATCAGAGACATGCATAGAAGAAAGGAAAAAGAAACGTGAAAAAACCAAATGTAGCATACCGTGCGTTACGGTATCTGAAGAATCATGGATTAAAAGAAACGATTGAGCGCGCAAAACAGGGCAATGAGCCGGCTGTACCGCCGAAGAACAACGTCATCGGATTTTACAGATTTGTCGTAGACAACGATCCGATCCCGTTCAATCAAAAAGAGTATGAGAAACATAAAAACGACAAGAAAAAGATCCTGAATTGGGTTGTACCGGAAATGGGACCTGGTTCCGGCGGTCATACCACCATTTTCCGTTTTATTTCCAACCTGGAGCGCCTCGGTTTCCACAGTAGAGTTTATCTCTACATGTCCCCGAATTTTCAGGATAATGCGTCCATCCGCAAATTCCTAAAAGAGTACTTCCCGCTTCTTGTGCCGGAAGTAGAAGTTTACTGCGATGTATCCCAGATGAAATTTGCACATGCAACCGTAGCAACCTCCTGGACCACCGCTTACTACGTAAGAAAATTCCAGAATACGATTTCGAAGTTTTACTTCGTACAGGATTTCGAGCCGCATTTCTATGCACACGGTTCGGAGTATGAGTTTGCAGAGAACACGTACAAGATGGGATTCCGAGGAATCACAGCAGGAGACTGGCTGCGGGATATCATGAGAAATGAATACGGCATGCAGGCAGACAGCTTCCATTTCTCCTACGATGACAAGGTATATCAGCCGAAGGAAAAGCAGGACAACGAGAAGAGAGTTTTCTTCTATGCCCGCCCGGTTACCCCGAGACGTGATTTTGAGCTCGGTATGCTGGCACTCAATGAGCTGTGCCGCAGAATGCCGGAGATCGAGGTTGTTTTCGCGGGATGGGATGTCAGCGGCTATGAGATTCCGTTCAAACACAGAAATTTAGGTATCGTAACACCGCAGGTGCTGGCAGATTCCTATGCGATCTGTGATATGTGCCTTGTTATTTCGAATACCAACCTTTCCCTCGTACCGTTCGAGGTTATGGCCTGCAACTCGGTCGCTGTCTGCTCCAAGGGTGCAAACAGCAGTTGGATGGTAAATGAGGAAAACTCCATTCTGGTTGACTATGATCCGATCCAGATCGCAGATAGAATGGAATATTACTTCAACCACCCGGATGAGCTGGCTACAATCCGCAAAAAGGGAATGGATTTCGTAAAGGGAACCTCCTGGTACAAAGAAGCCGAAAAAGTTTACGCAAGTATGCTAAAAGGAATTGAGGAAGATGAGAAAAAACTGCAGTAAGGATGTGAGCAGAGAACGCAGAATCGAGATTCTGTTTGTATTCGGCGTATTCCTGTTTTACTTTTTGTGGTCCTGTACGCAGCGATACAATTTCTCGTCGGATGAATCAATGCGGTATCAGATTCCACAGTTCATTTATGAATATGGGAAGCTTCCGCGGGGTGACGAACCGCTGATTCGGAATGAGGATTGGGGGATTTCCTATGCATTCAATCCGATTCTCTCCTATATGGCATCTGCAGTTTTGATGAAGGGGATGAGCCTGTTTTCCACGGATGAGTGGATGCTGCTCATTTCCGCCCGTTTTGTAAATGTTCTGCTGGGAGCGCTTACTGCCTGGGTGGTCTTAAAGACGGCAAAGCTGTTGTTTCCAAGACGCTACGCATGGATGTTTACGACTCTGGTGGTTTTCCTGCCGGGCAATGTGATTTTATATTCCTATGTCAACTGCGACGCGCTTGCAATGTGTTCGACGGCCATTATCTTTTATTCCTGGGTAAAGGCGTACAAAGAGGGATGGAGCTGGACCACGTGTGCGGTATCGGCCGTTGGAATGGGAATCTGTTTCTTGTCGTATTACAATGCGTATGGATTTATTCTGATGACGTTTTTCTACTTTGTGGGAACGATGCTGACGGACCAGTCGAAACCGGTCAAAGAACGATGGAAAGAAATGATCCAAAAAGGTCTTTTTATTTTGGTGATCGTCTGTGTCATTGCTCTGTGGTGGTTTATTCGAAATGCTATTCTCTATGGAGGAGATTTTCTGGGACGCCAGGCATCGAGCGCAAGCGCGGAACTGTATGCAAGATACCAGTACAAGCCGTCGCACAGCAAGACCTTCCAGAAAAAAGGAGGCTCCATGTTGCATATGATCTTCTATAAGCCGAGTTTTCTGGAACATGACTGGCTGGTAACAGTGCTGTACAGCTTTGTCGGCGCGTTTGGCTACAATAAGATTTATCTTTCCACGATGATTATTGTTCCGTACCTCTGCTGTCTTCTTGTCGGTCTCATTCTGATGCGGAACTGTTGCCAGAGAGACTTTTTCTTCTGGAATGCAGACGGCACGCAGACGGCTCTTACCGGAAAAACGAAGAGAAAATGGAGTAAACTGGGATGGTTTACCTGGGCTAATGTGTTTGCGCTGCTGATCCCGAATTATCTGAATGCGTATTACTCCTACAGTTCTGATTTTCAGCCGCAGGGACGATACAGCATGCCGATGCTGATTCCGCTGATGTATTTCGTGACGAAGGGTGTGCAGGCGTTCCTGAAACGGGAGAAAAAACTACAGAAGTATGAAAAATTGTTCTGTATTCTGGTCTGTGTGGCGGCAGCGGCATTAGCGGCATTTACTTGGGCGAGAATCATCTATCCGATGTACTTGCAGAACTACTACGGATTGCGGTAAGCGGAACAGAGAAAGAAAGCGGTGAAACGTTTGGAAAAAATTTCAGTGCTGACAGCAAAATTAAAAAAAGCTGTTGCAGAAGAAGGAATCGGCGGTCTGGCTGGGCGTACGAAAGGGTACCTTGCGCGGGCAAAAAAAGAAAAAGAGTTTCAGAGAGAAAAATCCCGGGTCTACCGGGATATTCTCTTTATCAGTGGCTGCAATGAACAGCTGCCGCATCCACACCGGTACCGCGTGGTGCATCAGATGGAGCAGCTGGAGGCAGGCGGATATACGTGTGATACGGTTTATTTTCAGGAGCTGAAGCCTGGATGGTACGTTGCTACGGCGCGTTCGTGATTTTCCGCTGCCCGATGACGGACACCCTGCGGGAATTTGCCACAATGGCAAAGCAGATGAACAAGCCTCTGTGGTACGATGTGGATGATCTTGTGATCGATACGAAATACACCGATCAGATTCCGTTTCTCGACCGGATGCAGCCGGAAGAACGGCAGGCATACGATCAGAATGTCCGAAACATGGGCGAGCTGCTTTCCCTCTGCGATGCGGCGGTTACGACGACAGCGGCGCTGGCAGAAGAACTGAAGCAGTACGTACCGGAGGTGCTGATCAACCGCAACTGTGCGTCAGATGAGATGCTGCTACTGTCCGAGGCGGTGTTAAAAGAAAAACAGAAAAAGAACGAAGCAGATGGAACGGCGAAAAAAGTACGCCTTGGCTATTTCAGCGGCAGTGCGACGCATCTGGACGACATCGAGATGATCGTTCCGGTGCTGAAACAGTTGCTTGGCAAAAATCCGAACCTGGAACTCCTCATCGTGGGAATTCTGGAACTCCCGGTGGAGCTGAAACTGTTTGCTTCCCAGATCCAGATGGAGGGCTTTGTCGATTACCAAAAACTGCCGGAGCGGATTGCGTCGGTGGATATCAACTTGGCTCCGCTTACCGATACGATTTTTAACCGTGCGAAATCGGAAAATAAATGGGTGGAAGCGGCTCTGGTGCAGACTGTGACAGCAGCCAGCAATCTCGGCGCTTTTGCTGAGATGGTACAGGATGGAGAAGACGGCGTACTCTGCCGAGACGAAGCGGAGTGGTTGGAAAAACTGCAGTGGCTGATCGACGACGAACCGGCACGAAAAGCCATTGCCGGACGGGCATATGGCCGGTGCAGCCGCGAGTGTGTCACAATCTTTCATGCCACCGGGATTTGCGAGTGGGTGGAGCGCCACTGGAATCTACGCTGTGCCTTTGTGCTTCCAGCGATGGAGATCAGCGGAGGCATCCGCGTTGCACTTCTTCATGCGGAAATGCTGGTAAAAGCAGGAGCGCAGGTCAGCCTCTTTACTCTGGAAGGGGAGGCGGAGTGGTATCATGAGGGTGATTTCCATTTTCCGGTGCTGTCGGCCGAGCGAGAGAAACTGCAGGGAACGCTGGATCTTGCGGTAGCGACGATGTGGAATACCGCAGAGTTCGTCGAACAGTCCAGCAAGATCCGAAAGAAAAAATATCTGGTGCAGAATTTTGAAGTTGGATTTTATCCGCCGGGAAGCCCGTACCGGATCGCAACTTCGGCGACTTACCGGATGAGGAGCCCGATGGAGTACGTAACCATTTCCAAATGGTGTCAGAACTGGCTGCGGGAGGAATACCATACCGAAGCAGCCTATCTTCCGAACGGCATCGATCCGTCCTTCTATCCGAAACGGGGGCGGGATCTGCAGGGAAAAATTCGGATTCTGATCGAGGGAGACTGCAGCGCGGAGCATAAAAACGTGGACGAGAGCTTCCGTATCGTGGAACAGCTGGATCTGGAAAAATTCGAGATCTGGTACATGTCCTACAATGGAAATCCGAAATCCTGGTACCGCGTGGACCGCTTTTTACACCGGGTTCCATATGAAAAAACACCGGAAGTCTATGCGGCGTGTGATATCCTGCTGAAAACAAGCCTGCTGGAAAGCTTTTCCTATCCGCCGCTTGAGATGATGGCGTCCGGCGGCTACGTCGTTGCTGTGCCGAACGGTGGCAATCTGGAATACCTGAAAGATGGGGAAAACTGTATTCTCTATCCGCAGGGAAATCTCGCGGAGGCAAAAGCGGCGATTGAGCGTATTCTGACAGATGCGGAACTGAGGAAAAAACTGGATACGGGAGCAGAAGAGACGGTAAAGGAAAGAAACTGGAAAAGAATCGAACCACAGATTTTAGAACAGTATCTTGGAAAATAAATAAGCAACAAAAAGGGCTGTCGCACTAGCAAATATTTCTGGCGGTAGCTCTGCTTTATACCCAAATGCATCGAAATCGGTTGCGTTTTCGATGCCATTCTTTACTTCTTATAGGAAAGTTCGACTTCCGTCGAACTCTTGAATCAGGATCACCCGTTGGACGGGAGGTCCTGATTGCTTATAAATTAGAAGATCAGTGCCGTTTGTTTCGGTTATTGCGGCGTCTGTTTCTGCGTTTCCGTCTCTTTTTCGCGTTGTTGATCACGACAATGATCAGAATCAGAAAAGCGACACCGTTCAGGCCAAGCAGAATATAGAGCAGTGTGGAGAAAAAAGAAATTTTCTTGGTTTCTTCCGGTGTTGGAATATCTGTGCTGTCGGTTTCTTCTGATGAATCGGAGGAAACCGAAGAACTGTCGGAAACAGTACCTGGAGCGGAAACCTCGGCTGTTCCGATGAAGTGATCATCGAAAAAATACTGGCGGGTGTACGGTTCCTCAACGGAAGCGCCGTCCGGATCGGTGTAGGTTGCAGTTTCAATTTTCGCATTCTTTGGAAGCGTTACCACACCGGAAAGACTTTCCTTTTTTGCGTTCTTCAGGGTATAATGTGTAAAATTATCATAACCGAAATCAAGTACGGTACGGGTATCGTTGATATAATCGAGGTTATCACAGGTTAAAACAACGCAGACCAGCGTCATATTGCCTCGCTTGGCAGCGGTAACGAGTGTGTTGTGTGCCTCATCGGTATAACCGGTCTTTCCGGCGAAAGCACCCTTGTATCCCCACTGACCGTCCTGGAACAGCAATGCGTGGTGGTTCTGAAGATCACGCGGTGTCGAGGTCATATTGGTCGGCTGAATTGTGTAGGTCAGATCGGACTCGATGCGGCAGAAGGTCTCGTTTTGATGCACTCCTGCATAATGAGTGCCATATCGTGTGCACTGGTGTAGTGGTTCGGATCTGGCAGACCGTTTGCATTGACAAAATGGGTATTCGTGCAACCAAGTGCAGCGGCGCGTTCGTTCATCATGGCGGCGAAACCTTCCTCGCTTCCGGCAATGTCGATGGCAAGCTGTGTGCAGACCTCATTTGCCGAGGCAAGAAGAATCGCGTGAAGAGCATCCTCCACTGTGATCGTTTCGCCAAGCTGAACGTTGATGCGGGCATTTCCCGGAATGGATTCGCTGACAGCATGTTCGCCGAAGGTAACGGTGTCGGTCATCTGCTTGTTTTCAATGATCAGCAGAGCCGTCAGAATCTTGGTGATGCTGGCAGGATAGCGCTGCTCGTCCATGTTTTTATCGTATAAAACAGCACCAGTATCGGCATCGAGTAAACAGACAGCGCCGGAATTGTTTTCCGGTCCTTCGGGCCAGGTGGTGACTGTTTTTTTATCGGTTGTGGCAAAAATCGTCTGCGGGAGGCAGGACGCGGCAAAAACAAAAGCAAGCAACAGGCATAAAAATGTGCGGGCTGCAGAATTCTTTCTAATCATAACTCACTCCTTCTGATCCAGCGGGTACAGCTGCATAAGACTGTCCGGGCAGCGGATCTCTCTAAAATGTATTAGACACACTTTTATTATTATAACATAAAGCGAGCAGGGAAGAAACACATAATTTCTTAATATTTTCAGTCGGGATTTGCAAAATGCAGTAAAATAGAGTATAATGCGAACGAGTTCATACGGAAAAAACAAAAAACCTGAAAAACAAAAACCCCAAGGAGTTAAAAAAGTGTCAGATATGAAATGGCTCCGTTTTATACGGAAATTGAAACCTTACAACATACAGAAGGGACTGCGTTACCTGAAACATTATGGCCCAAAGGAATTCCTGATCCGTCTTTCGGAGAGGATGGAGCCGGAGGAGGTTCCGTACGGACCGTGGCGGGAGCAGTACTGCGCAAAAGAGGAGGACCTGGCGCGTCAGAAAAATCATAAATTTTCTTATTGTCCGAAGATCAGCGTTGTTGTTCCGGCTTACCGTACGCCGGAAATTTTTCTGCGTCAGATGATCGAATCCCTGGAAAAACAGAGTTATGAAAACTGGGAACTGGTGATCGGAAATGCCAGCCCGGAGGATGAGACGATGGCGCGCATCCTGAAAGAGTATACCGGAAAAGATCCGCGCGTAAAGAACGTTCCGATTCCGGAAAATATCGGCATTGCAGAGAATACAAATGCAGCGCTTGCCGCAGCAGCGGGAAATTTCGTCGGTTTTATGGATCACGACGATCTGCTTGCGCCGGATGCACTCTTTGAAATTGCCATCCGTCTGGAAAAAGATCCGTCCATCGATGCTTTTTATACCGATGAGGACAAGGTACGGACCGATCTGTCCGAGTATTTCCAGCCGCATTTCAAACCGGATTTCAATCTGGATCTGCTGCGGTCAAACAATTATATCTGTCATTTCTTCGTTGTACGGCGGGAGATTGCGGAGAAAACCGGCGGCCTCGTCCGGAATACAATGGGGCGCAGGATTATGATTATATCTTCCGCTGCACGGAAATGGCGGGAAAAATTGTACACATTCCGAGAGTTTTATATCACTGGAGGGTCCACAGCGCTTCCACCGCAGACAATCCGGCAAGCAAGCTGTACGCGTATGAGGCTGGAAAAAAGGCAATTGAGGGAAACCTTGCGCGCTGCGGCGAAGAGGGAACCGTCACACTGCGTTCGGATTATGGCTTCTACGATGTAGATTATAAACTGCAGGGAACGCCTCTGGTTTCGATTCTGATCCCGAACAAGGATCAGGCCGATACGTTACGCACCTGTCTGGAATCCATTAAGAAGTGCATGTATCCATCCTATGAGATTCTGATTATTGAGAACAACAGCACTGAGGAAGCAACGTTTTCCTATTACAAAGAACTCGAAGCACAGGGCATCCGTGTCCTGAAGTATCCAAAACAGGGCTTTAACTATTCTGCGATCAATAATTTCGGCGTCAAAGAGGCAAAGGGAGAGTATCTCCTGTTTCTCAATAACGATATGGAAATCATCACACCCGATTTTATGGAAAAGATGGTATCCAATCTGCAGAGACCGCAGATCGGGGCGGTCGGCGCGAAGCTGTATTACCCGGACAACACGGTGCAGCATGCGGGTATCATCATCGGTATCGGCGGCATTGCGGGCCACGCCTTTTTAGGACTGGCGCGCGGAAGAAGCGGCTACCTGCATAAGGCATCGCTCCAGATGAATGTGAGTGCGGTGACAGCAGCGTGCATGATGATGAAAAAAGAGGTCTTTGAGGAGGTCGGCGGCTTTGAAGAAGAACTGTCCGTCGCTTTCAATGATGTTGATCTGTGCCTGCGCATTGGAAAAGCAGGTTATAAAATCGTATACAATCCGCACGTGGAGCTGTACCATTATGAATCGAAATCCAGGGGAGCAGAGGATGACGAGAAGAAGGTGCGCCGCTTCCAGTCGGAAATCGAATTTATGCGCAGCCGCTGGATTGGGCTGTTAAAGGCAGGAGATCCCTGCTACAATCCAAATTTAACGCTGGCATCGTGGAACTATGGACTGCGTGCCGATGGCAGGGGAGTAAAACCATGGACAAAGTAGCAGTTGTAATACCAAATTATAATGGATACCGGTATCTGGAGACATGCTTTGCGGCGCTTGCAAAGCAGACCTTTACGGAATTTACCACATATTTCGTGGACAATGGTTCACAGGATGAGAGCTGTGCGTTTCTGCGGGAACACTACCCGGAGACGAAAATCATCCAGCTCGATGATAACTATGGCTTCAGCCGTGCGGTCAACGAAGGCATCCGCCAGTCGAAGGAGCCGTATGTGATCCTTTTAAACAACGACACCGAAGTGTTCCAGGACTTTGTCGAGCGCCTTTATGAGGGAATCTGTAAAAGAAAGAATGCGTTTGCATGCAGCGCAAAGCTGATTTCCTATCAGGAGCGTGATAAAATCGACGATGCGGGAAATTACTATAATATGCTGGGATGGGCATTCGCAAGAGGAAAAGGAAAACCGGTCAGTGAATTTGAAACGTCCGACCGGATTTTTGCGGCCTGCGCCGGAGCAGCGATCTACCGCCGGGAATTTCTGGAAAAGACCGGACTTTTTGACGAAGAACATTTCGCTTATCTGGAAGATACCGACATCGGCTATCGTGCGCGGCTTTTGGGCTACGAGAACTGGTATGAGCCGTCCGCGAAGGTTTACCACGTCGGAAGCGGAACGAGCGGCTCCCGGTATAACCTCTTTAAAATCCGTTATTCTTCCAGGAATAATATTTATCTGATCTATAAAAATATGCCGGTTTTACAGATTTTGCTTAACCTGCCGGCCTTTATCCTCGGTTTTTCGGCAAAACTGGTCTTTTTTGCATCGAAGGGATATGGAAAAGAATATCTGGCAGGAATCAAGAATGGTTTTTTCATCTGCCGGAAGCCGGAAAACAGAGCAAAAAAGATCCGTTTTGAGTGGAAGCGCCTCGGCACGTATTTTGTCATCGAATGGGAGCTTTTTATCAATGTGTTCCGGAGATTTCTGGAGAGGGCATAAGGATTCTTTCAAAAGATTACGAAAAAGTTAAAAAGTTTACGGAAATAAGAAGAATGTTAGAAAAATATGATTGCTCTTTTTTGAAACTTATTGTATAGTTAGGGGTAGGGAATTTTTAAATCCCGAAAAAAACAGATAAGGTGAACGAATTTGATCAACGATAATCAGAAATATTTTGACCGGATGCACGTTCTGATCGATGCCCTGGTGCTCGCACTTTCCTACGTACTGTCCTGGTACTGCTATGTGCGGCTGGGCGTTATGAATAATCATCCGGAGAGGGGAATTCTACCGCCGGCGACGTATATGATGGCACTGCTCTATATCGTGCCCGGCTATCTGCTGCTTTACTATGCATTCAATCTCTATGCATCCAAGCGTTTTCAGGGAAGACGTCTGGAATTTGCCAATATCTTAAAAGCGAATACGGTTGGATTTCTGGTCTGGCTGGCCAGCCTTTACATGGTGCGCCAGGTTCACTTTTCCCGTGGTATGCTCTGCATCTTCTTTGTGCTGAATGTGACACTGGAACGATCGTAAGAAATCTGATCCACTATATCTTAAGCAATATGTGGAAACACGGCCGCAACCAGAAGCAGATTCTGATGGTCGGCTACAGCCGTGCGACCGAGGAATACATTGACCGGATCATTGCAAACCCGGAGTGGGGCTATCTCGTCCGCGGAATCCTCGATGACCATGTCAAAGCGGGAACGATGTACCGCGGTGTCAAGGTTCTTGGAAGAATCAACAATCTTTCAGTCATTCTGCCGGAAAACAAACTGGATGAAATTGCCATTACCCTTGGCCTGAACGAATACTTCCGCCTGGAGGAGATCGTTGCCATGTGTGAAAAATCCGGCGTACATACCCAGTTTGTGCCGGATTACCACAACATCATTCCGACAAAGCCGTACACAGAAGACCTGCAGGGACTTCCTGTCATCAATATCCGCTATGTGCCGCTTTCCAACACGTTCAACGCGATGCTGAAACGGATTGTGGATATTTTCGGCGCGCTCGTGGCGATCATTCTGTTCTCACCGGTGATGCTGTTTTCCTGCATCATGATCAAGCTGACCTCACCGGGTCCGCTGATCTACCGTCAGACACGCGTCGGACTGCACAACAAACCGTTTGAAATGTACAAGTTCCGTTCGATGGAAGTTCAGACGGAGGAGAAAGAAAAGAAGGCATGGACCGTGAAGAATGACCCGCGTGTGACGGGATTTGGAAAATTCATGCGCCATACCAGCATTGATGAGCTTCCACAGCTCTTTAACATCTTAAAAGGAGATATGAGCCTGGTCGGACCGCGGCCGGAGCGACCTTTCTTTGTGGAAAAATTCCGGGAGGAAATCCCGCGTTATATGGTAAAACATCAGGTGCGTCCCGGTCTTACGGGGTGGGCACAGGTGAATGGATACCGGGGAGACACTTCCATCCGAAAGCGTATTGACTGTGATCTGTATTATATTGAAAACTGGACGCTGGGACTTGATTTTAAAATTCTGTTCCTGACCTTTTTCAAAGGATTTGTGAATAAAAACGCTTACTAAAAGATAAGGGGAAAAGAGATGTCGAAGAAGAATTACAAAAAGAGCAGAAAATACAAAAAAATGCGCCGCAGAAAAATAATTTTCGGAATTGAAATCACCGTTCTGCTGATTCTTTCCGGAATTCTGTTCGTCTACGCATGGATCAACCGTTCGATGGATAAGATGAATCAGGATACGCTGGACAGCTCCCAGATTCAGATCAACAGTGAAGTAAAGGCAAATACCGATCTCTCACAGATGTCCGGTACACAGGTCATCGCGCTGGTCGGCGTGGATGCCAGAGGTGTGAAAGGCTCCGAGCTGGCAGAAAGCATGAACAGTGACACTATTATTCTCTGTTGTATTGATCACGACAAGCAGGAAATCCGTATGGTGTCGATTATGCGTGACACCTGGATGAATATGGCGAAATATACCGATGAATATTATGAGTTTGACAA
The DNA here is from genome assembly GCF_003477865.1 of Blautia sp. AF34-10. Lineage (NCBI taxonomy): Bacteria > Bacillati > Bacillota > Clostridia > Lachnospirales > Lachnospiraceae > Blautia > Blautia sp. AF34-10. The sequence continues at coordinate 17,613 of NZ_QUED01000016.1, forward strand.
AGCCAATTCCGCATACAACCGCGGCGGCCCGGAGAGTATGCTCTCCATGCTGAATACAAACCTTGACCTTGCACTGACCGATTACGTTACCGTAAACTTCAAGGCACTCGCCGATGCGATTGATGTCTTGGGCGGTCTCGACATCGAGATGACAAATGCAGAGTGTGTTCATGCAAACAACTACAACAGAGAGGTATCGGAAGCACAGGGCGTAGAGTATGAAGCTATTCCGTATGATGAGGACCTTGGGGATGATTACAGCGAAGTACGTCATGTCAGCGGTGCACTTGCAACCTCCTATGCGCGGATCCGTTACGGCGGCGGCGACGATGCGAAACGTACGAGCCGTCAGCGAATCGTCATCAATCTCATGGTACAGAAGATTAAACAGAATCCGACCAAGATTCCGGAGATTCTGGATAAAGTGATGGGAAATGTCAGCACCAGCCTTACCAAAAACGAAATTCTGGAGCTTGGCATGCATGCGGTAACGTACAAAATGGGAACATCTTATGCATATCCGTTCCAGCTGTGTTATGGAGAAAATGTAGAAAGCGCACTTGGCGTTGATGTCGTAATTCCGGTTACACTGGAACACAATGTAAAGGAACTGCACGCTTATCTGTATCCGGCGATGAGCTATGATCCATCTGCAGCCGTGATAGAGTACAGTGACTATATTGCAAGAGAGAGCGGCTACGATGATGATATGATTGAGTATGTACTGAATCAGGGACCGGGCGCTGCAACAGATTCTGTGGTAGCAGGAGATTAAAATACAGGGAGAATACGACAAGATGAGTCAATATACCGTTGATGTCATGATACCAACGTATAAACCAGGGCAGGAGTTCGCAGAACTTCTGCCCCGCCTTTTAAAACAGACTTACCCGATCCGTTCGATCCGGGTCGTGAATACGGGGAAAAAGTTCTGGAATCCGGCGTGGGAGCAGCTTTCAGACAAGATTATGATGGAGCATATTCAGCCGAGCGAGTTCGACCACGGCGGAACGAGAAGGGCGATGGCAGAAAGTTCAGATGCGGATCTTCTGCTTTTTATGACCCAGGATGCCATGCCGTACGATAATGCGTGCGTGGAACATCTGGTGGAAAAATTTTCACTGCCGCATGTGAAGGCGGCCTATGCGCGGCAGCTTCCGCGGGATGACTGCCGTACACTGGAACGGTTTACGAGAGGCTTTAACTATCCGGACGAGAGTGATATCAAGGATGCCGGTGATCTGCCAAAACTTGGTGTTAAGACTTTTTTCTGTTCCAATGTCTGTGCAATGTATGACCGCAGGACATATGAAGAGCTGGGTGGATTTGTAGAAAGCACCTTGTTTAACGAAGATATGATCTATGCCGGGCATCTTGTGCAGGCGGGCTATGCGATTGCCTATGCGGCAGATGCGAAGGTGGTACATTCCCACAATTACGGTTGTCTGGCACAGCTTCACCGCAATTTCGACCTCGGTGTATCCCAGGCACAGCATCCGGAGATCTTTGATGCGTATCCGTCTGAGAGTGAGGGAATCCGTATGGTGAAAAAATCGGCATCCTACGTCTGCAAAATTCATAAGCCGTGGCTGCTCGTCACTTTATTCTTTCAAAGCGGATTCAAATATGTGGGCTACTTCCTCGGAAAACGATACAAAAGCCTTCCGGACAGTGTAATCCGCTGGTGTACCTCAAACAAAACATGGTGGGAATATCACGGAAAGATACGAAAAAAACGAAATAGAAGATAAGTGAAAGTAAAAAACAAAAATAAAAAGATCTTGTAAGTAAATACGAAATGCTCCATAAGGTTGACAGAGAACGGAGCAGAGTGGTAAAAAAGTAAAGAACAAGAAATTAGAAGGCGGCATAACCTGAAAACAGAACAAGGGTGCCGCCTTTTACTGTTAGGAGGAAAAAATCTATGTGTGGAATTGTTGGATATATTGGAACCTGCCAGGCTGCCCCGGTGCTGCTGGACGGATTGTCAAAGCTGGAGTACCGCGGATACGATTCGGCCGGAATTGCTGTATACGATGGAAACAAAATTCAGATGCAGAAAGCAATGGGCCGTCTGAAGGTGCTTGAGGAAATGACACAAAATGGAGCGACACTTCCGGGTACCGTAGGAATCGGACATACGAGATGGGCAACGCATGGGGCACCTTCCGATCTGAATGCACATCCGCATTTCAATAAAGACCACTCGATTGTCGTTGTACACAATGGAATTATTGAGAATTATCTGAAATTAAAGAAAAAACTGATGTCCAAAGGATATGAGTTCCTTTCGGAGACAGATACCGAGGTAATTGCCCATATGCTGGATTACTATTATAACGGCGATCCGCTTGCAACGATCACAAAGGTTATGCACCGTATGGAGGGATCGTATGCACTGGGTATCCTGTTCCGCGACCATCCGGATGAGGTGTATGCGGTCCGTAAAGACAGCCCGCTGATCGTTGGTACAAGTAAGAGCGGAAACCTGATTGCATCCGACGTTCCGGCTGTACTGAAATATACAAGAGATGTCTATTTTCTGGAAAATGAGGAGATTGTCAAGCTGACCCGAGACGGCCTCATTTTTACAATATCGATGAGGAGGAGCTGCAAAAGGAGCCTACGCACATCGAATGGGATATGAATGCCGCAGAGAAAGGCGGCTATGAGCATTTTATGCTGAAAGAGATGCATGAGCAGCCAAAAGCCGTAAAAGATACGCTGACCCCACGCATCAAGAATGGTGACGTAGTGATCGAGGAGCTTGGCATGACGGACGAAGAGATCCGTGCAATCAGCAAGATCTTTATCGTTGCCTGCGGTTCCGCATACCACACCGGTGTAACCGCAAAATACATCTTCGAAAAGCTGGCAAGAATCCCGGTTGAGGTAGATCTGGCAAGCGAATTCCGCTACCGTGATCCGATTCTGCCGGAAAATACGCTCGTGATCATCGTCAGCCAGTCGGGTGAGACGGCCGATACCCTCGCGGCTCTCCGCCTTGCAAAAGAAAAGGGCGTGCGTACCCTTGGCATCGTAAACGTAGTTGGAAGTTCGATTGCAAGAGAGGCAGACAATGTCATGTACACCTGGGCCGGTCCGGAGATCGCTGTTGCGACAACGAAAGCGTACAGCACACAGCTTATCGCGCAGTATCTTCTGGCGATGAAGTTTGCCAAAGTACGCGGAACCGTTTTACAGAATGACTTCGATGCAATGATCCAGAGCCTTGAGCGCCTGCCGGAGCAGATTTCCCTGCTGCTGTCCCACAAGGAGAACGTACAGCGTTTTGCCAACCGTTATCTTGCGGCAGAACACGTCTTTTTCATCGGACGCGGCATCGACTATGCAATCTCGATGGAGGGCTCCCTGAAGCTGAAAGAGATTTCCTACATCCATTCCGAGGCGTATGCAGCCGGTGAGCTGAAACACGGAACCATTTCCCTGATTGAGGACGGACGCCTTGTCGTAGCCGTGCTGACCCAGCCGGAGCTCTACAAGAAAACGATCAGCAATATTCAGGAAGTGAAGACACGAGGCGCGTTTGTCATGGCGGTAACGACCGTTGGCAATACAGAAGTGGAAAAAGTAGCCGACTACGTAGTTTACCTGCCGGAGACAAATCCGATTTTTGCAAACTCCCTGGCGATCATTCCACTGCAGCTCTTTGGCTACTACGTATCGATCGGCAGAGGCCTCGATGTGGATAAACCGAGAAACTTGGCGAAATCCGTTACGGTAGAATAAAAACCGCAGCATAAAATTCCTCTTTTTTCAAAATTATCACAGTTTCAACACAATTCTAACGTACAATAGGCAGTAGAAAATGAAGAAAGAAATAAGAGCACTGTGTATTGGTGCCTGAGATAGAAAAGAGAAAGAGGGATCAGCCATGAGTGAAGAATTCAAAAAAGAAGAAATAAATGGTGAGGCAGCAGAGGAAACCAAAGCTGCAGAGCATACAGAAGAAGTAAAAGCAGAAACGACAGCAGAGCAGAGTGCGGCAGAGACGGAAAAACCGCAGGAAACCGCAGAAGCGCCGAAGGCGGAAGAAAAGAAAACGACAACCTACAGCTGGGTGAATCCGAAAATCAGCGGAAAGACCGGCGAGGAGAATAACAGTGCTTCCTACACCGGAAAACCGGACCCGTCGGAGGCAAAGGCAGAGCAGACATCTTCTGCAAAGACAGAACATTATCAGTACCAGTCACAGACACAGAGTGCTCCGAAGCAGGAAAAACCACAGTTTTCTGCCGTTCCGCAGCCGCAGGATCACAAAAAGAAAGCGAAAAAACCAATGTCAGCCGCAAAAAAATGGGGCATGACACTTGCCATGGCAGCGTGCTTCGGACTCGTGGCAGGCGGTGTTTTCATTGGGACTGCAGCAGTCGGTACGAAAGTGATCGGTACAGCAACAGAGCAGAAGCAGGAAGTTACAATTCCGACGACCACCACAACAACGGCAGCAGACAGCAGTGATACCTCCGATACCGTAAAAGCAACCGGCGAGATGTCCGTGAAAGATGTTGCATCGAGTGCGATGCCGTCTCTGGTAGCAATTTCTACGACAACGGTGGAAGAAGTTGAGACATTCTTCGGAACCACAAGCCAGGAAGTTCCTGCAAGCGGAACCGGAGTTATTGTCGGACAGAACGACGATGAGCTCCTGATTGCGACAAACAACCACGTTGTCAGCGGTGCAACGTCTCTTTCCGTCAGCTTTATCGACGATGAGACGGTAGAAGGCCAGATCAAAGGTACCGATGCGGACAATGACCTTGCTGTTGTTGCAGTAAAACTTTCCGACATCAAGGACGAGACAAAGAGCCAGATCAAAATTGCCGTGATGGGAAATTCCGATGACCTTGAGGTCGGTGATCAGGTTGTGGCAATCGGAAATGCACTGGGAACCGGCCAGTCCCTGACGAGCGGATATATCAGTGCAAAAGACCGTACGATCTCCAGTCAGGATGAGAGTACCGGCGAGACGATTACTTCTGAGGGACTGATCCAGACCGATGCAGCCATCAACCCTGGAAACAGCGGCGGCGCCCTTCTGAACATGAGCGGTGAGCTGATCGGCATTAACGAAGCAAAATACAGCTCCACACAGGTCGAGGGCATGGGCTTTGCGATCCCGATTTCGAAAGCGGAGCCGATTCTGCAGAACCTGATGAACCTGACAACAAGATACAAAGTCAGCGATGATGAGGCTGCTTATATCGGAATCAACATGGCAGATGTCAGCGCAGATGTTTCCCAGAACTACGGTATTCCGACCGGTGTCTGCATCATGAGCGTTGTGGACGGCAGCCCGGCAGCCGATGCGGGCTTCAAGAAAGGCGATGTTATCACCACGTTTGATGGAAGAAGCATCTCGAACGCCAAAGGCTTAAAAGAGACACTGACTTATTATGCGGCAGGCGAGACTGTAGATGTCACCGTACAGCGCGCGGATAACGGTGAGTACAAAGAAGTAACATTGACGCTGACCCTTGGCTCTGCAGCAGATATGCCGCAGACGAGCGGAAGCAGCAACGGAACCACAAACGATGGAACCGGAAGCTCCGATCAGAATGACCAGGGTATTCAGAATCCGTTTGGCAACAGATAAAAACTCGAAATAACTATTTCCTAAGAGAAAAAAGACGGACAGCACAGGAATATGAACGCCTGGCTGTCCGCCTTTTTCTGCATTTTTTGATATAATTTTTTGAATTCGTAAAATTCTTAAAAAAGTTGGTAATTTTTAAGAAAGTTTTTACTTGTGACCCTATGGCTTTTGGGCTATAATCAAGCTAGACCAAGCGATCTATTACAGAAAGGAATTTGAAAAATCATGTCAGAAGAGAAAGACAGAGTGGACGGTACCGCGGACGAAACGAAGGCGGAAACAAAAAGCTCTGACCATCATACAGAAGATACCTATGAAAAAGTCTGCTTCATGTGCCGCAGACCGGAGAGCAAAGCCGGAAAGATGATTACCCTTCCGGGAAACATCAATATCTGCCCGGACTGCATGCAGAAGAGCTTTGATACCATGAACCAGAACCCGGGCCAGATCAATGAGATGATGAATAATATGAACAACATGCCGAATATCGGCATGTTCGATCTCTCCGGGCTTTCCAACCAGATCCCGAACCGGCAGCGGGTAAAGAAAAAAGAAGAAAAGAAGAAAACAAAAGAATTTTCCATCAAGGACATTCCGCCGCCGCACCGGATCAAGGCGATGCTTGACGAATACGTCATCGGCCAGGAACGTGCAAAGAAAGTCATGTCGGTTGCCGTTTACAACCATTACAAACGTGTCTTTGCACCGCAGGACGGAAATATCGAGATCGAAAAATCCAACATGCTGATGATCGGACCGACCGGTTCCGGAAAAACGTATCTGGTGCAGACACTGGCACGCCTCTTAGATGTGCCGCTTGCCATCACGGACGCCACATCCCTTACCGAAGCGGGTTATATCGGCGATGATATTGAAAGCGTGGTATCTAAGCTTTTAGCGGCCGCAGACAACGATGTGGAGCGCGCGGAGCACGGTATTATCTTCATCGACGAGATCGACAAGATTGCGAAAAAGAAAAATACAAACCAGAGAGACGTCAGCGGAGAAGCCGTACAGCAGGGAATGCTGAGCTCCTCGAGGGCAGCGACATCGAAGTTCCGGTGGGAGCCAACAGCAAAAATGCGATGGTTCCGCTCGAGACCGTCAATACCAGAAACATTCTCTTTATCTGCGGCGGTGCCTTCCCGGATCTGACGGACATCATCAAGGAGCGTCTGAACAAGACAGCTTCCATTGGCTTCCAGGCGGATCTGAAGGACAAGTATGATGGGGATAAGAACCTGCTGTCACAGGTGACCTTAGAAGACCTTCGGACTTTCGGTATGGTGCCGGAGTTCCTTGGCCGTCTGCCGATCGTATTTACGCTGGAGAGTCTCAATGAGGATATGCTGGTCGAGATCTTAAAAGAACCGAAAAATGCGATCCTGAAGCAGTATAAGAGACTGCTCGAACTCGACGAGGTGAAACTGGAATTTGATGATGATGCACTTCGCTCTATTGCAAGAAAAGCGCTGGAAAAAGATACCGGTGCGAGAGCACTCCGTTCGATCATCGAGGATTTCATGCTGGATATCATGTATGAGATTCCAAAGGACAGCAGCATCGGAGAGGTTATCATCACAAAAGACTATATTGAAAAGACCGGCGGGCCGACGATTCTCCTGCGCGGCCAGGAAGTTCCAAAGTTAGAGCAGAAATAAGGTAACTGGAAAACACAGCGGAGCAGACGTGAAACTGGCGTTTTCTTGAAATAAGAGATAAGAAAGAGAGGGTTTTAACTATGGCAGAGGATTTTTTTGGAAATTTAAGTAAAACACTGAAAAAAACAGTGGATACTGTGGGAAAGAAAACAGATGAATTCGTAGAAATTCAGAAGATCCGCACCCGTCAGCATGCGCTCGAGGATCAGATTGAGAAGAATTACCAGGATATCGGACAGATCATCTACAACCGCTATCTGAACGGCGAAGCATTCGACGAGAATCTTGCCGGCTTCTGCAAAGATATCACCGATCTGGAAAAAGAGATTGCAGACTGCAAGGAAGATGTGGCAAACAAGAGAGGCCGCATCGTATGCCCGGCCTGCGGCGCAAGTGTTCCGAAAGATGCAGCTTTCTGCATGCGCTGCGGTGCTGCTATGCCGGAGAAGGAAGATGAGCCGGAGGATGCCGAGTTTGTACACGTAGAACCGGAAGAAAAAGCAGAAGAAACCGAAGCAGCAGCGCCGGAAGAAGAGCCTGAAAAAGAAGCAGAGGTACCGGAAGAGGAATGATCTGGACCCTGCTGCCGGGAGCGGTTTTCCTTGCAGACGGATGCCTGAAAAAGAAGGCAGAAGAGGAGTTAAAGGAAAATGAGCAGATCCCGGTCTGCAAAGGACATATTGTCCTGCGGAAATGTCATAACCGCGGCGTAGCGGGCGGCGGCTTCGCGGACAGCACGAAGAAGGTGGAAATTCTCACCTTCTTTTTGCTGTCCGGACTGTGGGCGCGTCTCGGAGCGCTGGCGGGCAGACGTAAGTGTAAGGCGAAGAAGCTTGGGCTTGCGCTTACGATTGGCGGCGGCATGTCGAACTGGTATGACCGGCATAAGAGAGGTTACGTGACCGACTATGTCAGCTTCCGGTTTGGACCGGAGAAGTTCCGCAGACTTGTGTTCAATGTTTCTGATTTCTGTATTTTCTTCGGACTTGCGCTGCTGACGGCAATTTCCTGCCGGGAGTCCAGGTGATGCAGGATCTCACGAAAAGCCCTGCGGATGGCGGGCTTTTCGGGGCAAAAAAGAAAATTTGAAATTTTTTGAAAAATTTGAAAAAAGCTGTTGACAGATTCGGAATCATCTGGTAATATATGTTTTGTTGAGCGGCACATGAGAGTTGCAAGACAAGAAATGCAGGAGTGGCGGAATTGGCAGACGCGCAGGCTTCAGGTGCCTGTGGTCGCAAGATCGTGTGGGTTCAAGTCCCATCTCCTGCATTATTTTTACCCTGCCTGGAATGATGCAGAAACTTCCCGGCAGGGTCTTTTTATTTTTTCCAGAAAAGAAAATAATTCCGACAGGACATTTTATGCCCAATACACACTTCAAAAGTATTCCAGAAAAGAAATTTCCGTAATTCGACAAAAATAGTTGAAATGTTTCCCTGGTTGTGATAGAATCTGAAAGATTAAAGTATGAGATGCATATTTCATACAAACTCAAAACCGAACGAAAAAGAAAGGAAAACGGTGGAATGATGAAAGCTTTTCTAATCTTAGAAGACGGGCATGTCTTTACCGGAACCAGCATTGGTTCACAAAAAGAAGTGATCAGTGAAATCGTATTTAATACATCCATGACTGGATATCTCGAAGTGCTGACCGACCCATCCTATGCGGGACAGGCAGTATGTATGACGTATCCTCTTATTGGAAACTATGGAATTTGTTATGATGATCAGGAGTCCTTAAGACCCTGGCCGGATGGCTATATTGTAAGAGAATTATCCCGTCTCCCCAGCAACTTCCGTTGCCAGGACACCATTCAGAATTTCCTGAAAAAGTTCGATATTCCCGGAATCGCCGGAATCGATACTCGTGCTCTTACCAAAATTCTTCGTGAAAAAGGTACCATGAACGGTATGATCACGACCAACGAAAATTATCACCTCGATGAAATTATTCCAAAATTAAAAGCGTATAATACCGGAAAAGTTGTAGAAAAGGTAACCTGCTCTGAAAAATCAGTTTTAAAAGGAGAAGGCTTTAAAGTTGCACTTCTGGATCTTGGCGCAAAGAACAACATCGCACGTTCCTTAAATGAGCGCGGATGCGAAGTGACCATTTATCCGGCGCTTACTACAGCAGAAGAGATCCTCGCCGCAAATCCGGACGGAATCATGCTGTCCAACGGCCCTGGAGATCCGAAAGAGTGCGTATCCATTATCAAAGAGATTAAAAAACTGTACGATTCCAATGTACCGATCTTTGCAATCTGTCTTGGACATCAGCTGATGGCACTGGCTACCGGCGCAGATACCCACAAGATGAAATATGGCCACCGCGGCGGAAACCACCCGGTCAAGGACCTGGCAACCGGAAGAGTTTACATTTCTTCCCAGAACCACGGCTACGTCGTAGATACCGATACCCTGGATCCGAATGTGGCAGTTCCGGCCTTTGTGAACGTCAACGACGGCACCAACGAGGGACTCAAATACGTCGGCAAAAACATCTTTACCGTACAGTTCCATCCGGAGGCATGCCCTGGCCCGCAGGATTCCGGATACCTGTTTGATCGATTCCTTGAGATGATGGGAGGTAACAAATAATGCCAAAGAATCCGAATATTAAAAAAGTTCTGGTTATCGGTTCCGGTCCGATCGTCATCGGACAGGCAGCAGAGTTCGACTACGCAGGAACACAGGCGTGCCGTTCCCTGAAAGAAGAGGGAATGGAAGTTGTTCTTCTGAACTCCAACCCGGCAACCATCATGACCGACAAAGACATCGCAGACCGCGTTTACATCGAGCCGCTGACCGTAGAAGTGGTAGAGCAGCTCATCCAGAAGGAAAAACCGGACAGCGTTCTTCCGACTCTGGGAGGCCAGGCAGGACTGAACCTTGCGATGGAACTCGAAGAAAAAGGCTTCTTAAAAGAAAACAACGTACGCCTGATCGGTACCACAGCACAGACCATCAAAAAAGCAGAGGACCGTCAGGAATTCAAAGATACCATGGAAAAAATCGGCGAGCCGGTAGCGGCATCCCTGGTTGTCCATGATGTACAGGCTGGTATCGATTTCACCAACAAGATCGGTTATCCGGTTGTACTGCGTCCGGCTTACACCCTCGGCGGAAGCGGCGGCGGTATCGCTTACAACGAAGAAGAGCTGATCGAGATCCTCTCGAACGGACTCCGTCTTTCCCGTGTCGGCGAAGTACTCGTTGAAAGATGTATCGCCGGATGGAAAGAGATCGAGTACGAGGTAATGCGGGACAGCGTAGGAAACTGCATCACCGTCTGCAACATGGAGAACATCGACCCGGTCGGCGTTCACACCGGAGACAGTATTGTCGTAGCACCGTCCCAGACCCTGGGAGATAAAGAGTATCAGATGCTGCGTACTTCCGCACTCAACATCATCACCGAGCTCGGCATCACCGGCGGATGCAACGTACAGTATGCGTTGAATCCGGACAGCTTCGAGTACTGTGTTATCGAGGTAAATCCGCGTGTCAGCCGTTCTTCCGCACTGGCTTCCAAAGCGACCGGTTATCCGATTGCAAAGGTTGCTGCAAAGATCGCACTTGGCTACACTCTGGATGAGATCCCGAACGCCATTACCGGAAAAACCTACGCAAGCTTCGAGCCGATGCTGGATTACTGTGTTGTAAAAATCCCGCGTCTGCCGTTCGATAAGTTTATCAGTGCAAAACGTACCCTGACCACACAGATGAAGGCAACCGGTGAGGTTATGAGTATCTGCAACAACTTCGAGGGCGCGCTGATGAAAGCCATCCGTTCCCTGGAACAGCACGTAGATTCCCTGATGTCCTATGACTTCAGCCACTTGTCCAAAGACGAGCTGATCGAAGAGCTTCACATCGTAGATGATATGAGAATCTGGAGAATCGCAGAGGCGATCCGTCAGGGCATCTCCTACGACGAGATCCACGAGATCACCAAAATCGATGTATGGTTCATCGATAAGCTGGCTATCCTCGTTGAGATGGAGCAGGCATTACAGGCCAAAGAGCTGGATGAGGATCTGCTGCGCGAAGCAAAACGCCTTGAGTTCCCGGATTACCTGGTGGCAAAACTGGCAGGAAAGACCGAAGAAGAAGTAAAAGCGTTAAGAAAACAGTATGATATCACCGCAGCTTACAAGATGGTAGATACCTGTGCCGCTGAGTTCGCAGCAACCACACCGTATTACTATTCCGTATACGGCGGCGAAAACGAAGCTGTCGAGACAAACGACAGAAAGAAAGTCCTCGTCCTTGGTTCCGGCCCGATCCGTATCGGACAGGGTATCGAGTTTGACTTCTGCTCCGTACATTGTACCTGGGCATTCAAGAAAGAGGGCTATGAGACCATCATCATCAACAACAACCCGGAGACCGTCAGCACCGACTTCGATATCGCAGATAAACTGTATTTCGAGCCGCTGACACCGGAAGATGTAGAAAATATCGTCAACATCGAGCATCCGGACGGAGCCGTTGTACAGTTCGGCGGCCAGACCGCGATTAAGCTGACCGAAGCACTCCTGAAAATGGGTGTGCCGATCCTTGGAACATCTGCAGAGAACGTAGATGCCGCAGAGGACCGTGAGCTGTTCGATGAGATCCTGGAGCAGTGTGAAATCCCGCGTCCGAAGGGACACACCGTATTCACCGCAGAAGAGGCGAAAAAAGCAGCCAACGAGCTCGGCTATCCGGTACTCGTCCGCCCGTCCTACGTCCTTGGAGGACAGGGTATGCAGATCGCCATCAGCGATGAGGACGTCGATGAATTTATCGGCATCATCAACCGGATCGCACAGGAGCATCCGATCCTGGTTGATAAATATCTGCAGGGCAAGGAGATCGAGGTTGATGCAGTCTGCGACGGCACCGATATTCTGATTCCTGGTATCATGGAGCACATCGAGCGCGCCGGCGTTCACTCCGGAGACAGTATCTCCGTTTATCCGGCACAGAGCATCAGCCAGCATGCAAAAGACACTATCGTAGAGTATACGAAACGTCTGGCAAGATCCCTGCATGTCATCGGTATGATCAACATCCAGTTCATCGTATGCGGTGAGGATGTTTACGTCATCGAGGTCAACCCGCGTTCTTCTCGTACCGTGCCATACATCAGCAAGGTAACCGGAATCCCGATCGTGCCGCTGGCAACGAAAGTCATCCTCGGCCACACGATCCGCGAGCTTGGCTACGAGCCGGGACTGCAGAGAGAGGCAGATTACATTGCCATCAAGATGCCGGTATTCTCCTTCGAGAAGATCCGCGGCGCAGATATCGCCCTTGGACCGGAGATGAAATCCACCGGTGAGTGCCTTGGTATTGCAAAGACCTTCAACGAGGCTCTTTACAAAGCATTCCTCGGCGCCGGAATCAACCTGCCGAAATATAAAAACATGATCATCACCGTAAAGGATGAGGATAAAGAGGATATCGTTCCGATCGCACAGAGATTCCAGGCTCTCGGCTACAAGATCTATGCGACGAGAAATACCGCGAAAGCCCTGAACGAGAACGGCGTCAATGCGATCCGCACCAACAAGATCGAGCAGCCGTCCCCGAACCTGATGGACCTGATCCTCGGCCACAAGATCGACCTCGTCATCGATACTCCGTCCCAGGGTGTTGAGCACTCCAAAGACGGATTCGTCATCCGCCGGAACGCGATCGAGACAGGTGTCAACGTACTGACCTCTCTGGATACCGCAACCGCACTCGTAACCAGTCTGGAAAATACAGATGTGAAGAAGCTGACCCTGATCGATATCGCAACGATCGACAAGAGATAAGCATGATAGAAGCATAAAGCAAAGAAAAGCTCTCTGCTGCAGAAACAAAGCGGCAGAGAGCTTTTTTGGCCGAATGTGGGTTTGAATGGATTTTACAAAAAAAGAAAACGTGACGCGCTTGTGTTTTTAGCATAAGTATGATAGATTTTTAATAGAATGCCAGAAAAGGGCATCCAATTCAAAAAGAGAAAGGTACATATCGTATGAACATCATTGAGTGGTTAAAGGTTATCCTGCTGGGTATCGTAGAGGGCATTACCGAGTGGCTTCCAATCAGCAGCACCGGCCACATGATTCTGGTAGATGAGTTTATTAAGCTGAATGTGACAGCTGATTTCAAGAATGTTTTTGAAGTTGTCATCCAGCTCGGTGCAATCCTTGCGGTTGTCGTCATCTATTTCTGGGATCTCTGGCCGTTTCATGGTAAAAGTAAAGCCAGAAGCCGGAGCTATTTTGCCAATCCAAGCGACAACAAGGTCTTTGCAGGTATTCAGAACTTTGTAGACAATTACTGTTATCTGGACAAAATTATCATGTGGTTCAAGATCGTCGTATCGTGTCTGCCGGCAGCCGTGATCGGACTGGCATTCAACGACTGGATCGAGGCCCATCTGATGAATTACGTGATCGTAGCACTGATGCTGATCATCTATGGTGTCCTCTTCATCATCATTGAGAATTACAACAAGACGAGAACACTGTCTGCAACAAAAATCAAAGAGATTACCTGGAAAAATGCGCTGTATATCGGTGTTTTCCAGCTCCTTTCCATCGTACCGGGAACTTCCCGTTCGGGAGCAACCATCATCGGCGGTATCCTGCTGGGATGCTCGAGAGAGCTGGCATCGGAGTACACGTTTTTCCTTGCCGTTCCGGTTATGTTCGGCGCGAGCCTTTTAAAACTGGTAAAACACGGCTTTGCCTTTACCGGTGTTGAGGTGGCGATCATGATCGTCGGCATGCTGGTGGCATTTGCGGTATCGATTTTTGCCATCAAATTCCTGATGCAGTACATCAAGAAGCACGATTTCAAAGCCTTCGGCTGGTACCGTATCGTACTCGGTGTGATTGTGCTGCTGTATTTCGTAATCAAAACCGTAATTTTGAAAGCATAAAATCGAACAATTCCGAAAATTTACCGGGAAAAATAGAAGAAGAAGTATCGTAAAATGAAAAAAATTGTGCGATACTTCTTTTTTTACGCGAAAATTACAAAAAACCCTGTAAAAAGTAACCAAAAGCTGATATAATAAAACATAACAGGGGCACAGACGATACAGTTCACCCGCGCCATTCGCAAAACTGCGCTTTCAGCGCTTTCCGCTGCTGCGCAGCTCCTTTTGCTCATTTCTCGGCGCTCCCTTCGTGTGTTCTTGCAAACAAATTTTCATGCAAGCATGAAATTTGCCCGCCAGAACACACGAGTGAACTGTAAATTAAAAAAAATACCGAAAATTTGCCATATTTTTATTGACTAAAGATATTCTTATGGTAAAATAAATATGTGCGCCCGAGAATATCTTTCTTTTCGGTGCAATCAGTATAGGGTGAACGTATCATCCAGGGCAATCTGGAAATACTTTACTATAACCTATCAAAATTACAAGTAGGAGGAAAAGTAACAATGGCAAAATGGGTTTACATGTTCACTGAAGGTAATGCAGACATGCGTACCTTCTCGGTGGAAAAGGCGCAAACCTGGCTGAGATGACAAACCTGGGACTTCCTGTACCACAGGGATTCACGGTAACAACCGAGGCTTGTACACAGTACTATGAGGATGGCAGACAGATCAACGACGAGATCATGGGCCAGATCATGGAAGCAATCGATAAAATGGAAGGAATCACAGGAAAGAAATTCGGAGATGCTAAAAATCCGCTTCTCGTTTCTGTACGTTCCGGAGCAAGAGCTTCCATGCCAGGTATGATGGATACCATCCTGAACCTTGGTCTGAACGAAGAGGTTGTTGAAACTCTGTCACAGGCTTCCGGCAACCCACGTTGGGCTTGGGACTGCTACAGAAGATTCATTCAGATGTTCTCTGACGTAGTTATGGAAGTTGGTAAAAAATACTTCGAAGAGCTGATCGACAAGATGAAAGAGGAGAAAGGTGTTAAACAGGACGTAGATCTTGACGCTGATGACCTCAAAAAACTGGCTGAGCAGTTCAAAGCTGAGTACAAAGCTAAAATCGGTGAGGATT
Organism: Blautia sp. AF34-10; assembly: GCF_003477865.1. Taxonomy (NCBI): domain Bacteria; kingdom Bacillati; phylum Bacillota; class Clostridia; order Lachnospirales; family Lachnospiraceae; genus Blautia; species Blautia sp. AF34-10. The sequence continues at coordinate 32,909 of NZ_QUED01000016.1, forward strand.
TCCCGACCGATCCTAAGGTACAGCTGATGGAGCTGTAAAAGCCGTATTCCGTTCCTGGGACAACCCAAGAGCAAACGTTTATCGTCGTGACAACGACATCCCGTATTCCTGGGGTACCGCTGTTAACGTACAGATGATGGCATTCGGAAACATGGGAGATGACTGTGGTACAGGTGTTGCCTTCACTCGTGACCCTGCTACAGGAGAGAACGGACTGTTCGGTGAGTTCCTTACCAACGCACAGGGCGAGGACGTAGTTGCCGGTGTTCGTACACCTATGCACATTTCCGAGATGGAAGAAAAATTCCCGGAAGCTTTCAAACAGTTCAAAGATGTTTGCAAAACTCTGGAGACACATTACAGAGATATGCAGGACATGGAGTTCACTGTTGAGCACGGTAAACTGTACATGCTGCAGACACGTAATGGTAAGAGAACAGCAAAAGCTGCTCTGAAAATCGCTTGTGACCTTGTAGATGAGGGAATGAGAACAGAGGAAGAGGCAGTTGCAATGATCGATCCTCGTAACCTTGACTCTCTGCTTCATCCGCAGTTCGATGCAAAAGCACTGAAAGAGGCTACTCCAATGGCAAAAGCACTGGGAGCATCTCCGGGAGCTGCTTGCGGAAAAATCGTCTTCACAGCTGATGACGCTGTTGCATGGGCTGAAAGAGGAGAAAAAGTTGTTCTGGTTCGTCTTGAGACATCCCCGGAAGATATCACAGGTATGAAATCTGCACAGGGTATCCTGACTGTTCGTGGCGGTATGACCTCTCACGCAGCCGTAGTTGCCCGTGGTATGGGAACCTGCTGTGTATCCGGTTGCGGTGATATCGTAATGGACGAGGCAAACAAGAAATTCACACTGGCTGGCAAAGAGTACCACGAGGGAGACTGCATCTCTCTGGATGGTTCTACCGGATGCATCTATGACGGACTGATCCCGACCGTAGACGCTACCATCGCTGGTGAGTTCGGAAGAATCATGGGCTGGGCAGATAAATACAGAACCATGAAAGTTCGTACAAACGCTGATACTCCGGCAGACGCTAAAAAAGCTCGTGAGCTTGGCGCAGAAGGTATTGGTCTTTGCCGTACAGAGCATATGTCTTCGAAGGCAACAGAATCGATGCATTCCGTGAGATGATCTGCTCTGAGACTGTAGAAGAGAGGAGAAGCAGCACTTGCTAAGATCCTTCCGGAGCAGCAGGGAGACTTCGAGAAGCTGTATGAAGCTCTGGAAGGCAACCCGGTTACTATCCGTTTCCTGGATCCGCCGCTTCATGAGTTCGTTCCGACTGAGGAAGAGGACATCAAGAAACTGGCTGACGCACAGGGCAAAACTGTTGAGCAGATTAAAGCAATCATCGCTGGTCTGCACGAGTTCAACCCGATGATGGGTCATCGTGGATGCCGTCTTGCTGTAACTTATCCGGAAATCGCTAAGATGCAGACAAGCGCAGTTATCCGCGCAGCGATCAACGTTAAGAAAGCTCATCCGGATTGGAATGTAAAACCGGAAATCATGATCCCGCTTGTTGGCGATATCAAAGAGCTGAAATACGTTAAGAAATTCGTAGTAGAGACTGCTGACGCTGAAATCGCAGCTGCAGGCAGCGACCTTACTTACGAAGTTGGTACCATGATCGAGATCCCGAGAGCAGCTCTGACTGCAGACGAGATCGCAAAAGAAGCAGACTTCTTCTGCTTCGGAACCAACGACCTTACCCAGATGACTTACGGATTCTCCCGTGACGATGCTGGTAAGTTCCTGAACGCTTACTATGACGCTAAGATCTTCGAGAACGATCCATTCGCAAAACTCGATCAGGACGGCGTTGGCAAGCTGATGAAGATGGCTATCGATCTTGGAAGACCGGTTAACTCTTCTCTGCACGTAGGTATCTGCGGTGAGCACGGTGGAGATCCGAGCTCCGTAGAGTTCTGCAACAAACTGGGTCTGGACTATGTTTCCTGCTCACCGTTCCGTGTGCCGATCGCCCGTCTGGCAGCAGCTCAGGCAGCTATCGCTCAGAAGAACGCTTAATTTAAGCAGAATCTGTCCGAATCAGGATTTTCATGCAGTAGCATGATTTGTGTTCAAACGTAAGGAGACCCCGGCGGTCTGTAGAAATACAGGCGCCGGGGTCTTTTTTATCAATCGTTTAAAATCAAAGTGGGAGGGAAAACGGATGCAGAATGAAACAGCCAAAGAAAACCTGCTGCGGCAGATCCGGGAATACCGTCCGTACAATGAGCAGGAAGAGCGGGATCGGGCGATTCTGCTGAAATGGATGGAGAGCGGATGCGATATTTTGACGCGGGAAAATGAGACCGCACATCTGACTGCCTCCGCCTGGGTCGTAAGCCCGGATCGGAAGCAGGTGCTGATGGCGTATCACAATATTTACCATTCCTGGGCATGGCTCGGCGGCCACGCGGACGGAGATGCGGATCTTTGCAGCGTGGCGGTAAGAGAAGTGAAGGAGGAATCCGGGATTGAAGAGGTGAAGCTCTTATCGGATCAGCCATTCTCGCTCGAAATCCTGTCGGTGGACGGCCATGTGAAGCGCGGAAAGTACGTGACGACACATCTCCATCTGAATGTGACATATCTCATGGAAGCAGACCCGGTACAGGAAATCCGCTGCAAGCCGGATGAAAACAGCGCAGTCGGCTGGATTCCGGTGGAGCAGATCGCAGAAAAATCGACAGAGCCGTGGTTTGTGGAGCGTGTGTATGGCAAGCTGTGTGAGAAAGTGAAAAGAGATTTCTGTGAAGTGTAATATGCAATCCGCGTATGAACTGCCATTTAGAATAAGCATTAGACAAATGAGCTGTTAGATGTCTAAAATAGAGACAGAAAGAAAAATGGCAGGAGGGGTTTTATGTTTACAAATCAGGATTTGAAAAAGCTGATTATTCCGCTTTTCCTAGAGCAGCTTCTGGTGGCTCTGGTCGGAATTGCGGACGTGTTTGTTATCGGATTTGTCGGAGAGGCGGCGGTTTCCGGTGTGTCACTGGTCAATGCGTTTAATATGATCTTTATCAATCTGTTCACAGCGCTGGCATCCGGCGGTGCGGTGGTCATCAGCCAGTATATCGGAAAGAAGGACAAGGAGCAGGCGGGAGCGGCAGCTTCCCAGCTTCTGACGGCATCGGTATTGCTGTCGGTTGTTATTTCTGTAGTGGTACTGGTTGCCAACGAACAGCTGATGCGTTTGATGTTCGGCAAGGTTGAGGATGATGTCATGGCGGCATGCGTGACGTATCTGCGTATCTCGGCATATTCCTATCCGGCAATGGCGATTTACAATGCGGGAGCGGCTTTGTACCGCAGTTTTGGAAAAACCAGCACGACGATGTACCTTTCGATTGCATCGAATGTGATCAACGTAGTCGGAAACTGTATCGGCGTCTTTGCTTTGCATACAGGTGTGCCTGGCGTTGCGGTTCCGTCGCTGATTGCGCGTATCTTTTCCGCAGCTGTTATCACGGTTCTCTGCTTCTCAAAGCGAAATCCGGTGCAGTATCTGAAAGAGTGGATTTTTAAAGTAGACTTGAGCTTCCAGAAAACGATCCTCAGTATCGCAGTTCCGAACGGTATCGAGAGCGGTATTTTCCAGCTCGTCAAAGTAGCACTTTCCAGTGTGGTAGCACTGTTTGGTACCTACCAGATTGCCGCAAACGGCATTGCCCAGAGTATATGGTCCATGGCGGCACTCACAAGCAGTGCACTTTCCCCAGTATTCATCACCGTCATCGGACAGTGCATGGGCGCGGGAGATACTGATCAGGCGGAGTATTATTTCCGCAAGCTGATAAAAATCACACTGATCATTGGAGTGGCATGGAATGCGCTTGTCTTTGCAGTCACACCGTTTGTCCTTTCCTTCTATGCGGTGTCCGAGGAGACGAAGCGGCTGACACTCTGGCTGGTACTGCTGCATAATATTTTCAACGGTATTGCACTCTGCTACGCCGGACCGCTTGGAAGCGGCCTTCGTGCGACAGGAGATGTAAAATTCACAATGGGAATTTCCCTCTTCACGACCATCGGCATCCGCCTGATTTTCTCTGTGATTTTTGCAATCTGGATGAACATGGGCGTTATGGGAATCGCTCTTGCGATGTGCCTCGACTGGTCCGTGCGCGGCATCATCTTCTGGTGGAGATTCAAACAGGGCAAGTGGAAAACGTTTCAGGTTATCCGTGAGTGAAAAAACGATCCTCTTTTTCTGACGACAGAAAAGTTGTTGGGAAAAGGGGATTTTTGGGGTAAAAGGGATTATTTCGGCGCGTTGAAAATCATGCCGGGGTATGGTAAAATGGACTCCGAAAAACAGCAAAAGGAGGACGTGACAGAAGATGAATGATATGAAGCGTCTGCTCTCGTATGCAGGTCCCTACAAGCGGGATATGATTTTCGGAGCAGTGCTGGTATTGGTAGAAACGTGTTTTGAACTTTTTATTCCGATTCTGATTTCCAATCTGATTGACATCGGCGTTGCGAACGGCGATATCCCTTACATTTACCGCAAGGGAATCCAGATGGGAATCTGCGCGCTCTGTGCGCTTGTGACCGGAATTTTATACGCGCACTTTGCGGCGCGGGCGACGTACGGCTGGGGAGCTGAGATCCGGAAGGCGGAGTATGAGAAAATGCAGCAGTATGCATTTTCCAACCTCGACCACTTTGCGGTATCATCCCTGATCACCCGTATGACGACGGATGTTACCGTCATCCAGAATATGGTAAGCGCCGGCTTCCGCCCGATCACGCGCGGACCGTCGCTTCTGATTATGGGAATCGGCCTTTCATTCTATATGAATCCGCGGCTGGCATTTGTATTCCTTGTATGTACCCGCTTCTTGGCTTTATTCTCTCCCTGATTGTGCGGAGAGTTGCCCCGATGTACACAAAACTGCAGTCCATGGTGGACCGCCTGAACAACGTTGTCCAGGAGGGGCTGACCGCGATCCGTGCCGTCAAAGCTTTCGTGCGGGATGAGTACGAGGAAGACAAATTCAACGAGGTCAACACCGACCTGACCGCAGCGAGCGAGCAGACGTTCCACTACGCCGTGCTGAATCTGCCGGCATTTCAGGGCGTCATGTATACCGCGATCGTGCTGATTCTGTGGTTCGGCGGAAATATGATTCTGAAAAAACAGCTTGCCGTCGGAAACCTGACCGGATTTCTAAGCTACGTCATGCAGGTCATGAACTCGATGATGATGATTGCAAACGTCTTCCTGCTTCTGACCCGTTCCATGGCGAGCGCACACCGGATTGTCGAGGTGCTCGATGAGAAAATCGTGCTCACCTCGCCGGAAAATGGTGTAACAGAAGTGACAGAGGGCAGCGTGGAGTTTGACAACGTATCGTTTAAATACAAAGAAGAAGCAAAAGAGTACGCACTCTCCGATGTTACGCTGAAGATCAAAGCTGGTCAGACGGTAGGAATCCTCGGAGGAACAGGTTCTTCGAAAACGACGCTGGTGCAGCTCATTCCGCGTCTGTATGATACCAGCCGCGGCACCGTCCGCGTCGGCGGAAAGGATGTGCGCGCGTACGATCTTGCCGCTCTCCGCGATGCAGTCAATATCATTCTGCAGAAAAACGTGCTGTTCTCCGGAACCGTGCGTGAAAACCTGAAATGGGGCAATGTGGATGCATCCGATGAGGAGATCTGGGAAGCATGCCGCGCGGCGTGTGCGGATGAATTTTTGAACCGCATGCCGGACGGCCTCGACACCGTGCTCGAGCAGGGCGCAAGCAACCTCTCCGGAGGCCAGAAGCAGCGTCTCTGCATCGCGCGTGCGCTGATCGGAAAGGCAAAAATCCTGATCTTCGATGATTCGACAAGTGCGGTCGACACGGCAACGGAGAAAAAGATCCGCGAGGCACTGGCGGCGCGGAAGAATGTCACAAAAATTATCATTGCGCAGAGAGTAACATCCGTCATGAATACGGATCAGATCATCATTCTTGATGACGGAAAAGTACACCGGATCGGCACGCACGCTGAACTGCTGGCGGATGACCCGATTTATCAGGAAATTTACGCCTCACAGATGAAAGGAGGAGACGAAAATGGCAGCGAGAGCTTATAGCGGAAAGAAACCAAAGAACCTGAAACACACGCTGCGCGTCTTCCTGTCTTATCTGGGACGGCACAAAAAAATGCTCGCAGTCGTAGCGGTACTGGTAACAATCAGCGCGGGAGCCAACCTCTTTGGAACGTATATGATCCGCCCGGTTGTCAACGGACTGGCGGACGGAGATGTGCACACACTGCTGCGCGGCGTGCTGATTACGGCACTCATTTTCGGGTGCGGCGCACTCGCAGCATACGGCTACACGCAGACCATGGTAAAAGCAGCACAGCAGGTTGTATTTGATATCCGCCGCGATCTGTTCGAACACGTCCAGACACTGCCGCTGCAGTTCTTCGACAGCAGACGCCACGGCGATATCATGAGTCTTTTCACGAACGATATCGACACGATGGCAGATGCCCTGAACAACAGTTTTGCGATGGTTATCCAGAGCTTCATCCAGATTGTGGGAACACTGACCTTGCTGTATATCCTAAACTGGCGGCTCTCGCTGATTGTAACGGTGTGCTACGGTATCATGTTCTGGTATATCAAGTTCAGCGGAAAGCGCAGCAAGGGTTATTATACGAAGCAGCAGAACAGCCTCGGAGAACTGAACGGCTATATTGAGGAGCTGATCACCGGACAGAAAGTCGTCAAGGTGTTCCACCACGAAGAAGAGAGCTTTACGGAATTCTGCAAAAAGAATGAGGAGCTCCGGAAAGCGGGAACCGGCGCGCAGGGGTATGCGGCGACGATGGTTCCTGTCGTTGTCAGCATTTCGTATGTCAATTATGCGATTGTGGCAGTGCTCGGCGGCCTTCTCGCCCTGCACGGAAAAGCCGATATCGGAAGCCTGGCAAGCTACCTTGTCTTTGTCCGCCAGGCGGCGCTTCCGATCAACCAGTTCACCCAGCAGAGCAACTTCCTTCTCTCAGCGCTCGCCGGTGCGGAGCGTGTCTTCGACGTGATGAGCCTGGAGCCGGAAATCGATGAGGGAAAAGTGGAACTGGTCAACGTAAAAGAAGAGAACGGCGCACTTGCCGTCTGCGAAGAGACAACAGGCCGCTGGGCATGGAAGCGCCCGGACGGAACGATGACGGAATTAAAGGGCGATGTGCGTTTTGAAAACGTGGATTTCGGCTACACGGCAGACCGTCTGATCTTAAAGAACATCAGCCTGTATGCCAAACCAGGCCAGAAAATTGCTTTTGTCGGTTCCACAGGAGCCGGAAAAACGACGATCACGAACCTGATCAACCGTTTCTACGACGTCCAGGGCGGCGCGGTTGTCTACGACGGCATTGACGTAAAAGATATCGAAAAAGACGCTCTGCGCCACTCCCTCGGTATCGTTCTGCAGGATACCCATCTGTTCACGGGAACCGTAGCAGAAAACATCCGTTTTGGAAAACTCGATGCCACGCAGGAAGAAATTGAACATGCGGCCAAAATTGCGAATGCGGATTCCTTCATCCGCCGTCTGCCGAACGGCTACGACACGATGCTGACCTCCGACGGAGCCAACCTCTCCCAGGGCCAGCGCCAGCTTCTCGCGATTGCCCGTGCCGCCGTTGCCGATCCGCCGGTGCTGATTCTTGACGAGGCAACATCTTCCGTTGACACCAGAACCGAGGCGCTGATCGAAAAAGGAATGGACCAGCTCATGGAGGGCAGAACCGTATTTGTCATCGCCCACCGCTTAAGCACCGTGCGAAACGCCAATGCGATCATGGTGCTGGAGCAGGGAAATATCGTAGAGCGCGGCGACCACGACGCACTTCTGGCACAGAAAGGAAAATATTATCAGCTCTATCATGGAATGTTTGAGCTGAGTTAAAAAGAAAGGAGTAAAGAGTATGAGAAAATATAACCGTATTTTTCTGATCGTCCTGGATTCTCTCGGAATCGGGGCGATGGCGGATTCGGAGAAGTTTGGGGATGTCGGTGTCAATACCTTCGGCCACATCTGGGAGAGTCAGGGAGGCCTTGAAATCCCGAACCTGCGCCGCCTCGGCATGGGAAATCTCTGCGGTGTGACAGAGGATGAGGCAAAGAGTTACGCCAGAAGACTGAACGAGGCGAGCAACGGAAAAGACACCATGACCGGCCACTGGGAGATGATGGGAATTTACACGACAAAGCCGTTCGTTACGTTCACCGACCACGGATTTCCGAAAGAACTGATCGACGAGCTGGAAAAACGAACCGGCAGAAAGATCATCGGCAATAAGGCGGCGAGCGGAACGGAGATCCTCGATGAGCTGGCAGAGCGCGAGATCGAAAACGGAGAACTGATTGTCTATACCTCGGCGGATTCCGTACTGCAGATCTGCGGCAACGAGGAGACGATGGGACTGGAGACGCTGTATCATTACTGCGAGATTGCCCGTGAGCTGACCATGAAAGACGAGTGGAAAGTCGGCCGTGTCATTGCAAGACCGTACGTCGGAAAGAAAAAAGGAGAGTTCGTCCGCACCGCAAACCGTCACGACTACGCTGTCAAACCGACGGGAAAAACCGTGCTCAACGCGATGCAGGAGGCAGGATATGATGTCATCAGTATCGGAAAAATCAACGATATTTTCTGCGGCGAGGGCATCACGGAGAGTCTGAAATCCAAGAGCAGCGTCCACGGCATGGAGCAGACGATTGAGACGGCAGGAAAAGAGTTTACCGGACTGTGCTTTGTCAACCTCGTCGATTTCGATGCACTCTGGGGCCACAGAAGAAACCCGGAAGGCTACGGAAAAGAGATTGAAAAATTCGATGTGAACCTTGGAAAGCTGCTGGAGCAGTTAAAAGACGACGATCTGCTCCTGATCACGGCAGACCACGGCAACGACCCGACTTATACCGGAACGGACCACACCAGAGAACAGGCGCCGCTCCTTGCGTACTCACCGTCTATGAAGGAGAGCGGCCTTCAGGAGACGAAGGACACCTTCGCTGTGATCGGCGCATCCGTTGCAGAGAACTTCGGCGTAAAAATGCCGGAGGGAACGATCGGAACATCGATCCTGGAATCGTGGAAATAAGGAAGCGATGGCGTTTTCAGCTGAGGCGGTAAGAACCTTTCGAAAGTTTCACAAGCTGTCCTTCTTCGAGCAGCTTCTTTAAAACCCGCTGGAGCTGGCGGCGGCTGCAGTGGAGCTGCATGGCCATCTTTTCCACGCCGGAAAACGTCTGATCCGGACAGCGCTCTGAGAGATAAGAGAGGAAGGATTCCTCGAGCGTGGAAAAATTCGACTGGGAGCTGGAATAAAGCATCAGCTTTTCGGTGACAGAGTTTAAAAGATATCGTAAAAAGCGGTTGTCGTTCAGCAGAAGCTCTTTCGTGGAAGCGAGCGGCAGAACAATACAAAGCGCGGTGGTGCGTGCCTCGATCTGGTGCGTATCATCGCGTTTTCCGCAGAATTCCATATCGCCGATGCAGGTAAAGCCGTCGAGATAGCCGATCGGGTAGCTCGTGCCGTCGGCGCGGTTGGCGCTGATCTCGATGGAACCGTCCACGAGGAACGAGAGGTATTCCTCCGGATTCAGCGTGTCGAGCCGTTCGCCCTTTTCAAACTGATACAGAGAAAATGCGAGATCCGGGGTATCGAAAAGAGATGGGATCTCATGTTTCTGAAGATAAAAGTCCAGCAGAGTCGGATCAAAAATTCGTTTCATAGGAAAATCCTTTCACAGAAAAATTTTTTGGAAAACTTTTTCTTTATTGTGACATATGACACAAGAAAAAGCAAGAAAGTCTGCTAAGATAAACCAGAATGAAAAATGTTACAGTTTGCTGGGTACCAGTGAACTGTAACCGAAAAAGAGGAAAGGGGAGTTTTCAAAATGGAAAACGAATTATTTGAGAAAACAAAAGTGTCCAAAGCATATATGACGCTCGCACTTCCGGTCGTGCTCGGCATGGTCGTGTCGCTGATCTATAATATGGTAGATACTTTTTTCATCGCGCGGACCGGAAACACGGCACTGATTGCCGGCGTATCGCTCGGCACACCGATTTTCACGCTGATGATTGCACTCGGTGACATCTTCGGCGTCGGCGGCAGTTCCGTCATTTCGCGCCTCTTCGGTAAAAAAGAGTACGAGGACGGAAGACGGATCAGCGTATTCTGCTTTTACGCAGCGATTGCTGTCGGCATTGCGGTCAGCATCATCCTGCTTGCCGCCAAACAGCCGATCCTTGGCCTGCTTGGCTGTGATGAGACGACGTGGCAGTATGCGGGGGACTATTACCAGTGGATTGCACTCGGCGCACCGTTTATCATCCTGCAGCTGACGCCGAACAATCTTCTTCGGACCGAGGGCTTCGCAAAAGCTCGATGATCGGAACAATGCTGGGAGCCGTCGTCAACATCATTCTTGACCCGATCTTTATTTACACGCTCGGCATGGGAGCAGCCGGAGCAGCGATTGCAACGGTGATCGGCAACATCTGCGGTGATATTTTCTATGTTATCTTTATGATAAAGAAATGCCGCTATCTCTCCGTCGATTTCCGAAAACTGAAAATGACCGGAGCAGAGGTGCTCGCCGTTCTTGCCATCGGCATTCCGGCATCCGTCACAAACTTCATGCAGAGCATCGGCGTGACGCTGACGAACCGATTTTTGCAGCCGTATGGAATGGACAAAGTTGCAGCGATGGGAATTGCTTTGAAAATTATTATGATTTCTGTTCTTGTGATGGTCGGTTTCGCTTTTGGCGGACAGCCGCTGGTCGGATACAATTATGGAGCGAAAAATAAAAAACGTCTCAGTGAGACGATCCGCTTTGCCTTCCTCCTGGAAGTGCTGACCGGTGCCGGAATGGCGGTTGTGCTCGGTGCGGCGGCTCCGCTTCTCGTGGGACTGTTCTTAAAAGAGGCGGATGTCATTGCAGCGGCCCAGCAGATCCTCCGCGTCCAGCTCATTGGTATGCCGTTTGTTGGTATCGTACTCGCATCGACCTGTATTTTCCAGGCGATCGGAAACGGGGCAGGAGCAATGATTCTTTCAGCAGGACGTCAGGGCGTGATTTTTGCCATTGTAATTTTCTGCGCTTCAAAACTTGCCGGTTTTTCCGGTGTTATTGCCTCCCAGCCGGTTTCTGATTTTCTGACCGCATTGGTGGCTGTGATGATTCTGCTTCAGTGGAAAAAGAAAGAATTTGCAAAATAAGAAAGAACAGCAAAGCGGCTGCGGCACAGCGTTCCGGAACGGGAACCTGCCGCAGCCGCTTTTGGCGTGCGCAAAAAAACAGAATTCCTGCACAGGCGGCCGCCATGTCAAAAACACGTAAAAGTGATGAAAAAACGTCTCTTAATTCGGCAGTATTACGGGATTGCATTCTGAGAAAACAAGATATAAAATGGCATGAGATTCGACAAAAAGGGGAAGCAAAAACATACGACAATAGGGAGGACATCACATGGCAACAAAGAAAAGTGCAGTAAAAGATCTGACAAACGGCAGCCCGGTAAAACTGATTCTGGGGTTTGCACTGCCGCTGCTGCTCGGCATGCTGTTCCAGCAGTTTTACAGCATGGTCGATACGATTATTGTAGGAAAATTCTTAGGCGCGAAAGCGCTCGCGGCTGTTGGAAGCACAGGTTCGATCAACTTTATGATCGTGGGATTCTGTATGGGAGTCTGCAGCGGATTTGCAATTCCGGTTGCGCAGATGTTCGGGGCAGGAGACCGGAAAGCGCTGTGCCGGTATGTAGGAAATGGAGCCGTCCTGGCCGGTATTCTTTCCGTGGTGATGACCGTTCTTGTCTGCATCTGGTGCCGCGACATTCTGATTCTGATGAAAACCCCGTCCGATATTCTGGACGGTGCATACGCTTACATCTTTGTTATTTTCCTCGGAATTCCGCTTATGGTGCTCTATAACCAGACATCAGCAATCATGCGGAGCCTCGGCGACAGCCGCTCCCCACTGATTTTCCTCGGTATCTCTTCAATACTGAATATCGTGCTAGATCTTGCGCTGGTCCGCCCGATGGGAGTAGCGGGAACCGCGTGGGCGACGATTATCGCGCAGGGAGTCTCTGGATTCCTGTGTCTCTTTTATATGAAGAAAAAATTCACCATCCTTGCTTTTACGAGAGAGGACTGGAAGCTGCACAAGCATTATGTGCTTAATCTGTGCAATATGGGAATCCCGATGGGACTGCAGTATTCAATCACCGCGATCGGAAGTGTTATTTTGCAGACCGCTGTCAACGGCCTTGGTTCCACTGCGGTTGCATCTGTTACGGCTGCCGGTAAAATTTCCATGTTCTGCTGCTGTCCGTTCGACGCGCTCGGCTCCACTATGGCGACGTATGCCGGACAGAACGTCGGTGCGAAGAAGATGGATCGTGTCAACACCGGTATTTTGACAAGTTCCATTATTGGAAGCGTGTATTCCGTGGTCATTTTAGGAGTCATGTTTCTGTGGTCCCGCCAGATTTCGCTTCTCTTTGTAGATGCATCTGAGACGGTCATCCTCGACCAGGCGCGTCAGATGCTGCTGATCAACATGGTATTTTACATTCCGCTGACCCTTGTCAATGTCGTACGCTTTACCGTGCAGGGCATGGGCTTCAGCAAATTTGCAATCCTTGCCGGCGTCTGCGAGATGATCGGCCGTTCGGTGGTAGCCTTTTTCCTGGTTCCGTATTTTGGTTACACCGCAGTCTGCTTCGCAAGCCCGGTGGCATGGATTCTCGCCGATCTGTTTCTCGTTCCGGCGTACCTGTACTGCGCAAAAACGCTTCGTTCTCTTTTTGAGAAAAATGCGCAGATGATGTAAGCCGTGCCGCAAGATGGACAAGCTGTTTCAATTCTGGTATAATGGAGCCTGGATTTTAGGAAAGCTGAAAAAGAATCCCATAGAAGAGAGGAAGATATCCTATGAAACAGTCGGTATTAGAATATAAGAAACTTCTGGAGCAGGAAGACCTTCTGGTGGAATTTGCAGAGCCGGAAGGAAAAGAAGGAGAGGACAGACCCGTTACCCTCGTAACGTATTTTTCGGGCGGAGCGGATCAGGGAACGCTGTTTCTCTGCAAAGGAGCTGCATTCAAAGAGGCATACTTAAAAGACGCCGTAAACCGCGGTGCTGTTGCCTATGTAAGTGAAAAAAAATACGAAGCGGGAAAAGAAATTCCGGCGCTCATCGTCAACGATGCCAGAAAAGCACAGTTTGTGCTGGGTGAGGCGTTTTACGATTATCCGGCAAAGTCGCTGCATGTCACGGCGCTGACCGGAACAAAAGGAAAGACAACGACAGCCTACTACCTGCAGTCGATGCTCGATGCCTGCCTGAAAAAACAGGGCGGAAACGGATGTGCACTGTTAAGTTCGATTGAATATTACGACGGAAAGACGAGAGAAGCATCAACGCTCACCACGCCGGAATCCCTGGAGCTGTGCCGTCATATGCGCAATGCCGTAGATGCAGGCCTTTCCCATATGGTGATGGAAGTATCCTCCCAGGCGCTCAAATACGAGAGAGTCGGAAACACGCATTTTGATACCGCCATTTTCCTGAACATCTCCAAGGACCACATCAGCCCGACGGAGCACAAGGATTTTGATGATTATTTCCAGTCGAAATTAAAGATCTTCGACCGCTGCACCTGCGCCTGCGTGAACCTGGACAGCGACCATATCGGGGAAATCCTGAAAGCTGCGGCAAAATGTGAGCGCGTCGTTACGTTTGGATCGAAAGAAAATGCTGTAATCCGCGTGAGTGATATCAAGCCGGGCAGAGGAAAATTCTATTTCCATGTGGCAGGACCGGATTTCTCGGAAGATTTTACCCTGCCGGTGCACGGAGCCTTCAATGTGGAGAATGCCGTAGCTGCCATTGCGGCTGCCTGGTCGATGGGAATCCCGGTTTCGCTGATCAAGGAAAGCCTCCTTGGCGTCACCGTTCCGGGAAGGATGGAGACGTATGAGAGCAGCGCGGGCGAGGTCACGGCGATCGTGGATTTCGCGCACAATGGCCTGAGTTTTGAAAAAATGTTTGATACCGTAGCACTCGAATACCCGGGGAGCCGCGTAAGCGTTGTGTTCGGAACCCCGGGCGGAAAAGCATTCAACCGCAGAAAAGATATGGGTGAGATTTCCGGAAAACGGGCGGACCGGATTTTCCTCGTACCGGATGATCCGGGAAACGAAGATCCGCAGGCGATCTGTGAGGAGATCGGCGGGTACATAGCAAAGGAAGGTGCATCCTTCCAGATCCGCATGGACCGCGGAGCAGCAATCCGGGAGGCGATTCTTGGCGCCGTACCGGGAGAGGTTGTTCTGATCCTTGGAAAAGGCGCGGACGTGACGATGCACGTCGGAAACGGAAATGTGCCGTACCGGTCAGATGCCGTCTATGCAAAAGAGGCGCTTGCCGAATATGGAAATGCATTTGCCGAAGCGGCAACGGCTCGTGAAACAGAAGAATAGAAGCAAAAACAGAAAAAACAGAGCAAAAAAGACACGGAACAGAAAAATCCGTGTCTTTTTTGCGTCTGGCGGCAGCAGAAATGAAAATCAGACAGGAAATTTGGCGGATACATCCTACAAAATGTAGAAAAGAAGGACAGAAACTAGCCCGTATGACGAAAAGTTGTTAAAAATATAACGAACGAAAGTTAGACGTGTGAAACTAAACACAGAAAGCAAAAACCCGGGAACCATGCGGAAAAAGACGAATTCTGCGGGATGAAGGACAAAGCTGTAAGTTTTTGGAAAGAATTCTTGTGAAAAAGAACAAAAAATGGTATAATTGTATTGAAATATATCCAGAACACCCCTTCTGGAAGCGTACGGGCTCAGTGAGAAAAAAGATTTCACGAAAATGCTCGAAAAAAACACTTGTTAAATTCTTGTCATAGTGCTATGATAAGGAAAGTGAAAAATTTATCAATCACAAAAACCAACTAGGGGTATTTTAGAAAGGAGTATTTATGAGCAGCAAGATTACCATCATTGGAGCTGGAAGCGTTGGATCTACGATCGCCTATACACTGTCGAACGAAGACATCGCGTCTGAGATTGTTCTCATCGATATTAACAAGAAAAAAGTAGAGGGAGAGGTTATGGATATCGCGCAGGGTACCTGCTTCCGCGATCCGGTCTCCATCATCGCAGGTGAGTATGAGGATGCCAAGGACTCTGATATCGTAATTATTACTTCCGGTATTGCAAGAAAGCCTGGCCAGACCCGTATTGAGCTGACCCAGACCAACGTAAACATCTTAAAATCCATCACACCGGAAATCGTAAAAGCGGCTCCGAATGCCATCTACATCATTGTAAGCAACCCGGTTGATATCATGACCTACGTGTTTACAAAGATCTCCGGACTTCCGGAAAACCAGATCCTTGGTTCTGGTACCATGCTGGATTCCGCGAGACTTCGCTGCGGACTGTCTGAACACCTCAACATTGCCCAGAAAAACATCCACGCTTACGTATTCGGTGAGCACGGCGATACTTCCTTCATTCCGTGGAGCGGCGCTTACGTTTCCGGTGTCAGTCTGGACGAGTACTACGAGACCGTAGAAAAAATGGGCAGGAACGTAACCAAGATCGACAAAGATGCTATGCTGGAGTACGTAAGAACTTCCGGCGGACAGGTTATTGCAAACAAAGGAGCTACTTTCTATGCAGTATCTGTTGCAGTATGCAAACTGGTAGCAACCATTCTTTCTTCTTCCGATTCTGTAGCAACCGTATCTTCCATGATGCACGGTGAGTACGGCATCGAGGATGTATGCTTAAGCACACTGACCCTCGTTGGACCGAAAGGCGTACAGGGCAAGATTCCGATGCGTATGACAAAAGAGGAAGTAGAAAAACTCAAAGCAAGTGCCGACGCATTAAAAGCAGTTATCGCACAGATCGAGCACTAAGAGCGGGCAATAAGCTCAAAACATAAAATTTATGGCAGTGGCAGAAAGTGCGAAAGAGCGGTATCTCCCACTGCCTTAACGTGCGCCTGAAGAAATTTTCCGCCGGGTGTACATAAAAAGAGTACCGGAAACTTTTCCGGTGCCGGACAGAAGATACCGCAGGAAAAATGGAAACCAACAGGAGCAAGTAAGAAAGGAGCAATTCCATGACCTACAGTTATTTTCCGGGCTGTACGCTGAAGAACAAAGCAAAAGATCTGGATCATTATGCCAGAGAGTGCGCAAAAGTTCTGGGATTTGAACTGGAAGAAATTGAAAACTGGCAGTGCTGCGGAGCTGTGTATCCACAGGCATCCGATGAAATCGCCACAAAACTTTCTTCGGTTCGCGCCTTAGCAGACGCCAAAGAAAAAGGACAGGATCTGATCACAGTCTGTTCCGCCTGTCATCACGTGATCAAACGCGTAAACGATGACATGGCGAATGTAGAAGACATTCAGACAAAAGTAAACAACTACATGGCTCTTTCCGAGCCATATCTTGGCGAAACGAAAGTACTTCATTATCTGGAAGTGCTGCGTGACGTCGTTGGATTTGACAAGATCAAAGAGAAAGTGGTAAACCCATTAAAAGGAAGAAAAATCGGCGCATATTACGGCTGTATGCTGCTTCGTCCGAGCACCACAATGCAGTTTGACGATCCGGAGAATCCGACAATCATTGAAGATTTTATCAAGGCCCTTGGCGCAACACCGGTCGTATATCCGATGAGAAATGAGTGCTGCGGTGGCTACATATCCCTGAAAGAAAAGAAAATGGCATCCAACATGGTAGACCAGATCATGGCGTCCGCATCCTACAAAGGAGCAGAAGAACTGATCACCGCATGTCCGCTTTGCATGTACAACCTGCGCAATAACGGAACAAAAGAAGGTCTTCCGGTTACCTACTTTACCGAGCTTCTTGCAGAAGCACTCGGCATCAAAGAGGAGGTGCAGGCATGAAAATTGTAACATCCGATGAAATCCGTGCCATCGCCGGCGTGGATACCAGAAAATGTATGAGATGCGGTAAATGCTCTGCATCCTGCCCTGCTTACAATGAGATGGACATCCGTCCGCATCAGTTCGTATCCTATGTACAGAACGGCGATGTGGAAGCACTGATGAACTCCAAGTCCATCTGGAAATGCCTCTCCTGCTTCGCATGCGTAGAGCGCTGTCCAAGAGACGTAAAACCTGCCAAACTGATCGAGGCAGTCCGTCTTTCTGTCATCCGCCAGAAAGGTGAGAATTATCTCTCCCCGGATGAAATACCGGCACTTCTGGACGATGAGACTCCGCAGCAGCTGCTGATGAGTGCATTCCGTAAATATAGAAAGTAAAAAACAACCCATCCACAGAAAGGTGAGAGAAAAGTGCAAAGAATAGGAGTATTTGTCTGCCACTGCGGTACAAATATTGCGGCTACGGTTGATGTCAAAAAAGTTGTTGACGTCATCAGCAAAGAGCCGGGTGTTGTTCATGCAGAGGATTATCAGTATATGTGTTCCGAAACGGGTCAGCAGAAAGTGATCGATGCCATTCAGAACGAGCATCTGACCGGCGTTGTCATCTGTTCCTGCTCTCCGCGTATGCATGAAGGAACGTTCCGCAAAGCAGCAGAAAAAGCGGGCCTGAACCCGTATCAGCTGGAGATTGCAAACATTCGTGAGCAGTGTTCCTGGATTCATAAAGACATGGAAGAGGCTACCGAGAAGGCCGTAATTCTGGCCCGTGCAGCCGTTGCTAAAGTTATGCTGGATACCCCGCTTACCCCGGGCGAGAGCCGCGTTGTAAAACGTGCGCTGGTGATCGGAGGCGGTATCGCAGGTATTCAGACTGCACTGGATATCGCAGATGCAGGCTATGAAGTAGATATCGTAGAGAAGACCCCGAGTATCGGCGGAAGAATGTCACAGCTTGACAAGACATTCCCGACCCTCGACTGTTCTTCCTGTATCCTGACTCCTCGTATGGGAGAGGTAAACGCGCATGAGAAGATCAACATCTATACCTACAGTGAGGTAGAGAGCGTTGGCGGATTCGTCGGTGATTTCAAAGTAGACATCCGTAAGAAAGCAAGATACGTAGATATGGACAAATGTACCGGATGCGGACTCTGTCAGGAGAAATGTCCTTCCAAGAAGAACCTGAGCGAGTTCAACAGAGGCTTGTCCAACCGTACTGCAATCTACACACCGTTCGCACAGGCAGTTCCGAACGTACCGGTTATTGATACTGCAAACTGTATCCACTTCAAAACCGGAAAATGCGGTATCTGCTCCAAAGTCTGTGCAGCAGGTGCAGTAAACTACGACCAGAAAGATGAAGTAATCACCAGAGAGTACGGCGCAATCGTTGTGGCAACTGGTTTCGATACCATCAGTCTGGACAAGTTTGACGAATATTATTACAACCAGAGCAAAGACGTAATTACCTCCCTTGAGATGGAGCGTCTGATGAATGCTGCCGGCCCGACAGGCGGTAAAGTAGTACGTCTTTCCAACGGCGAGCATCCGAAGGATATCGTATTTATCCAGTGTGTCGGTTCTCGTGACGTGACCTGCAGAGGAAAGAGCTACTGCTCCAAGATCTGCTGTATGTACACCGCAAAACAGGCCATGCTGGTGCGTGACCATTATCCGGATGTCAATGTACATGTCTTCTACATTGATGTTCGTACTCCGGGTAAGAACTTCGATGAGTTCTATCGCCGTGCAGTAGAAGAGTTTAGTGTAGACTATATCAAAGGTCAGGTAGGAAAAGTATCCGAGGCACCGAACGGACGTCTTCTGGTACAGGGTTCCGACCTGCTTGACAACCGTCAGATCAAAATGGAAGCAGACCTTGTTGTCCTTGCAACTGCCATCGAGCCGAGCAAAGATGCAAGAAAACTGGCTACCATGCTGACCGCAAGTATGGATACCAACGATTTCTTTACTGAGGCACACGCAAAACTGCGTCCGGTAGAGTCCCCGACCGCAGGTGTCTTCCTCTCCGGCGTATGCCAGGGACCGAAAGATATCCCGGAGACCGTTGCACAGGCAGGAGCTGCTGCTGTCAAAGTAGTCGGACTGCTGGCAAAAGACAAACTGACCACCAACCCGTGTACAGCAGAATCCAATCCGCTGTTCTGTAATGGATGTGCATCCTGTGAAAAAGTCTGCCCATACGGCGCAATTTCCTACGAAGACCGTCAGGTCAACGACCATGGAATCCGTGAAACCAGACATGTGGCAGTCGTTAACGGCGCACTTTGCCATGGATGCGGTGCATGTACCGTTGCATGTCCGTCCGGCGCTATGGACCTGAAAGGATTCTCCAATAGACAAATTCTCGCGGAGGTAGATGCAATATGCCGATAGATAACAACGAAAACAAAGAATTTAAGCCAGTCATCGTGGCATTCTGCTGCAACTGGTGCTCCTATGCAGGAGCAGACCTGGCAGGTTCCAGCCGTCTTTCCTATCCGGCAGACGTAAAGATCATCCGTGTTCCATGTTCCTGCCGTGTCAATCCGCTCTTCATCTTAAGAGCATTCCAGAAGGGCGCTGACGGAGTCATCCTCTGCGGATGCCATCCGGGAGACTGCCATTACAGCACAGGAAACTATTATGCAAGAAGACGTATGACCCTGCTGTTCTCCATGCTGGATTACATGGGCGTTGAGAACGGACGTACCCGTGTGGAATGGGTATCCGCCGCAGAAGGTGTGAAATTCTCCCAGACCATGAACGAGTTCATCGAGCAGGTTACAAGCCTTGGTAAGAATGTCAGATTGGAGGATTTACGATGCAAGAAAAATTAGTATCCCGCGCAAAAGAGCTTCTGTCTGACGGTACCGTAGTCCGTGTTCTTGGCTGGAGAAAAGGTGACACTGATTTCAGTGCAGAGCCTGCATTCTTCGAGACTGCCGAGAGCCTTTCCGAGTTTACCTACGACGGATTCTGCGGCGCAAACCTTAGCAAATACATGATTAAAGCATCGAAAGAAGAAGGAAAAACACTCGTTTTCTTAAAACCGTGTGATACTTACAGCTTTAATCAGTTAATCAAAGAGCATCGTGTGGATCGCGAGAAAACCTATATCGTCGGCATCGGCTGCGATGGAAAACTCGATATCGAAAAGATCCGTGAAGCAGGATGCAAGGGTATTACCGCTGTAACAGAAGACGGCGATACCATCAAAGTGGCAACTGTTTACGGCGACAAAGAGCTCGCAAGAGAGGATGTTATCCTGGAAAGATGCAAAGCCTGCAAGGGCGGAAAACACGTTGCCTACGACGAGCTGGCAGAGAACTGCGACGAAGAGAAACCGGCAAAAGAAGGCCGTTTTGAACTGGTTGAGAAGCTCGAGGCAATGGCTCCGGAAGAGCGTTTCGCATTCTGGCAGAACGAACTGTCCCGCTGTATCCGCTGTAATGCATGCCGTAACGTATGTCCGGCCTGCAGCTGTATCAAATGTGTCTTCGATAATGACCGTTACGATACCGCACAGAAAGCAAATACGACTACATTTGAAGAGCAGATGTTCCACATTATCCGTGCATTCCACGTTGCCGGACGCTGCACCGACTGTGGCGAGTGTTCCCGTGTATGTCCGCAGCACATTCCGCTGCACCTGCTGAACCGTAAATTCATCAAAGATATCGACGAGTTCTACGGAGAGTATCAGGCAGGCGCCGATACCGACAGCCGTGCACCGCTCACCAACTTCACACAGGAAGATGTAGAGCCAAGTATCGTTAAGGAAAGGGGTTAAGGGATGTATCAGATTAGCAGAGAAAAAATGCCGGAGCTCCTTGCCGCTGTTGCAAAGGAGATGGATCTTTTCCTTCCGGTACAAAACAATGGAATTACCAATTTCGGTTTCTGGACCGAGGACGCAGACGTGGATCTCGATACCTTAAAAACCGTAAAATCCCCGAAAGATGCCTTTTTCCCGCAGAGTGAAATTCTTTACTCCTGCTATCAGAAGGCAAATAAAACCAGCATTGAACCGGCTGCATTAAAAGACGCACCGTTTGCTATCTTCGGCGTTCGTCCGTGCGATGTCAGAGCGTTCGATGTTCTGGACCGCGTTTTCTTAAGCGAGCCTGCAGACGTTTACTATGCAGCAAGAAGAGAGCACGGCATCGTTGTTTCCCTGGCTTGTCATGAGCCGGAAGACAGCTGCTTCTGTAAAACCTTCGGCATCGATGCTGCAGAACCGGCAGCAGATGTTGCTATGTGGCAGGTAGCTGACGGTTATGCATGGGAAGCAAAAACCGAAAAAGGCCAGAAACTGACCGAGCTTGTAAAAGCTTACCTGACCGAGCAGGATCTTACCAAAGAAGTAGAGGCTGAGAAAGAAGCAATCCGTACTCTGATCGACAAGATGCCAAACAGCAACCTTTCCCTCGAGGGATGGGGCGTTGGCAAGACAAAAGAACGTTTTGACGATCCGAAGTGGAAAGAACTTTCCGATGCCTGCTTAGGCTGCGGAACCTGTACGTTCTCCTGCCCGACCTGCCAGTGCTACGATATCAAAGACTTTAACACCGGAAACGGTGTACAGCGTTACCGCTGCTGGGATTCCTGCATGTACTCTGATTTCACCATGATGGCAGCAGGAAACAACCGTACCACACAGCTGCAGCGTTTCCGTCAGCGTTTCATGCACAAACTGGTATACTTCCCGGACAACAACGACGGAATGTATTCCTGCGTCGGATGTGGACGCTGCGTAGAGAAATGCCCGCAGTCGCTGAACATTGTCAAAGTAATCAAACGCATGGGAGGTACCAAGTAAATGTGCAATTGTAGTTGTGGAAGCGAAGAAAAGAAAAACGCTTTGCTGCCGCAGGTCGGTATCATCACAGATATCCGCCGCGAAACACCGGACGTAAAAACATTCCGTATCGTTCGTCCGGACGGCACCAAGCTGTTTGAACATATGCCTGGCCAGTGCGCAATGCTCTGTGTACCGGGTGTCGGAGAGGCACTGTTTCCATTACCTCTTCCCCGACAAACAAAGAGTACCAGGAGTTCTCCATCAAGGAGTGCGGTACTTTAACGAATTATCTTCACAACATGTCCGTAGGAGATGAAATCCTGGTTCGTGGACCGTATGGAAATCATTTCCCGGTAGAAACCGTATTAAAAGGACAGGATCTGCTGTTCATCGCCGGAGGTATCGGACTTGCTCCACTGCGTTCTGTTATTAATTACGTACTGGACAATCGTGATAACTACGGTACCGTAGATATCGTTTACGGTTCCCGTTCCAAAGACGATCTGGTACAGTTAAAAGAGATCCAGGAAGTATGGGCGAAAGCAAAAGATGTCAACGTGCATCTGACGATTGACCGTGAACAGGAAGGCTGGGACGGCCATGTAGGATTCGTTCCGAACTATGTAAAAGAACTGAATATGTCTGTTGACAAAACAGCTCTGATCTGCGGACCGCCGATCATGATCAAATTTGTTCTTCAGGGACTTCAGGAGCTGGGCTATGAGAAAACACAGGTTTACACCACTTTGGAGCTTCGTATGAAATGCGGTATCGGAAAATGCGGCCGTGCAACATCGGAGACAAATACGTCTGCAAAGACGGCCCGGTTTTCCGCTGCGACGAGATTGACGAATTACCGAACGAATATTAAACGGAGGTTGAAGAAAATGCAGGAAATGGTAAATATTTACGTTTACGGCAAAAAGTATTCCGTACCTGGCGATCTGACCATCATGACCGCTATGGAGTACGCCGGATATCAGTTAAAACGCGGATGCGGATGCCGTCACGGATTCTGCGGTGCATGTGCGACCATCTACAGAATCAAAGGAAAAAATGAACTGAAAACCTGTCTGGCATGTCAGACACAGGTAGAAGACGGCATGTATATCGCAAGCCTTCCGTTCTATCCGATCGACAAGAGAACATACGATATCGAAGAGATCAGCGCAGAGCAGAGAGTCATGATGGATCTGTATCCGGAAATCTACAGCTGCGTTGGATGTAATGCATGTACCAAAGGATGTCCGCAGAGCCTGAACGTTATGCAGTATATTGCATACGCACAGAGAGGCGACTTCAAGAAATGTGCAGAAGAGTCCTTCGACTGCATCGGCTGCGGAATCTGTGCATCCCGCTGTCCGGCTGGTATCTCCCATCCGATGGTAGGAGAGCTGGCAAGACGTCTGAACGGAAAATACATTGCTCCGAAGTCTGAACATGTAAAGAACCGTGTAGCAGAGATCAAAGAAGGAAAATTCGATGATCTGATCGAGCAGGTTATGCAGAAACCGATCGAAGAAATGCAGGAACTTTACAACAACCGTGAGATCGAGAAATAAGGAGGGAATTTCTAATGTATACACTGGCCAATATGCAGGACTCTATTAAAAAGGTAGAAGCTACCAGAGCCCAGAGAATGGCAACAGAGCCAAGAAGAATGACAGCGGATGAGAAAGATGCCCTTCTTGCAGCATATCATCCGGACTATAAAGAGGAAGGCTTCATCACCCTGAAAGTCGGCCCGAACAAAGGTGAGAAAGTTCCGACAGAGCTCGGCTATCTGCTGGAGTCCAACAGCCGTATCCTCGGTGTTGACATCGACCTTGACAAAGTAGATTATGACGTAGATGTACTGGTTATCGGTGCCGGTGGAGCAGGTTCTTCTGCAGCTATCGAGGCTCACGAGGCTGGCGCAAACGTTATGATTACCACCAAACTGAGAATTGGTGATGCAAATACCATGATGGCAGAAGGTGGAATCCAGGCAGCGGACAAAGAAAACGATTCCCCGGCACAGCATTATCTGGATGCGTTCGGCGGCGGACACTTTGCTGCAAGACCGGAACTGCTCCGCAAACTGGTTATGGAAGCTCCGGATGCAATCTCCTGGCTGGAAAACCTGGGCGTTATGTTTGATAAAGATGAGAATGGCCGTATGGTAACTACGCACGGCGGCGGAACTTCCAGAAAACGTATGCATGCATGCCGTGACTACTCTGGAGCAGAGATCATGAGAACACTGCGTGATGAAGTCATCAACCGCGGTATTCCGGTAATCGAGTTCTCTTCCGCAGTAGAACTGATCAAAGACGATAAGGGACAGGTTGCAGGTGCTGTTCTCCAGAACATGGAGACTGGCGAGTACCAGGTAGCAAAGGCAAAAACAGTTATCATTGCAACCGGTGGTGCAGGACGCCTTCACTACAACAACTTCCCAACCTCCAACCATTACGGTGCAACCGCTGACGGTCTGATCCTTGGATACCGTGCAGGCGCTCCGCTTCTGTATCAGGATACCATTCAGTACCATCCGACCGGAGCTGCTTACCCGGCTCAGATCTTCGGTGCTCTGGTAACCGAGAAAGTACGTTCTCTGGGCGCAATGCTCGTAAACGTAGACGGCGAAGCATTCATGCATCCGCTGGAAACCCGTGACGTATCTGCAGCAAGTATCATCCGCGAGTGCTCCGACGACCGCAACGAGGGCGTTGAGACTCCACAGGGCAAGGCTGTATGGCTGGATACTCCAATGATCGAGCTGATCCACGGAGAAGGCACCATTGAGAAGAGAATCCCGGCTATGTTCCGTATGTTCATGCAGTATGGCATCGATATGAGAAAAGAGCCGATCCTGGTTTACCCGACGCTGCATTATCAGAACGGTGGACTGGAAATCAACGGCGAAGGCTTTACCAACACCGTAAGCAACCTGCTCGTAGCAGGTGAGGCAGTTGGAGGAATCCACGGAAGAAACCGTCTGATGGGTAACTCTCTGCTGGATGTTATCGTATTTGGCCGTGATGCAGGAAAAGCTGCAGCAGCAAAAGCAAAAGACGTAACACTTGGAAAGATGAATCTGGATCATGTGGAGAAATATGCTGAGACCTTAAAAGAGGCAGGCATTGACACCGGTATGGTATCTCCGCAGCTTCTGCCGGATTATGCAGGAAAGAGACACCTGTAAAATGCAGTAACCGCGAAAAAGCGTGGCCCGGGGCAGAAATACTGTCCCTGGACACGCTTTCCGTGCTGAAAATCCATTGGATGATCGGTATGATAAAATAGCAAGGAAAGAAAGGTGGAGAATCCCATGCGTGAAATTCAGGCTAGTACCATTACGGATGTGGTAGAGAAACTTTGTATCGAAGCAAACTACCATCTTCCGGAAGACGTAAAATGTGCCATCACAGGCTGCCGTGCCTGCGAGGATGGCGAGATTGCAAAAGGTGTTCTGGACAAAATCGTAGAAAATTATGAGATCGCAGACGCACAGAACGTGCCGATCTGCCAGGATACCGGAATGGCATGTGTTTTCCTGGAAATCGGACAGGATGTGCACATCGCAGGAGGAGATCTTGCAGAGGCAGTCAACGAAGGTGTCAGAAGAGGATATGACAAAGGATACTTAAGAAAATCCGTTGTCAAAGATCCGGTCAGAAGAGGAAACACCGGCGACAATACACCGGCTATGCTCTACACCGAGATCGTTCCTGGCGATCAGATCAAAGTAACCGTAGGCCCGAAAGGCTTCGGAAGCGAAAATATGAGTATGATCCGTATGTTCAAACCGTCCGCAGGTCTTCAGGGAATCAAGGATTTCATCCTGGAAGTTGTTGAGACAGCAGGCCCGAACCCATGCCCGCCTATGGTAGTCGGCGTTGGTATCGGCGGAACCTTCGATAAATGTGCACTGCTTGCGAAAAAAGCACTGATGCGCCCGATCGATTCCGAGAACCCGGATCCGTTCTACGCAGATCTGGAAAAAGAAATGCTGGAGAAAGTCAACAAACTCGGCATCGGACCGCAGGGCTTTGGCGGAAAAACCACAGCCATCGGCCTCAATATCGAGACAATGCCGACTCATATTGCGGGAATGCCGTGTGCAGTCAACATCAACTGCCATGTTACCCGTCATAAAACGGAGGTGATCTGATCATGGAAAAACATATTCAGCTGCCTTTAACAGAAGAACTGGCAAAAACACTGCATGCCGGAGATACCGTATATCTGACCGGAACTATCTATACTTCCCGTGACGCCGGACATAAGAGAATGTGTGAAGCGCTCGCAAGAGGAGAAAAAATCCCGTTTGATCCGACAGACGCTACGATTTACTACGTAGGACCGACCCCTGCAAAACCAGGCCAGGTCATCGGATCTGCAGGTCCTACCACCAGCGGCCGTATGGATGCGTATGCTCCGACCATGATGTCCGTAGGCGCAAGAGGAATGATCGGTAAAGGCGCACGTCTTCCGGAAGTTGTAGAAGCCATGAAGAAATATCATGGCG
Organism: Blautia sp. AF34-10; assembly: GCF_003477865.1. Taxonomy (NCBI): domain Bacteria; kingdom Bacillati; phylum Bacillota; class Clostridia; order Lachnospirales; family Lachnospiraceae; genus Blautia; species Blautia sp. AF34-10. The sequence goes on from NZ_QUED01000016.1 coordinate 59,228, forward strand.
TATACTTCGGAGCCATCGGCGGAGCCGGCGCACTGCTTGCAAAATGCATCAAAAAAGCAGAGCTGATCGCATACGAAGATCTTGGCGCAGAAGCACTTCGCCGTCTGGAAGTAGAAGACATGCCGCTTTTTGTTATCATCGACTGCGACGGAAATAATCTGTATGAGATGGGAAGAAAAGAATACTTAGAAGCGCATAAAGAAGACTAAAGGTTACATTTGTAACGACGAAATACAAGAGAGACCATAGACCCGTCTGATTATTTCAGACAGGTCTCAAGCTGAAAAGACATCAGGGCATTAACACTTGCAAGCGACTTTCGGCAGAAAAAGAAATGAAAGAGGAAGAAAAACATGACTGTAGAAATGATAAGCCACTTACTGGAAGCACTGATGATCCTGTGCTTTGGCCTGTCCTGGCCGCTGTCCATTTATAAATCCTGGACTTCAAGAACAGCAAAAGGAAAGAGCCTTTACTTTGAGGTGTTCATCTGGATCGGATATATTTTCGGTATTGCTAACAAATTTATCAGCTATATGAACAATCCGGACAAAGACTGGATCTTTTTCCTTGCATGGGCTTTCTATTTCCTGAACATTGCAGAGATCACCGTAGATATGGTGCTGTACTTCCGCAATGTAAAACTGGATAAGAAAAGAGAAGCAGAGAAATAAAGCAGCGGAATACAGTTAAACTTACAGAATCCCCGGCGGTGCGGCATTTGAGGCGGCATCGGCGGGGATTCTTATTTCTATACGATGACTCACACTGCGAAAAGAAAACATTGCGGGAACGCAGAAAGCAGGGTATACTTGTGTATAGAATCTGCTTGACTTAAAGTGCACTTCATAGTTTAAAATAAAGAAAGCTGGAGATTTGCGGTGTCAGAAAAGAGAAGGTTCTGACAAAGCAGAGGTTTCGGCTTTCTTTTTATGTTGTATCGTATTTGGGTGTGAAAAAAAGGAAAAAACGAAAACGAGGTGAATGCTTTGGAGGCAAGAGAGGTATTAGAAAAAGTAAAAAACAACGAAATCTCGATCGAGGAGGCAGAGAAATATTTCAAAAAAGAGCCGTTCGAGGAGATGGGATATGCTAAGCTGGATACGCACCGTGAAATCCGGAGCGGATTTGCGGAGGTCATTTTCTGTGCGCGGAAGGCGGATGAACATCTGCTGAAGATTTTTACGCGTCTGTACGAGCAGGATGGGGAGGTCTTCGGAACGAGAGCCAGTGAGCATCAGTATGAGCTGATCCGCGAAAAGTTTCCGGAAGTGGTGTATGATCCGCTGTCGCATATTTTAAAAATAGAAAAGAAAGACAAGAAGCGGATCGGAAAAATTGCGGTCTGTACGGCTGGAACTGCGGATATTTCCGTTGCCGAGGAGGCGGCGCAGACCGCAGAATACTTCGGTGCAAACGTTGAGCGTATCTACGATGTCGGTGTGAGCGGTATCCACCGCCTGCTGTCGCGTCTCGATACGATTCAGAGCGCCAACTGCGTTGTAGCCGTTGCCGGAATGGAGGGGGCGCTGGCGAGCGTGCTCGGCGGCTTGGTGGACAAGCCGGTGATTGCTGTTCCGACATCCGTTGGCTACGGGGCCAGCATGAACGGTCTTTCGGCGCTGCTTACGATGATCAATTCCTGCGCGAACGGAATTGCCGTCGTGAATATCGACAACGGCTATGGAGCCGGATATATTGCAACACAGATTAACAGAATGGGAGTACATCAAGATGAGTAAAAGTTTATATCTGGAGTGCGGGAGCGGAATCAGCGGAGATATGACCGTTGCAGCGCTGCTCGACCTGGGAGCAGACCGGGAAGTACTGGAGAAATCACTGGAAAGCCTGAAACTGCCGGGATACGAAATTGCGATTACAAGAGTGAAAAAGTCGGGGCTGGATGCCTGCGATTTCAATGTGATTCTGGATGCAGAGCATGAGAACCATGATCACGATATGGCGTATCTGCACGGGGATGGGGCGGAAGTGCATGACCATCCACATGATCACGAGCATCATCATGACCACGAGCATGCGCACAGCCATGACCACGATCACACAGGGGAGCATCATCACCATCATGAGCACCGCGGGCTGCCGGAGATTCTTGCGATTATCCGCAGCGGCGGTCTGACACCGGGAGCAAGAGCGCTGGCGGAGCGGATTTTCCAGATTCTTGCCGAAGCGGAAGCAAAAGCCCATGGCGTTCCGCTTGATCAGGTGCATTTCCATGAGGTGGGAGCTGTCGATTCCATCGTTGATATTGTGGCTGCCGCTGTCTGCCTGGATAACCTGGCGCCGGATGAAGTCATCGTGACGGGTCTCAGCGAGGGAAGCGGCTTTGTCAGATGCCAGCACGGCATGATCCCGGTTCCGGTACCGGCTGTTTTAAATATCGTACAGGCACATGGCCTGACCCTCGTTCCGACCGGAATCCAGGGTGAACTGGTCACACCGACCGGAGCAGCCATTGTTGCGGCAATCCGTACCAAAGAGACACTGCCGGCATCCTTCAAATGTACCAGAACAGGTCTTGGCGCCGGAAAACGGACGTATGAGCGCCCGTCACTGCTGCGTGCAATGATGCTCGAAACAGAAGAAAACGACGAGAAAGATACGATCTGGAAGCTGGAGTGCAACATTGATGACTGCACCGGCGAGGCGCTCGGCTACTGCATGGGAAAACTGCTGCGATCAGGCGCAAGAGATGTCCATTACATCCCGGTCTATATGAAGAAAAACCGCCCGGCTTACCAGCTGGATGTAATCTGTGATGATAAAACGCGGGAGACGTTGGAAAATATCATATTCGCCGAGACCACCACAATCGGCATCCGCCGCTGCCGGATGGAGCGCACCGTGATGAAACGCGAGTTTGCGACAATCGCAACCGAGTACGGCCATGTGACAGTCAAGATCTGCCGCCACGGCGAGATCGAAAAAATTTACCCAGAGTACGAGAGTGCCGCAGTAATTGCAGAAAAAAGCGGCATGCCGGTCGGCGAGGCTGGTGCGTGGATCGTACAGAAATATAAAGAAGGAAACAAAAAAGCATGAGATATTTAAAACCACATTTTTACGACCAGTTTGTATGCACCGCCGGAGACTGCCCGGATACGTGCTGTGCCGGCTGGCAGATCGTGATCGACGAGGATTCCCTGGAGCGGTATGGAAATGAGAAGAGTGAGTTTGGAAAGCGCCTGCGCAATTCGATCGACTGGGAGGAAGAGTGTTTTTACCAGAACAACCGCCGCTGTGCCTTTCTGAATGATGAAAATCTCTGCGATCTTTACAAGGAACTGGGGCCGGATTCCTTATGTGACACCTGCCGCCTTTACCCGCGCCATACGGAGGAGTACGAGGGTCTGCGTGAATTATCCCTGTCCCTTTCCTGCCCGGAAGCTGCACGGATTATCCTGTCCTGCAAAGAGCCGGTGCGTTTTCTGGAGGAGGAGACCGACGAGGAGGATGATTTTGAAGAGTTTGACTTCATGATGTTCTCCCAGCTGGAAGACACGAGAGATGTTTTGTTCCGGATTCTGCAGAACCGCGAACTGCCGCTGCAGGAGCGCATGACGGCGGCAGAGCAGCTCGCAGAACAGTATCAGATCTGTATGGAGGAGCAGCGGGAGTATGATATCGATGACCTGCTTCGGAAGTATGAAAAGCATCTGGAAGAGGGAACCTTAAGCGAGTGCGTGGCGGAGAGCCTTGCGGAAAAAGGTGTGGATGCTGCATCCTTTCATGCATATGACCGCCAGGTGAAGGAACTTGCCGTTCTCCGCGGTCTCGAGCGTCTTCGTCCGGAATGGGATACTGTGCTTGACGGCACAGAAAAAGCGCTGTATCAGAACGGAGAAACCGCTTATCAGGCCATCTGTGAAGAATTCCATCGCACCTGGGGCGCTGCAGGTGAACGCCGTGCAGAGTGGGAAAACATCGGTGAGCAGCTTTTGATGTTTTTCGTCTACACCTATTTCTGCGGCGCCGTCTATGACGATATGGTCTGTTCCAAAATGGAACTCGCGCTGTTCTCTGTCCGTTGGATTCAGGAAATCCTGGTTGCACGGTGGCTGGAAAATGGAAAAACGCTTTCCATGCACGACATCGAGGAGCTTTCCTGGCGCTATGCGCGTGAGGTCGAGCATTCCGATGATAATCTGAATGCGCTTGAGGACTGGCTTTTTGAAACTTATGCACCAGAAGGCTGTGTGCTGGAGGAGGAGTAATCCTGCATCCGATAGACTTACTGCACATTTTCCCTGATGTGTGTTAAGATAGAAGCGTTGTTACAGAAAGAAAAGAGGGAAAATTATGCAGGAAAAACAAAAGAAATGGATTCTGCGCATTGCGCTTTATCTGATTGGAATTATGGTGCTGGCACTCGGTATCACACTGAATACGAAGACGAACCTCGGCGTATCGCCCATCATCTCCATGCCGTACGCCGTGGCACAGATCTTCGGCTATGAAACAGGAACCGCCGTCTTCGTGGCGTATTTGATCTTCATCGTATTACAGATCGTACTGCTGAAAGGAAAATTCCCGCCGTTCCAGCTTCTGCAGGTTGCCGCAAGTTACCTGACGAGCGCCTTTATCACCATCTTCGACCGGATTTTCCCGGCACCTGACCAGATGGGAATGCGGCTTCTCGTTCTTGTCCTTGCCATCATTCTTACGGGAATCGGCGCCGCTGTGACCGTAGACGTCAACATCGTCCCAAACCCGGCCGACGGCCTGGCAAGAGTTCTCGGCGAGCGCTGCGGAAAGAACATGGGTTTCGGAAAAAATCTTTTTGATTTCTCCGCCATCGTCATTTCCCTTGCGATCGGCCTCATCGATGCCGGCCGCCCGGTAGGAATCGGAATCGGCACTGTTATAGCCATGGTCTGCACAGGAAGAGTCATCGCGGCATTCAATCATTTCGCAAAAAAGAAAATAGAAGAAATCACCATCGCCTGAGTGATCCATGCCCCTGTCGAAAAACCTTGAGTTTTCGGTGGGGGTTTGTTATAATAAAAGACAGCGAAAGAAAAATTTTTTGATTTGTCATAAGGCGTTTGTTTGCGTTATGAGAAGTGCGAAGGAGGAAGTGGCAAATGAACTTAGTTATTACGATGAGCCGCCGGTTTGGTACTGGGGCGAGTATTATTGCGAAAGAACTTTCCGAGAGACTGCATATCCCGGTATATGATAAGGACGATGTAGAGCACGGCATGCGTGAAAATGCCTTTGAATCTGAGGCGGATGCGATCCGCGAGCTGGCGAAACAGCCGTGTATTATCATTGGACGGTGTGCTTCGGAGTTTCTGAAAGATAAAAGCAACGTCATCAATATTTATGTCTGCGCGGACAAAGAGGACCGGATCAAACGTATCATGAAGCTGTTTTCCCTGACAAGAGAGGCGGCTGAGGTGATGCTGGAAGAGACAGACAAGCAGCGTGCCGAGTATTATTATAAAAATACCGGAAAGACATGGGGCGATGTCAATAACTACCATATGATCCTGAATACCTCGGATCTTGGCATCGAGAACTGTGCCGATATTCTGATGCGGTATTTTGAAATGAAAGATTATATCTAAGAGATATTTAAAAAGAAATACATAAAAAAATCAGGTGCTTCCCGAAAAAGAGAAGCACCTGATTTTTTGTGCGGTTTAGTAAGCCTGATACGTATTGCCATAACTCCGGCTGGAGAAGTAATTCTGTTTCAGAACCAGGAACAGTTCGGCATCGGTTGCATATTTGTACGGATACAGATAGAAAATACCGACAAGATTGCAGGTGATTCCGGAAAGAATATACCATCCGATAAAGGAGAGATCAAGAATAAATGTATTCATCTTTTCACCGTTCATCATTTCACGGCTGATGCGGAATGCTTCTTCGGTCGAAAGTTCCGGGTAGTCGGCGAGAAGATAAGGAACCATGCGGTATTCATAAGCTTTCACAATTCCAGGAATCAGAAGAAGCAGCGACCAGAGGAATATATAAAGATTTTTTAAAAACAGAGTCCACACAGTTTTTCCATAGTAGCCGTTCTGGAATCCGAACAGTATGTTGCCAAGTCCCGCTTTTTCCATCGAGTTTTCAATGAAAAACCTCGAGCCTCCTACCTCAAATGGTGCAAGAACAAAAATACGGATCAGAATAAAGGCAAGACCAATGACAAGAAGTACAATGCCGCTGAAGACAGTAAAAACAAATTTAACCGGTCCAAGCGGGGTGAATTTTTCTGCAAAGGATTCCACATTGAAGTTATCGGAAGAAATCGTAAATCCAGATATACCGACCGAGTTAGTCTGATTGCTGTCATTGTTGGAATTTCCAGAATTAGAAGTACCGCTTCCGACCAGCAGAGTCAGAATCAAGGCGGCTACCACACAGATCCAGTAATTGCGTAAAAATGCGGCTTTTCCGCGGGTTTTCAGTTCCTCTCGAGTCCACATAAAAAAGACCTCCCTCTTAATGTAAGTGTAAACAGCAGACAATTCTGCCAAGTCACGATTATCTTACCATGGGGCAGGTGAAACATCAAGACAGCTTAAGGAAAGTTTAAGAAATTGGCAGAAAGATTAAAGTGGAAATGTGCATTCTTAAATAAAGATTTTACTTGTGAAGCGGGGATGAATGTGCTATAATCTCTCCGGTGCGTCAGAACGCAGCGGGGCCGGGTTTCTCCGGGGTGCGTTCTGAAAAAAAGAAACCTGTACGTTGAATTGACAAAGAGAGCGAGGAATCTACGTGTATCTGACAAAGGACGAGTTTTTGCAGAAATTCGGAATTCTGCCGCAGGAATTTGAGGAAGCAGATATTTCCTGGGAAGAACTGCTGGAAATTGCGGATGATTATGAACGGCGCCGTCCGACGCTGGAAAAGATCCGAAAAGAATTTGTGGCAGAGTTTTTGCAGGACAAGGAAAAAGAGATCGGACTGCAGTCGTACCACAGCCGTCTGAAGGACACCGAACATCTGGTGGAAAAGCTGGTGCGCAAGCGCCTAGAAAATTATGCAAAGTACCGGAAAATGGATTCGACAAGCTATATGCGTTACGTGACAGATCTGATCGGAATCCGGGGACTTTTGCTGTATCGGGAGGACTGGGTAAACTTCCATAAATACATTACGCACTGGTTTAAAAATGATCCGGAGAAATACATCCGTGATTACGGCCGTGACTACGACCAGAACGCATCGGGCTATATGGCAGAGCCGCCGAAAGTCCATACAAGACTTGGCGATTACGCCGACATTTATGTGAACTGGATTCCGGAGGAGAACATTCTGGACCGGAAACATTACCGTGCGGTGCATTACATTGTCGTTTACCGCGGCGTCTACATTGAAATTCAGATTAAGACGCTGTTCGAGGAGGGCTGGGGAGAGATTGACCACAGCATTCTTTACCCGCGGCGCAAGGGAAACGCCATGCTGACAGAGTTTTCCGAGCTGCTGAACCGTCTGGCGGGCATGGGAGATGAGATGGGATCGTTCTACCGCCGTCTCCAGGTTGTGCCGGATGAGAAGTTCCAGAGCAAGGAAACGATCGTGCGCAAGCGTGAATTAAAACCGCAGGTCAAGGCAGCGGTGGAAAAACGCGATCTGAATGAAATTCATACGATGGATGATGCCGTCTGGAGCATACTGAAAGAATAAAACTGCTTTTCAGACATGGGAAAGGATAAAAAATGGATGGAAGAAACACGGGCCGCATGGGCTTCTCTCATGCAGCAGAGGACTCTGCGGAGAATATGATGGCGGCAGTCAAAGCCGGAAAAATCCGAAAACATCTGATGGGAAATACCTCGCCGATCCGCTACGGAACAATGGAAAAACGCGAGATGACCGAATATACCGACTTTGTCCGGACGAAACTCTGCTATGAAATCCTGAATCTGCCCGGGGAGGAAAAATGAATACAATAGAAAAAATATACACAAACTACGACGGACTTCTGGAAGAATTTTCCGAGGAAGTAATCCAGAGCCGTTACGCTGTTTTTTACGAAGAAATCGAGGAATTTGCCAAGAGTCTCGGCATCCGCGAGAAAATCCAGATCAGCGAGTCGCTGTTGAGCCATGCAGTGCTGGACTATTTCACGGATATTTCCCGCCTGAAACATTTTCATCAGGCAAAGCATATCAATTCATTGAAAGTGATCTCCTATGAGACCTACTGGCTGCTGCGGAGAAAACCGATCCAGATCCTGGTGGAGGATGAGACATCGGATGCGATGGCATTTCTGAACGAAAAGTTCGTCTTTTCCCGGATTGCCAAATATCTGATGGGCGACGGAAAACGGGTGATTTTAAGTCCGGAGACGAAAAAAGGCTTTCTGAATTATCTCGATTCGCTGTTTTATTACCTGAAATACCGCAATTACGATGCAGAAATGCTCGAGATGATGCTGATGGGCTTCAAAGCGGGTGTTCTCGTGGCGGATGATTTAAAGGAGCAGGAGTCCTGAAAAACGGGCGGAAGCGGAATACAACAAAATAAGATGAAGATCGAAAGAACCGGACGGGCCGTAAGGCTGCTGTCGGGTTCTTTTTTTGTGCGGTGCTGCATAAAGTGCAGAGAAAACATTGCGATGCATGGACAGAAAACCGTTTAACAATGGAGGGACGGGAACTGCTTTCCTTTGGAACTTTGTACAGGGAGGAATGGATATGGCCACGCTTGAAAAAATCAATGCATTTCTAAAAGCGGTGAATGCAGCCGCCTGGGGACCGCCGCTTCTTTTTCTGCTGCTTGGGACAGGCATTTTTCTGACCATCCAGCTTCGCGCGCTACCCATTCGACGGTTGTTCTTTGCGCTTCGTACAGCATTCGGCCGTGAGGCGAGATACAGCGGGGAGAAAACAGAAGCAGGAGTTTCGCCGTTCGCATCGCTGATGACGGAACTTGCGGCGGAAATCGGGACGGGCAATATCGTGGGGGTTGCCTCCGCAATGGCGCTTGGAGGACCAGGAGCACTGGGATGGATGATGCTGGCGGCGGTTGTGGGACTTGCTTTGAAATTTTCTGAGAGTTTTCTCTCGGTGCAGTACCGGATGCAAAGAAAAGACGGAACATACTGCGGCGGTCCGATGGTGACGCTGACCAGAGCATTTCCGGGGGAGCGGCTGGCGAAGATGCTGGCTGTGTTTTTTGCCGGAAGCACCGTGCTGGTATCTCTCGGAATGGGCAATATGACGCAGGCAAACTCGATTGCGCTGGCGATGCAGGATACGTTTGGCGTGGCAAGAGAAAAAAGCGCGTTGGTGCTGACGATTCTTCTTCTGCTCGTGGTGACAGGCGGACTGCGTTCCATTGCAAAAGCGGCGGAGGTGCTGGTACCGGGAATGGCACTCTTTTATCTGGGCGGGGCAGGAATGGTAATCGGTCTGCACGCCGGAGAGCTTCCGCGGACACTGCTTGCGATAGTACGGGACGCGTTTTCTTTCCGGGCGGTATCGGGAGGAGCGGTGGGTGCGGGAATTTCCCTGCTGCCGCCGGCCTTGCGGTATGGAATTTCCCGCGGTGTGTTTTCGAATGAAGCAGGGCTTGGAGCAGGCGGAATCAGTGCTGCGGCGGCACAGACCGACGATCCCGTGCGGCAGGGGTACATCAGCATGACAGGTGTGTTCGTTGATACCATGGTGATCTGTCTTGTGACCGGCCTTGCCGTTGGAGTGACCGGGGCGGCAGAGGGGATACTGGAGGCGGAAAAAGCGGATGGAGCGGCGATGGTAATTCAGGCCTTTGAAAGTGTGTTCGGACCGGCGGGAGGCTATGTTGTCGCGGTCGGGATTCTGCTGTTCGCATTTGCAACGATGGCCGGCTGGGCATACCAGGGGGAGCAGGCGTTTCTCTGGCTGGTGAAAAAGGATAGCTTCGGAATGGTTTACCGTGTTTTCTTCTGTTTTGCAGCGTTTGCCGGGTGCGTCTGCATGGCAGAAACGGTCTGGAATTTTGCGGAGCTTGCCAATGCCTGCATGGCGGTGCCGAACCTGCTCTGTGTGCTGCGGCTCTGGAAGGAAGTAAAAGAGGAGGCATTCCGGTTTGAAAGCAGGATAAAAAAAGCAGAACAAAAGAAAGATAGAAATACATGAGAAACCGTATTTCCGGTCCTCAGGCAGATTTCGATGCGAGCTGATCGAGAGAGCCGAAAGAATATCCCATTTCTTCCCATTTCGTCAGCAGCTCATCGAGAATCTCCGCGTTGGTGGATGAGGTATTATGAAGCAGGACGATGGCACCGGGATGAATGCGTCCGGTCAACTTTTTGAAAGCCTCCTCGTGGGTCGGCTGCTGATCCTGGTACCAGTCTACATAGGCGAGACTCCAGAAAAACGTCTGGTATCCGAGGTCCTTTGCCATCTGCAGGTTCTGTGTGCTGTATTTTCCCTGCGGCGGCCGGTAAAATTTCACCATTTCCTGGCCGGTGGTTTCCTGATAAAGTGTGGAGACTCGGTTCAGTTCTTCTGAGAAGGCTTCCTGCGTGGAGATTTTGGACATATCCGGGTGCGACCAGGTGTGGTTTCCGACGATATGGCCTTCCGCTGCCATACGTTTGACAAGATCCGGCTGGTCGGAGAGAAAATTGCCGACGACAAAGAACGTTGCGGGAGCCTGATGCTTCTGGAGCGCATCAAGAATCGTTGGTGTGTTGCCGTTTTCATAGCCGCAGTCAAACGTCAGATAGATGATGTTTTCTTCCGGTGAAGCGGCAAACCAGGCGTTGTAGGCGGCAAGCTCTTCGGATGTAGCATTGCCGACGGGAGTCTTCCCTTTTTCCGGGAAGGAGAGCCCCCAGTTTTCGGCAGCAGAGGAGAGGACGGGCATCGAAACGGAAGAAACAGGTGTCTCCGGCGCAGCAGAGAGAAAAACTGGGGCTGCCTTTCGGAGCGCACGGCAGGTAAAGTGGGACAGAACAGAGCCAAAAAGAAAAGCGGAGCAGAAAAAAGCGGCGGCGATACCGGCTTTTTTCAGGATCCGGCGGGAAAGGGGTGAAAGAGAACGCATAAAATCCCCCTCCAGGACTTTTTGAGACAATATATGTATGGATGAAAGAAAACATGCGGCACACATCTGTTTGACTTTACCTGCAATCTATGTCACAATGGAGGTAGAGTGGATGGAAAGGGCAGAGAAAAACAAGATGACAAAATATGAGGTTTTAAAAAAGTACTTCGGTTACGATTCCTTCCGGGAGGGGCAGGAGATGCTGGTGGATGCGCTTCTGAACGGACAGGACGTGCTCGGCATCATGCCGACCGGAGCAGGAAAATCGCTGTGTTATCAGATTCCGGCGCTTCTGCTGCCAGGAATTACCCTGGTGGTATCACCGTTGATTTCTCTGATGAAGGATCAGGTATCGACCCTGAACCAGGCGGGGATTCACGCTGCGTTTCTGAACAGCTCCTTAAGTGCGGCGCAGTACCGGAAGGCACTCGGCTTTGCCATGGAGGGCCGGTACAAGATTATTTATGTCGCCCCGGAACGCCTTCTGACACCGGAATTTTTGTGCGCGGTGCAGTCGATGGAAATTTCGATGATTAGTGTTGATGAGGCACACTGTATTTCCCAGTGGGGTCAGGATTTCCGCCCAAGCTACCTGAAAATCACAGAGTTTGTCGAGCAGCTTCCCGCACGGCCGGTGATCGGTGCCTTTACGGCAACGGCAACAAAAGAGGTACGGGATGATATCGAAGCACTACTGTCTTTGCGTGATCCGGTACGTCTGGTCACAGGCTTTGACCGGAAAAATCTGAAATTTACGGTACAGCAGCCGAAAGATAAATTCGCAGCCGTGGAATCATTCCTTGCAGAGCACGAGGCGGACTGCGGAATTATTTACTGTCTGACCAGAAAAAATGTGGAGGAGGTCTGTGAGAAACTCGAGCAGAAAGGATATTCTGTCACAAGATACCATGCGGGTCTCTCTGACCTGGAACGGAAGGAAAACCAGGAAGATTTTATTTATGACCGGAAGCAGATCATGGTAGCGACAAACGCTTTTGGTATGGGAATCGATAAATCGAATGTGCGGTACGTCATCCATTATAATATGCCGAAAAACATGGAAAGCTATTATCAGGAGGCCGGACGAGCAGGCAGGGACGGCCTTCCGGCGGAATGTATTCTGCTGTACGCGGGACAGGACGTCATCACAAACCAGTTTTTTATCGAAAACATGGCGCAGGAGAGTGAGGATCCCGAGACGACAGCGCTGATCCGTCAGCGGGAGGAGGAACGGCTGAAGAAAATGACGTTTTACTGTTTCACCCATGAGTGCCTCAGAGATTATATCCTGAGGTATTTCGGGGAATACGGTTCCAATTACTGTGGAAACTGTTCCAACTGCCTCTCGGAATTTGAAACGGTGGATGTGACAGCGGCGGCAAAGGCAATCCTTGGCTGTGTGCGGGAATGCCGTCAGCGCTACGGCACGACGGTGATTCTCGATACCCTGCACGGTGCGAATACCGCGAAAATCCGCCAGTACCGCATGGATGAAAACTCCCATTACGGGGAACTGGCAAAAGAGCCGGTCTACCGGCTGCGGCAGATCTTAAATGAACTGCAGGTCCGGGAATATCTCTATGTAACGGCCGACACATACAGCATTGTGCGCCTGTTGCCAAAAGCGGCGGAGCTGCTGGATGAGGACGGCACGATGCTGATGAAGATGGCAAAAGAAGAAAAACGGATTCCGAAAGCCGCAAAAGAGAAGACAAAGACAAAAACCTCGGCAGCGGCAAAGGATCTTTCCAACGAGGAGGCCGCGGTATTCGAAAAACTGCGGGCACTCCGGATGGAGCTTGCAAAGGAGCATAAAGTGCCTCCGTATATTATCTTCTCGGATAAAACACTGATCCAGATGGCGATGGAGAAACCGTCCAACAAAGAGGAAATGCTGGCGGTCTCTGGTGTCGGCGAGAGCAAATTTGAAAAGTACGGGGAACCGTTTCTTGCATGTCTTGCAGAAAGATAAAACAAGTCGTGTAAAAAAAACGGGAAAACAACAGGAAAGGAAGAATACGCTTATGAAAAAAGAAAACGCAGTTATTTTTGGAGTGACCGGTGTTGTAGTTGCCGCCGTGCTGATTGGAGGCGGAATCTATATGAAAACGGAACGGGACCGAAATCTGAATGCAGATACAGCAAGTACTGCAGCGGACAGCAATAGGGCAGAAGAAGTACAGAAAGCCGTATTTCTTGCAGAAGATTCCGGGTTATGGTACCTGGGAGATCTGGAACACGGAAACATCTATGTGACACATACACCGTCCGACACACTTTACGATGAAAATGGAAATGCTATTGATCCGTCCGAGATCAAAAAAGGAGATTTTCTTCAAGTGGAGGGCGACGGTATTATGCTGAACTCCTATCCGGGACAATATCCGGGTATCAGCCGTATTATGAGAATCAGCGGCGGTACGGAGGCGGATGCAGAAAAATTCGATGAGGAACTTTCCCAGATTCTGCCGGAAAAGGATCCATCGGAAATTCCGTTTCTGAATCTGTGCTACACACAGCCAAATGCCCAGGTGACAGCTATGGCAACACAGGGAGGTTATACCTGGTCTTATGTTGATGAGGACGGCAATGGTCAGAACGTCGTTGCGGACAGTGCGTTCATTCTGGAATGGACGGAACTGAGTGATCTGCATACAGCAAATGACGAAGGAAAAACCGATCTGGAGCTTGTCTTCTCGGAGGAGCCGGATTCTGTCACAGCAGAAAGATGGCCGGCCGAAGACCGGGGGCAGAACTTTGGCAATGGTTACCCGGAGGGAGAAAGCGTTTCTGTGGAGCATGCGGAGAGCTGGAGCATTCCGGGAGCCGAGGCCGGCTACATCTACGAAGTGGACGCGGTATTCGAAAATGGAACCGTGTCATACGGATTTGAAGTGAAAAAGTAAAAAAAGACTTTCTTTTTCCGTGACATTATGCTATTTTTACTGTGAAAACAGAAAAATGCAATGTGCCATACGGCATAAGCAGCTGACTTTTCAAAAATCAGAATCCGTTTGACCGGAGGATGCGAGGAGGAATTTGTATGAAGTTAATTGTTGCTGTATTACGGAAAGAGGACGAGGCAGACACCATTGCCGAGTTGAACAAAAAAGGCTTTTTTGTGACGGAGCTTGCCACGACCGGCGGTTTCCTGAAGGAGAAGAACACAACACTGCTGATCGGAACCGATGATCATAAGCTCGACGCTGTGCTTGCGATCTTAAAACAGGAAGCAGGGCTTCGGAAAACAGTTACCTATGCGGCCACCCCGATGGAAAGCGGAAACTTCTGCCCGGGCGGAAATTACTCTGTTCCGATTGATACCCAGACAGGAGGCTGTACTGTGTTTGTGCTGAACATGGAACAGCTGGAAAAATTCTAAGACTCTAAAAATTTTTAAATTCCGGCATATGATCCCGGTAGTGGAGCGGCAGATGCGTACGCTGACAGTCGGGATTGGAACGCTCTTTGATGGCAATTGCGGTGAAAAATCCTTTCCAGAGTTCTTCGTAAGGGTCCGAAGTGGATTCCGTGAGGGAAAGGCGTTCTATTTCATCCGGAGAAAGACGGGTCAGATAAAAGGGCCGGTCAGCGGGATGCACGACGGCAAGCTGCCGGTTATCATCGAGAATCATCCAGTTTTCTGAGGGAAGCCGGTCAGAAAAATGGGGAGCGACCAGGGTCAGCACATTGGCTTTCGGGGAAATATGCGAGACCAGGATCGGAAAACCGGAGGAAATATTTGCAAAACGGATAAATTCCCGGAACGAATGCGCTTCATTTGTGACCTGACGGGAAACTTCAAAAGCGTGGAATACCGCCGGTTCCTGCAGCATATGCAGGGTATCCTTTCCATAGGAAAAGCCGTAGAGCAGAAAACGATAAATGATGTCGGGAGCGTCGCTTCTCTCGGACATTGCACAGAGATAGACGAGCCGCCAGGCTGCTGCGCCGATCTTCTTTTGAATGGATCGCGTGACGCTGGCGGCTTTTTCTGTGTCCGGCTCAACATGGCAGTAATCGCAGAACAGCTCCAGATTGCCGACTGGTTCCGTCATCAGCCGTACATTGCGGTAGCCGAGACGGGAATTCCAGGCTTCATAGATGCAGGTCAGGATCGACGCAAGATCCGGGCTGCAGGTGTAAACAGTCATAATAAAATCCTTTCTGAAATCAATTGATACAGACAACAGCCTTCTGCAAAAAGCGCAGATACAGCAAAAAGGCTTTTCCGTGAGAAGAACGCCCGGGATTATATATGCCCAGGTACGGCAGCATCAAACAGAGAAAGCTGCTGATACTGTTCCGGATGGGAAACCTCCCAGTTGGAGGCGGCTTCCTCTCCCGTGAGCTGCCGGGTCAGAAACTGCTGTTCCAGCCGCATGTGATACATCATTTTTCCCTCGCAGGTGATAAAATATTTGGCGCGTTTCAGCACCACACCGATCTTTTTCAGATGATCAAATGAAAGATGGGAGCTTCTGCGGCTCTTTACAATCCGCATGGCCGATTTCGGCCCGATGCCGGGAACGCGCAGAAGGTCGGCATACTCAGCCGTGTTGATCTCCACCGGAAACAGCTCCATATGGCGCAGCGCCCAGTCGCATTTCGGGTCGAGCTGTGCATGAAAGTTCGGGTGGGCTTCATCGAGCAGTTCATCCGCCTGAAAACCGTAGAAGCGGAGCAGCCAGTCTGCCTGATAAAGGCGGTGTTCCCGAAGAAGCGGCGGCTTGGTTTCACGTGAGGGCAGGGCGGAATCCTCGTTGACCGGAATGTAGGCGGAGTAAAAGACGCGCTTCAGGTCATACTGCTGGTAGAGAAGCTGTGAGGTGGAGAGAAGCTGGTAATCGTTTTCCTTTGTCGCACCGATGATCATCTGCGTGCTCTGGCCGGCAGGAACGAAGGGAGCAGAGCGTTCCTTTTCCGGCAGTGACCGCGCGGAGGAGGAAGAGATCCAGCCCAGATCGGCAGCGGAGGCGGAAATCTGCTTTCGTGTATCGAAAATGGAGTGGGAGAGATAGCGGTTTCCCGAGGAACGCTCTAAAAAAGCGCTTTTCCCTGCGGTCAGCCGGTAATCTACAATACCGGACTGGATCTGGCGCATGGGTTTTAAAATCGCTTTCTGTGTCTTCTGCGGGGCCAGTTTCTGCAGCCCTTCTCCGGTCGGGAGTTCCAGATTGACGCTCATGCGGTCGGCGAGATAGCCGGTCTTTTCGATCAGCTCGGCGGGTGCGCCCGGGATAGCTTTGACGTGGATGTAGCCGTTAAAGCGGTAACGATTACGTAAAAGATGCAGAGTGCGGTACATGAGCTCCATCGTATGGGCAGGATTTTTGCAGACGGCGGAACTTAAAAAGAGTCCCTCAATATAGTTTCGGCGATAAAATTCCGTGACGAGTGTACAGACCTCCTCCGGTGTAAACGTGGCGCGCTGCCGGTCATTCCCGGCGCGGTTGACGCAGTATTTACAGTCGTAGATACAGTCGTTGCTCTGCAGAATTTTCAACAGAGAGATACAGCGTCCGTCGGAAGAAAAGCTGTGGCAGATACCGCAGGAGACCGAATTGCCGAGATGTCCCTGTTTTCCGGCACGGTTCACACCGCTGGAAGTGCACGCAACGTCGTATTTGGCCGCGTCAGCGAGAAGATTCAGCTTCTCGGAGAGAGAAAGTGTTTGTGATGATAACTGCATGGCAGAAAAATTCCTTTCTATGTCCAAATGAATACGAATAAAAGTAAAACAATAAGATAACAGGTATTTTATAAAAAGAACAACTGTTCGATAAAAGAAGTGTAACACAAATCGAACGAATGTTCAAGAGGAAAAATGAAAATAGTACAAGAAAATACTGGAAGAAAAGAAACAGAATTCGATCCGGAAAAACGTGAACAGGAAACAGCAGGGAAAATTTCTGTTAGAAAAAAGTTATACAAAAACAGCCGCACAGATCGGAAAAACAAATCTGTGCGGCTGTAAGCCAAATTTTATGGAATTGAAACGGAAGCAGAGCCGTTTACGCCAAAAGCGCCCCAATTGCCCCGAATACGCCGGAACTTGCAAGCAGCATGATGACGCTTGCAAGGAGAACACCGCCCATGATGGCGAGAACGCTGGTCTTAAAGTCCATATCGAGGATACTTGCGGCCAGTGTGCCGGTCCATGCGCCGGTTCCCGGGAGCGGAATGCCGACGAAGAGCAGCAGGGCGAGCGGAAGTCCGCGGCCGGCTTTTGCTTTCAGTTTTTCCCCGCCTTTTTCGCCTTTTTCCAGACACCAGGTGAAGAACTTTCCGATATACTTTTTATCACATCCCCAGACAAGAACCTTTCGAGCGAACAGGAAAATAATCGGAACCGGAAGCATATTTCCGATGACGGCGATCAGATAGGCCGGAAGCGTCGGAATATGGAAAGCTACCGCGTACGGAATCGCACCACGCAGCTCGATGAGCGGAACCATGGAAATCAAAAATACAATCAGATATTTGGTAATCATATACACCTCTCGTTTTTTACAAAGTGTTATCGTTTCTTAGTGCAACGCTCTTATTGTAGCGTGATGCCCGTCATTTGTCCAGTATAAAAAGAAAGAAAAGAGCGGGAGTAAAAGAAATCTTAAGAATTTCTGTATTTTTGTATAATTTTATAACCTTCAAAATTTGAATTTTAGAAAACGGTATGTTAGAATGAAGTGTACTGTTTGCAAAAGAACAGCAGAGATGCCCCCAATGACAGGGGGCGTGGACTGAAATAACAAACGAGGAGGACCCACCTATGATTGCACTGATTGATTATGATGCCGGAAATATAAAAAGCGTGGAAAAAGCCTTTCAAAGCCTTGGAAAAGAGGTTGTACTGACCAGGGATCCAGACGTGTTAAAACGCGCAGATCACGTCGTTCTGCCGGGTGTCGGCAGCTTTGGAGATGCGATGGAAAATCTGAACCGCTATCATCTGGTGCCGGTTATTCATGAAATCGTAGAAAAAGGGACTCCGTTTCTTGGAATCTGTCTCGGGCTTCAGGTTCTGTTTGAACGCAGCGAAGAGAGTCCGGGTGTCGCAGGACTTGGATTGTTAAAAGGAGAGATTCTCCGGATTCCGGATAAAGAGGGCTTAAAAATTCCACACATG
Source organism: Blautia sp. AF34-10 (assembly GCF_003477865.1). Lineage (NCBI taxonomy): Bacteria > Bacillati > Bacillota > Clostridia > Lachnospirales > Lachnospiraceae > Blautia > Blautia sp. AF34-10. Next base: position 77,370 of record NZ_QUED01000016.1, read on the forward strand.
GGATGGAACTCCCTCCATTTACAGAAGGAAGGAAGATTATTCAAGGGCATCCCACAGGAATCATATGTTTACTTTGTCCATTCCTACTATCTGAAAGCAGAAGAGGAGGAAATTGTAAAAGCAACGACAGAGTACAGTACACACATCCATGCATCCGTGGAAAAAGGAAATCTGTTCGCCTGCCAGTTCCACCCGGAAAAGAGTTCAGATCTTGGACTTGCCATTCTGAAAAACTTTGCGGAAATTGGAGAGGAGGACTAAGCGATGTTTACAAAACGAATTATCCCATGCCTGGATGTAAAAAACGGAAGAGTCGTAAAAGGCGTTAATTTCGTCGATTTAAAAGATGCCGGAGACCCGGTGGAGATTGCAAAAGCGTACGACAAGGCAGGAGCCGATGAAGTTGTGTTCCTTGATATCACAGCCTCCTCCGACCAGAGAGGAACCGTTGTCGATATGGTGCGGAAGGTAGCGGCAAACGTTTTTATTCCGTTCACTGTCGGCGGAGGAATCCGCACTGTGGACGATTTCAAGATGCTGCTCCGAGAGGGGGCCGATAAAATTTCGATTAATTCCTCCGCGATCAACAATCCGCAGCTCATTGGCGATGCGGCGCAGAAATTTGGCAGCCAGTGCGTGGTCGTTGCGATCGATGCGAAGAAGAGAGCTGACGGAAGCGGCTGGAATATCTACAAAAACGGCGGCCGGATCGATGTCGGCATCGACGCCGTCGAGTGGGCGAAAAAAGCCGAGAGCCTCGGAGCCGGAGAAATTCTGCTCACCAGCATGGACTGCGACGGAACAAAGGCGGGATACGATATCGAGCTGACAAGAACGATCGCAGAGAGCGTCGGCATCCCGGTCATCGCATCCGGCGGCGCAGGAACGCTGGAGCATTTTTATGATGCCTTAACCGAAGGAAAAGCCGATGCAGCCCTCGCCGCATCCCTGTTCCACTACAAAGAACTGGAAATTCGTGAAGTCAAAGAATATCTGGCAGGCCGTAATGTGCCGGTCCGCCTGTAAAAGGAAGGAGAAAACGATATGCCGCCTCTTAGCGGAAGCTGGGCAAATGCCCTGAAGGGAGAATTCTCCAAAGACTACTATAAAAAACTGTTTCAGACGGTGGGTGCGGAGTATAAAACTCACACCATTTATCCACCGGCTGATGATATTTTCAATGCGTTCCACTTTACCCCGCTCGAGCAGGTAAAAGTGGTCATCCTGGGCCAGGATCCGTACCATGAGCCGGGACAGGCGCACGGGCTCTGCTTTTCTGTAAAACCGGAGGTAAGTATTCCGCCGTCCCTGGTCAACATTTACAAGGAACTTGAGGACGATCTGGGATGCTATATCCCGAACAACGGATATCTCGAAAAATGGGCACGGCAGGGTGTTTTAATGCTGAACACGGTGCTGACTGTACGTGCGCATCAGGCAAATTCCCACAAGGAAATCGGCTGGGAACAGTTTACCGATGCAGCGATCAAGGTACTCGCAGAGCAGGATCGACCGATGGTCTTTATCCTCTGGGGCCGTCCGGCGCAGCGGAAAAAAGAGATGATCCACAATCCAAAGCATCTGGTGCTGATGTCCGCTCATCCGAGTCCGCTCTCTGCATACCGTGGATTTTTCGGCAGCCATCCGTTTTCCAGAACAAACGAATATCTGGAAGAAAACGGTCTTGCGCCGATTGACTGGCAGATCGAAAATGTAATACGGGAGCAAAAGCATGAGTAAAAAGAAAAATACATTATTGAGAAATACTTCTATTTTAATGGCGGCAACGATTATCTCACGTGTGATCGGTCTTTTATACCGGTCACCGCTCGGCGAAACGATTGGAAATGAGGGACTTGGCTATTACAGTACGGCGAGTAATCTGTATACGATTCTGCTTCTGATCTCCTCCTATAGTATTCCGATGGCAGTGTCAAAAATCGTATCCGAACGTCTGGCATTAAAAGAGTACCGAAATGCACATCGCGTGTTCCACGGTGCCCTTCTTTACGCCGTGATCGTAGGTGGAGTTGCTGCACTGGTGGCATTCTTTGGCGGGAAATTCCTTCTGCCGTATAACCAGCAGAATGCACTCCTCGCCCTGCGTGTATTGGCGCCGACGATCTTTTTCTCGGCTGTTCTCGGCGTTCTGCGTGGCTATTTCCAGGCCCACAGCACGATGATGCCGACCTCAATTTCACAGATCATCGAGCAGGTATTCAACGCCGCATTCAGTATTGGCGCCGCCTGGTTCTTCATCCAGCAGTTCGCGACAAACGATACCGAACATGCCAAATTCGGTGCCGCCGGCGGAACCCTCGGAACAGGAGCCGGTGTCCTGGCAGGCCTTTGCTTTATGCTGATCGTTTACGGGGTAAATCGGAAAACGATTCTGCGAAAGGTGGCCAGAGATACACGTCACCGTGAAGAATCCTACCGTGAAATTTTTCAGGTACTTTTTCTGATGGTAACGCCGGTCATTTTCACGACATTCATTTACAACTGCAACGCTACCTGGACAACTATCTGTTCTTTACCATCCTCGGATGGCACGGCGAAAACCAGAAAGCGCTGAACGCTGCATACGGCGAGTTTTCCAACTATTACGTTACGCTGATTAATGTTCCGCTTGCCATGGCGAGTGCATCCGCATCTGCGATGATGCCGGAGGTGTCTTCCTGTTATGCAACCGGTGACCTTGACGAGGCAAACGACAAAATTCTGGAAACGATCCGCCTGACCATGTTTATTTCCATTCCGGCTGCCGTCGGCCTTGGAGTCCTGGCATTCCCGATTACAGGCGTTTTGTTCCCGTCAAGTTCGAGCCTTTCCGGCAAACTGCTGATGATGGGTGCCGTATCGGTTGTCTTTTCTGCACTGTCTACCATTACCAACAGTGTCCTGCAGTCGATCGGGCAGCAGAAGAAAGCCTTGCACAATGCAGCAATTTCCCTTGGAATGGATCTCGTCGTCCTGGCGCTGATCCTTGCAGTTTTCCCAAAGACAAACATTTATGCCGTTGTCTTTGCAGGAATCCTGTTCTCCCTTAGCATGTGCGTATTGAATAACCTTTCGATCCGCAAACACCTGAATTTCCGCAATGAGTTCAAAAATACCTATGTAAAACCATTGATCGCAGCAGCTATTATGGGTGTTGTAACCTGGATTGTTTATTATGGTCTGTTCGCCATTACGAAGCGTCCATCGATCAGTATGCTGGCCGCAATTCTGATCGCAATCGTCGTATATCTGATTGCTTTTGTGGTTGTAACCGGTACGACGGAAGCAGAAATGCGCCGTATGCCGATGGGAACGAAGCTGGTAAAGGTTCTCCGCATCCTGCGGATTTACCGCTGAAAACAGAAGAGAAAATCCTGCTTTGCGGGATTCTCCGCCTGCGGCGGGCCGCTTTAGCGATAGAATTCCCCGCCGCCGCAGTGCGATCCTGCCCGGAGGGCTTATAACGGGGAATGTCAACGAAATTTCCTGTTATGTAAAAAAAGCTCCTGTCCGGAAAACAGAAAAAACTGTTTT
>NZ_QUED01000017.1:0-76234 GCF_003477865.1 Blautia sp. AF34-10
TTTCGCACGTTCATGCGCTGCTTTGGATGTTACTATTTTTGCAACCTTCTTAAAGATCTTCGGCTTGCATTGATCCTGCTACGGACAGTTGGCACACTGCTCATGCAGAGAGGAAACGGCACACTGATTGCTTGGTTTCATATAAGAACAGCTTTTCGGTGCATGGCCGGCTGGACATCGGAGGACTTTTGTTCCCTCTTCGTTGAATTCAAAATCAGCAAGGATATCCGGAGCCGGTTTCCCCGTCAGACTTGTGGTAATCAGTTCTACGTTTTTATGAGCTGCAAGTTGTGTGTTTTCTGTTCCACTATATGCTCCATCCGTGACTATAACAGTCCGTTCTTCCTGGTTATCCATCTGCGCAAGGTGCTCCTGGATAAACTGACTGTCACTATGGTTGTTTTGCTCATACTGGTACTCTGTTACAACAGAACCATCGGCTCCAACGGATTCTTCAAGATTAGCAGCATATCCTCGATGCTCTTTTCCTGCTTTATTCCGGAATGTCGCTTCAGGGTCAGAAGGATTCTGCAGCATGGTTGATTTCATGCCGCCGTCTTCTTTCGTGCGGAGTCTCGGTTTTCATTTTCAACAATGGTCTGTTCTGACAGGCATCTGACAAACAGATCATACTCTGTTGAATCATTGTAATCAGACTCACACAGGGCAAGAAGTTTATCCGCATCCGTTAAGAGTTGCTTCATGCGCTCATCTGCATCGGTACTGCGCTGATGATAAATCACTCTGTTAAAATCGTTAGGATCGATATAATGTTTTAAATCGTCAGACAGAACGGAACCATTGATTTTATTCACATACATCGCCAGCTTTACAATGCAGGTGTATATCAGTTCCATTCGGCTGAGCCTGCGGACGTTGGATTCGATCATCATGGAATCCATACGTCTGACTTTACCGCTGATTCCCATCAGTTTTGCAATGGAAGCACTTAAATCTTTCACACAATCATGGTAAAGATCCTTGTTGTGAAGTGTTTCATAATCATAGCACCTCTTGCGGAAACGGCTTAAGGTCTTGTCACTCAAAGGCTGTTCTTCAAAACTTGTTGTGTGCAGTGCGTACTGAATTCGAAAATCCAGCATAAGATTTTCGACCATCTCGTCATCGGAATAATCAAAAAGCTCTTTGATAATGAGCGCACCAACAATCACGTTGACCGGAGTATTCGGTCTGGATGCCTTATCGCTGTATAAGACAGAAAAACGCTTTTCATCAATGGCAGGAAATATTTCATCGGCAAAGACTTTTGCCCAGGATTTTTCCAATGCTTTTTGTTCTCTGGCAGTTAATCCAGAAAAACTATCTGTAAATGACATTTGCTGGTAAGTATTTTCTTTGAATGACATAGAGATTGCCTTCTTTCCTACTAAGATATCTCTATTATACAGCAAGTAAACCATTTAGGCTTGTATTTACTACAAAATATATGAACTTTTCAAGGTACTATAGAGGGGCTTTTGACCCCAACATCATAGTTTTAAAATAATATAAAGCAAACGGATAAAAATATTTTCTCCGTCATAAACTTCAAAAAGAGAGGGAAAAACTTATGATTTTTTATTTTACCGGAACTGGTAATTCGCTTTGGGCTGCAAAAGAAATTGGAAAAGAGCTGAATCAGCCTGTTGAGAATATTATAAAACAGAAAGCAATTTTTTCTGCAAAAACGATATAATCGGTTTTGTCTTTCCTACCTACATGAGCGATCTGCCATGAATTGTAAAAGAATTTTTATTGAAGTTAACGGTCAATCCTGACTGCTATACTTTTGTCGTCATGACTTCTAACAATGGAAAAAGCGGAAATTCTTTTGTCAGCCTAAGTCAGGCACTTTCCCGCAGCGGTGCAAACCTGTCGGCTGTCTTTGATCTGCAGATGCCAGGCAACTGTTTAATCAGCTCAGAGCAGGAAAATCTGGAACGACTGAAAAAAGCACCGGAACGGTTAAAATCTATCATATCTTTTATAAAAGAACAAAAAACAAACTTTACATCTGACGGAAGTCTGCCAAAAGAAGATTTTGTTACTGCATCGTATTTTTATGGAGGACATTCCTGTGCAGCCTGTTATGCCTGTCTTCACTGGTGTCCCAAGAATGCTACCCTGCTTAAAGTTCCATTTTTGAAACATCGTCCGCAGTATCATCATCCAGATGTAACGCTGGCGGAAATCAAAGAATAAGTCTGTAAACGGCGCCCCCGGTCCTGCATCCAAATGATCTGCAGGGCCGGGGCGCTTTGCAATTTATGTGCGTGTAAGATGTTGGCTTTTTATTTTCGCTCCGTCTCGCATACGATGATATGTTTGCTCTTCTCATACCCGGGAACTTTCCGGTCCGTGATAAAAATCGGTTTTTCAAAGTCTGCGAAGGTAACGGAACTGATGCTGTTAAATTTGCTTGCGTCACAGAGGACGTAGCACTGGCGGCACTGCTCCATGGCGGTCTTTTTGATTACTGCTTCATTGACATCCGGCGTTGTGCAGCCGCTTCTTCTTGTGACACCGTTGGTGCCGAAAAAGCCTTTGGTGAAATGATACTCCTGGATCGTGCGGATTGCCTGGTTTCCGACGACGGCTTCTGTGGAGCTTTTGAGCTCGCCGCCTACCAGAATGACCTTAAACCCGCGTGATGCCAGCCGCCGTGCGTGGTCAACGGCGTTTGTCACGAAAACGGCGGAGGTTGCCCGGATGAAATCGATCATATGCGCTGTTGTCGTTCCCGCGTCGAGAAAAATGAAATCGTCCGGCTCAATGAGGGAGGCCGCATATTCTGCGATTTTCCGTTTGGCGTCGCAGTTCAGCTCATTTTTCTGCGCAACGGTGTACTCGTGTGCCGTCACCTTCTGACCGGCCTCCACGGCGCCGCCGAATACCTTTTCCAGCTTGCCCTCCTTGTCGAGCGCTGTGATATCGCGGCGTACCGTGGACTCCGATGTATCGAGAAGATCCCGGACTTCCGTCACGGTGATGCTTCCCTTTTCTTTTAACAGTTTCAAAATTATCTCATGTCTCTGCTGTGTTAACATTTCTTTCCTGCCTTATATTCTGCCACGTTTGTTTCCAGAATGATCTTGCGGAGCGGAAGGATGCTTCCCGGAGAAACGGAAAGTTCATCTACGCCCATCGCAAGGAACTCTTTTGTCAGCTCCTGGTCAGCGCCGAGCTCGCCGCAGATACCGGCCCAGATGCCGGCTTTGTGTGCATTCTCCACAACCATCTGAATCATGCGCAGGATCGCCGGGTGATGCGGATCAAAGAACGGATCCAGCTTTGTGTTCTGGCGGTCGATCGCGAGGGTGTACTGACTGAGGTCGTTCGTTCCGATACTGAAGAAATCAACCTCTTTTGCCAGCTCATCGCTGATGATGGCAGCCGCCGGGGTCTCGATCATGATACCCTGCTCTGGATTTCCGTACTCAATGCCCTGCTCAGCGAGAGAAGCTTTTACTTCCTCCACAATCGCTTTGATCTGGCGAACCTCGCCGACACTTGTGATCATTGGATACATAATGGCAATTTTTCCATATGCGCTTGCGCGGAACAGCGCGCGAAGCTGTGTCTTGAAGATCTCCGGCCGCGTCAGGCAGATGCGGATCGCACGGCAGCCAAGTGCCGGGTTCTCCTCTTTTTCCATCTCGAAATAATCGCACTGTTTATCGGCACCGATATCGAGGGTACGGATGATGACGCGTTTTCCCGCCATCATCTCTGCTGCCTGTTTGTAGATACGGAACTGCTCCTCCTCTGTTGGATAGTGATCCTGCTCAAGATAGATAAACTCGCTTCGGAACAGGCCGATGCCGCCCGCGTCGTTCTGCATGACAGCCGCAAGGTCTTTGATGTTTCCGATATTAGCATACAGCAGAATTTTCTGTCCGTCCAGTGTAATATTTTCTTTTCCCTTTAAGGTGAGGAGCAGTTTTTTCTTTTCCTCCTCCTCGGTGCGGCGCTTCTGCATGGCAGCAAGAGTCTCCTCGTCCGGATCAACATAGATGGTTCCATCGGATCCGTCCACGATGCCGAGCTTTCCGTCTACGCTCTCATCCAGCGGAAGCGGTGTTCCGACCAGTGCCGGAATCGCCATGGTTCTTGCAAGGATAGCGGTGTGGGAATTTAAAGAACCGTGTACGGTAACAAAAGAAAGAACTTTGTCCTTATCCATCTGTACCGTCTCAGACGGCGCAAGGTCATCTGCCACGATGATCGCCGGTTCGTCGTTTAAGGATGCGTCGGTGTCGTCTCCGTTTAAGATGGAGATCAGACGCTCGGAAATATCCTTTACGTCTGCCGCGCGCTCTCTCATGTAATCATCGTCCATGGCAGAAAACATCTGCGCAAAGTTGTCGCCTGTCGTTGCAACGGCATACTCAGCGTTGACGCCCTGGCTCTTGATAATATTCTCGACGGACTCGTTGTAGCCGTCGTCCTCCATCATCATCTGATGTACCTCGAAGATCGCTGCATTGGCCTCGCCAACCTCTTTGCATGCTTTTTCATACAGAACGCCAAGCTGTGCGATTCCTTTTGCCTTTGCTTCCTCAAACCGTGCCATCTCCGCATCCGGATTTTCTACTTTCACACGTTTTACCTGACGCTCATTCTTTTTGTATACGCGGATCTTTCCGATCGCAATGCCGGAAAATACGCTTTTTCCCTGATAAATCTGCATAAGTTTTCTCCACCTTTGTTCTCGATATCCGAATTTTCTGTCCAGACAGCCGGAGCGTGTTCAAAAAGGATTTCTTAGTTTCAGAAAGTTTTTCAAACACGCTCCTGCCGATTACTATATTGTAATTCTCCAGAGCCCCATCTCAATTCCGCTTACGCTCCATTTCGATGTGGCTTCTCGCCATATGGAATTCCAGAAAAAGCACTCATTCATGCAAGCATGATTCGCACTTTTTTCTTCCATTCCGCATGGCTCTGTAGAATTACAAGTTCTCTTTCATGAAATTGCTGATTGCTTCGTATGCAGCATCTTCATCTGCTCCATCGAAGGTCAGGGTAACTTCTTCGCCCTGTTTTACAGCCAGTCCCATGATGCCGAAGATGGCTTTGCAGTTCATGGCTTTTCCGTCTTTTGCGATCTTGATATCACAGGAAAATTCTTTGACTGCTTTTACCAGCATTCCTGCCGGACGAGCGTGGATTCCTTCTGGATCTGTTACAACATACTTAAATTCTTTCATGATTTTTTCCTCCCATAGGATCTTTGATATTTTTATTTTACTTTGTTTTCTGTCTTTTTTCTACTCTTTTATGCAACTTTTTTCTTTAAAACTCCAAGCAGAACTGCGGATACCACTGTTCCGATGACAACTGCCACCAGATAAAGCAGCGCATTTCCCATAACCGGTACAACGAAGATGCCGCCGTGCGGTGCCATTAAGGTACAGCCAAATGCCATGGAGAGCGCACCTGCGAGGCCGGAGCCGATGATGCAGGCCGGAAGAACGTGGATCGGGTCTGCTGCTGCGAATGGAATCGCACCCTCGGTGATGAAGGCGAGTCCCATGATGAAGTTGGTCGGACCGGATTCTCTTTCTTCTTTTGTAAATTTATCTTTGAACAGCAGGGTTGCAAGTGCAATCGCACACGGAGGAACCATACCGCCGATCATAACGGATGCCATAATGTCGTAGTTTCCTGCTGCGATGGCTGCTGTTCCGAATACGTAAGCTGCTTTGTTGAACGGGCCGCCCATGTCGATGGCCATCATGCCGCCGAGGATCATGCCAAGGATCAGCTTGCTGGATCCGCCCATGGAAGCAAGACCATTGTTCAGTACCGTGTTGACGGTTCCCATGATCGGCTCTACAATGAAGAGCATCAGAAGTCCCATCGCAAGGATGCCGACTACCGGGTAAATCAGAACCGGCGCAATCTTTTCGAGTGCTTCCGGAAGTTTCTCACATGCTTTGCGGAGGACAAGGATAATGTAGCCTGCTGCAAAACCGGCAACAAGTGCTCCAAGGAAACCGGAGGTTCCGCTCGATGCCATCATACCGCCGACAAAACCAAGGGCAAGTGCCGGCCGGTCGCCGATTGCCATGGCGATGTAGCCTGCAAGAACCGGGAGCATGAAGCCGAATGCCACGCCGCCGATCTGTTTGAACATCGCTGCAGCCGGGGTAATCGTACCGAAGTTTGATCTGGCTGCGGCATCAAGGGAGTTCATATCAACAAGAAGTCCGTCGATCAGGAATGCAATTGCGATCAGAATACCGCCGCCGACAACGAACGGAAGCATATGGGAAACACCATTCATCAGCTGGGTGTACAGCTGGTGGCCGATACCGCCGCTGTTCTTCTTCGTGCTTGCTGCGGCTGTCTGCGCATTGCCGCTCTTGTAAACCGGTGCGTTTCCGGACATCGCAAGCTCGATCAGCTCATCTGCTTTGCTGATACCGTCGGATACCTGGCGCTGGATGACTTTCTTTCCGTCGAAACGATCCATCGGAACCTGTGCGTCGGCTGCAACGATGATGCAGTCCGCATCGGCGATTTCCTGTGCAGTCAGCACGTTTTTCGCTCCGCCGGAGCTCGTGTCTCGACTTTTACGAAGCATCCTTTTGCTTTCGCTGCTTTCTCGATTCCCTCGGCTGCCATGTAAGTGTGGGCAATACCGGTCGGGCAGGAAGTAACGGCGAGAATCTTCACCTGATTTTCTTTTGCTTCCACCGGTTCTGCAAGACGCTCATCTACGCTCTTTTTCTCTTCATCGGCGCGGTCGATAATGGCAAGGAACTCTTCCGGTGTCCTTGCGTTTCGAAGGCTCTTGGTGAACTCTTCATCCATCAGCATCATGGAAAGTTTACTTAAGACATCGAGGTGAACGTTGTCTTTTGTGTTCGGCGCTGCGATGAGGAACAGCAGGGTGACCGGCTCTCCATCGAGAGAATCAAAATCAACGCCGTTCGGGATCACCATGGCTGCAAGGCCCGGTTTGTTTACTGCATCACATTTTCCGTGCGGAATCGCAATTCCCTCTCCGATTCCTGTGGTGCTCTCTTCTTCTCTTGCGTAAACCTGTGCGCGGTACGCATCTTCGTCTGTGATCTTTCCGCTTTTGACCATCAGCGCTACGGCTGCATCAAGCGTTTCCTGTTTGCTTTTCGGTGCGGCATCCAGCGCAATACTGCGGATGTCCAGCAACTCTGTGATTCTCATGAGACGTCCTCCCTTTTATTTTGTAATCTGTTCGTAGACAGATGCAATTTCCTCCCGGGTTGCAAGGTTTTCAGAAAAAGCACTTGCACTTCCCGCTGCGATTCCCATATGGAACGCATGGAGGTAATCTTCTTTTTCCATGTAGCCTGCCATGAATCCGGCTACCATCGAGTCTCCTGCGCCGACGCCGTTGATAAGCTTTCCTTTCGGGGCCGGAGCTTCAAAGACCTCACCGGATGCGGCAACGAGAACGGCTCCTTCGCCTGCCATGGAAACCAGAACGTTCTGTGCGCCCTTTTTCTGCAGCTGTTTTGCATACGGAACAACCGACTCTCTTGTCTTTAATTCCACACCGAAAATCTCGCCGAGTTCGTGATTGTTCGGTTTGATGAGGAACGGGTGGTACGGCAGAACCTTCATCAGCAGATCACGGGTCGCGTCTACGACGATGCGGATGCCCTTGCTGTCGAGCATTTCCATAATTTTCTGATAGGCATCATCTGCCATGGATGACGGGATGCTGCCTGCGAGGAAGAGAACGTCGCCCTCGCCGAGTGCGGAAAGCTGTTTCATCAGCTCTTCCACTTTTTTCTCCGGGATTTCGGGTCCCTGTCCGTTGATCTCAGTTCCGTCAATGCTCTTTAATTTGACGTTGATGCGGGAATATCCTTCTTCCAGCCAGATGCAGCCGTTTTTAATTCCCATCTGGTCGAGCCGTCCCGCGATTTCTTTTCCGGTAAAGCCTGCCAGAAATCCGAGCGCTGTGCTCTCAATTCCAAGGTTTCCAAGTACGGTCGATACGTTGATTCCTTTTCCGCCCGGAAGCATCAGCTCGGAGCTTGTGCGGTTGGTAAGGCCGAGCTTGAAGTCTTCCACCGATACAATGTAGTCCAGAGACGGATTGAATGTCACTGTGTAAATCATATTTCCCTCCTGCTTTATTTTGATCGTGTTTGCTTTGATAAGATTATCATATCGTCATATTCATTCAAAATCAATCATTAATATTTCATGAATTTTCCCTTCTCTTTTTGTCACATTTGCATAAGTTTAGAGTTTTGTGACGGATTTTCCCGGTTTATCGCCCTGTTTTGACCGACTTTGACTGATCGTCATCTTTTCTTCCCTGTCACGCATTGATCACTTTATTCTCTCCATTTCGGTCATTTTTTATCAGACACTTTCTTTCTGTTCTCATTTTTGTACTTTACTTTTTCCGGATTTGGTACTAAAGTGAAGAGAAATCAAAAAAAGAATTTCCAGAAGAGGTGATTTTATTTGAAACGATACTATATTCTTCACTATTTTGATCCCGCCAATGTGGGCAGTTTTCTGCTTGTCTCACTGCTCGGCTGATTCTGGTGCTTGCCCTTGTGCTTCTGATTGCAAAATTGCAGATTCAGCGGCAGCTAAAAGAGGAGACAGAGGAAAAAGCGAAAAAAATACGCCGGAAGAAACACCAGCGCAGGCAGTATCAGATTGTGGAAAGCTTTTATGAGCTGGTTTTCTCCGGCACTTCGATTCTTCTCTTCCTCTCCCTCTACTACATTATCGACGAGCGTCTGCCGCAGATTTCGATGTACTGGGAGAAGTATCAGGATGTGGTGCTTCTTGTCTTTATCGTGCTCTCCGTCTTTCTGACAAGCTGGCTCGATGTGGTTCTCGTAAAGCTCACGCATCTTGAGCCGGAGCAGAAAGCATCGGTGCGGCTGATTTCGGTCTTCTATATTGTACTGATTCTCCTGTACATCCGCTTTATCTACGAGGACACGAATTATGACGGGCTGATTCTCTATTTCCTGACGCTGACGGTCGGCCGCTTCCTGTATTTCGACTTTACGGTCAAGAGTTTTCTTGAAACGATGCGGGGCGTGTTGGAAAATCTACCGCTTCTTGTCATCATGAGCGCCTACTCCGGTTTCGTGTGCTGGTATGGGTTCCATGTCGGCTTTCTGCTGAAATCAAATGGCGTCATTTTGAGCACCTTTCTTGCCCATCTGTTTATGGACTGCTCGATCTTTCTGCTCCACAAGACAAGAATTTTAAAGCATGTGATACGAAAAATTTAAAACCGGCATTTTTTTACCAGCCATATATCAAAAGCTCTGCAGATCAGAATTTTGCATTTTCTGTTCTGCAGAGCTTTTCTTATTTAATGTTCTTTTTTACATGCCAAACAGCAGTGCAAAGCCATGTACGACAAAAGCTGCCAGCCAGGCGATCACACACTGGGAAACGACAACACCGGCTGCCCATCTGCCGCCAAGCTCCCGCTTGATGGAAGCGACTGCCGCCACACACGGCGTATAGAGGAGGCAGAAAACCAGAAGGCTTAATGCGGAAACCGGTGTCAGAATTTCGGTCAGCTGCGCGGTCGTGCCGAACAGTACGGAAAGTGTGGAGACGACACTCTCCTTTGCCATAAATCCGGTTAGAAGGGCGGTCGATACTCTCCAGTCTCCAAATCCAAGCGGCCGAAAAACCGGGGCGAGACGGCCGGAGACAACGGCGAGAATGCTGTCCTTGGAGTCCTCCACGACATTGAGATGCGTTCCAAAGGTCTGTAAAAACCAGATCACAATCGTGGCAACAAAAATGACGGTGAATGCCCGCTGCAGGAAGTCTTTTGCCTTATCCCACAAAAGCTGTCCGACATTTTTTGCCCCCGGCATGCGGTAGTTTGGAAGCTCCATGACAAACGGAACGGCTTCCCCCTGGAATAAAGTTCCCTGCATCAGCATCGCCATCAGGACAGCCATGAAGATACCACCGAAATACAGAAGAACCATCACAAGGGCACTGTATTTCGGGAAGAATGCGGCGGTAAAGAACGCGTAAATCGGAAGTTTTGCCGAACAGCTCATAAACGGAGTTAATAGGATCGTCATTTTCCGGTCACGCTCGGAAGGCAGGGTGCGGCTCGCCATGACGCCCGGCACGGTACAGCCAAAACCGACCAGCATCGGCACGATACTGCGGCCGGAGAGGCCGATTTTCCGGAGCAGCTTATCCATCACAAATGCCACGCGCGCCATATAGCCGCTGTCTTCCAGAATGGACAGGAAGAAAAACAGGGTGACGATGATCGGAAGGAAGCTTAAGACACTTCCGACGCCGTTAAAAATACCGTCAATCACAAGGGAATGAAGCACCGGATTGACGCCCCATGCTGTCATGGCGCTGTCCACGAGCTCGGTCAGTTTTCCGATCAGAATCTCCAGCACACTCTGCAGCGATGCTCCGATCACATGGAAGGTCAGGAAAAAGACAGCCGCCATAATCCCGGCAAAACATGGCAGAGCCGTATATTTTCCGGTCAGCACACGGTCAATTTCTGTGCTCCGCACATGCTCGCGGCTCTCTTTTGGTTTTACCACGGTCTCACGGCAGACTTTTTCAATAAAATTAAAACGCATATCCGCAATCGCCGCCGCGCGGTCCAGGCCGCGCTCCGTCTCCATCTGACAGACGATATGTTCGAGCATCTCTTTCTCGTTTTCATCGAGGGCCAGCTGCTCCAGGATCAGCGCATCGCCCTCTGCCAGCTTGCTCGCCGCAAACCGCACCGGAATATCCGCCCTTGCGGCGTGATCCTCGATCAGATGCATGATCGCATGCAACGCACGGTGGACGGCACCGCCGTGGTCATTCGCCTCACAGAAGTCCTTTCTGCCCGGTTTTTCCTGGTATTTGGCCACATGGACAGCATGGGCAACCAGTTCATCGATTCCCTCGTTTTTTGCAGCGGAAATCGGGATAACCGGGATGCCAAGTCTCTCTTCCATCTGGTTCACGAGCACAGAACCGCCGTTTTCGCGTACCTCATCCATCATGTTGAGGGCCAGTACCATCGGAACGTCGAGTTCCATCAGCTGCATCGTCAGATACAGGTTTCGTTCGATATTTGTCGCATCTACAATATTGATGATGCCGCGCGGATGCTCGTTCAGAACGAAATTCCGGGTGACGATCTCTTCGCTTGAATACGGCGACATCGAATAAATGCCGGGAAGATCGGTGACCAGCGTGTTTTTCTGGCCGCGGATTTCACCGTCCTTCCGGTCTACGGTCACGCCGGGGAAGTTTCCGACGTGCTGGTTGGATCCCGTTAATTGGTTGAACAGGGTGGTCTTGCCGCAGTTCTGGTTTCCGGCCAGCGCAAAGGACAACAGCTCTCCTTCCGGCAGCGGATGCTCCTCTGCCTTATTGTGGTACTTTCCGCCCTCTCCAAAGCCGGGATGCGGAATTGCTTTCGCATCCGGCTGCTCTTTTTCTTTTACAGCGTCCCGCATCTCATCAATGGCAATCCGTCCGGCATCGGCGAGGCGGAGTGTCAGTTCATAGCTGTGAATCCGCACTTCCACAGGGTCTCCCATCGGTGCATATTTTACCATCGTCACTTCTGCCCCCGGAATGATTCCCATATCGAGGAAGTGCTGCCGCAGCGCGCCCTCTCCTCCTACCGTGCGGACGGTCGCTGTTTTGCCGATCGGCAGTTCTTTCAGTGTCATATATTTCACTCCTTATTGATTCTCATTATCAATAGTAAGTATATGACACAATTCGACTGTGGTCAAGCAATTGCCATTATTTCTCTTTTTGTTTTTCTTCGAGCTTCTTCTGTACACTCGGAAACAGCTCCAGATCCGTGTGTGGGATTGCCTGGGCCGCTTTCATCATAGAGATGAAAGCGGCGACCTGGCCGAACTGGATGTAGACCATCTCGTCCAGAATGCGGTCAATATCGTCGATGCAGGTCCGATCCAGCAGGATTTTTTCTGCTCCCGCAAGCGACGTATTTCCGGCGCAGATCAGGCGGCTGCGGTCCATATCCGGGTACATGCCGATCGTGATGGCGGATTCCTTTGAAACGTGCTTTCCAAATGCACCAGCCGCGTAAAACCGGTCAATTTCTTCCATGGAAATGCCGGATTCACGCATCATGTACTCAACCATCGTGTAGGCCGCTGACTTTGTACGAAGGAATTCGGCGATATCACTCTGATAGAAGCACAGCCCTTCACTATATTCAACGCACCACTCTCCCGTCTCCGGGTCTTCCTTGATCTTTTCGGACCGCTCCGGCTGCAGGGTACCGAACAGGTTGATCCATCCATTTAGGAATAATTCCGCGAGCAGATCGATAATGCCGGAACCGCAGATGCCCTTTGGCTTACCCTCTCCGATTACATGGCACTGGATTTTCCCGTCTTCTATTTTTACCGTATCAACAGCGCCTTCTGCAGCTCGCATGCCGGTTTTGACCACGCCGCCCTCGAGCGCCGGACCGGCAGCGCCTGCGCCGCAGAGCAGAAATTCCCGGTTTCCGACGACAAGCTCGCCGTTCGTTCCGATATCAAAAAAAACGCTGATCGTTTCTTTTTTATAGAGTTCCGTTGCGATCATACCGCTTAATATATCACCGCCCAGGTAATTGGATTTTCCCGGCACGCAGTAGACACATCCCTTCATGGGAAATCCCATCTCTTTCGCCGGAAGGAATCCGACGCGGTCTGCGCGCACGGCGTACGGGGATGAAAAGACGCAGAACGGATCCAGTCCCAGCAGGAAATGGATCATCGTTGTGTTGCCGGATACGACCATTGAGAGAACATCCGACGGCGCAATTCCTGTCTTTTGGCGAAGTTTTTCAAAGAGCAGTGTAAATGTCTCCATCGTACACGCACGGATGTCCTGCAGTACCTCCGGTTTATCCTTACAGGCAAAGATTCTCGTCAGAATATCGGTTCCATAGGCAGTCTGGCGGTTGTATTCGCTCTCTTCGGCAAGCACGGTACCGTCGCTGCAGTTTACCAAGCGCACAACGACGGTCGTACTTCCAAGATCAGCGGCATAGCCGTAATGCTCTGCTGCTGTATCGCCCGCTTCCAGATCAACCGCCTGCCAGATGCTTCCATTCCATGCGAGGGAAACCGTTATGTTATAGTCTGCCTCATCGCAGATGGGATACAGTTTCTGCAGCGCTGGAAGGGTAAATGATGCGGTGATTCCTTTCTCTTTTAATGCATCCAGTATCCGCATCTGGCTGGAGCGGGCGTCCTCCTCCGTCGGCGGGACCAACCCCAGATACTGTTTCTGTGTTATTCCTCTATTCATTATTACCTCCTCATTTCCTGATCATTTTTCTGTTTCTTATTGTAGCACTTTTCTCTTTTCCAGAGAACTTATTTTTTTCACATTTTTACTACATTTCCATCACAGATTCCCATTATACTGCAAAGCATAGAAACAAAAAAGGAAGCAAACAAAACCGGAAGCCGATTCCGGAACACAGTTTAAAATACAGATACCAGAAAGGAAGCATTTATTATGATGGACTACAGAAACAACTACAATAACGAAAACGAAACCAATAATGAGAACATGATGGCAGCAGAGCAGAACAACTTCAACGGAAAGAAACCTTCTTCCAAAAATAAAAAAGCTGCTAAGCTTGCAAAAAAAATCGGAGCCATCGCCTTAAGCGCAGTTCTGTTCGGCGGTGTTGCCGGCGGTACCTTCCAGGCAGTCAACCACTTTGCCGGAAGCACGACAGCCACTGCAACAACAACCACTGCACAGCAGACGACTTCCAACAGCAGCCTCTTAAAAGCCGCTGCCACATCCTCAAGCTCCACTTCCACCGGAACGATGGATGTTTCCACGATTGCGAAAAACGCAATGCCGTCGATCGTCTCCATCACAAACCAGTCCGTACAGGAAGTACAGAACTACTTCAGCATGTTCGGTTACGGTGCCCAGACTCCGCAGACCGAGGAGACCACAAGCTGCGGTTCCGGTATCATCATCGGAAAGAATGACACCGAGCTTCTGATCGTCACCAATAACCATGTAGTAGAAGATGCCGATACTCTTTCTGTTAGTTTTGTAAACAATCAGGTCTGCAAGGCAAATATCAAAGGTACCGATGCCGATAACGATCTTGCCGTCATCGCCGTTCCGCTCTCCGAGATCCCGGATGACACGATGAGCAGCATCGCTGTTGCCACGATGGGCGATTCTGATTCCGTTGAGGTCGGCGAGCAGGTCGTTGCGATCGGCAACGCACTCGGCTACGGCCAGTCCGTTACGACCGGTATCATCAGTGCTGCAAACCGTGTGATCGACAGCGATTCCTCTTCTGACGGAAGCTCCGATGGAACAACGGCAGATACTTCTTCCACTGATACAACCGGAAAGACCTACTTACAGACCGATGCAGCCATCAACCCTGGCAACAGCGGCGGCGCTCTTCTGAACATGAACGGAGAGGTCATCGGTATCAACTCCGCAAAACTTGCTTCTACAGAGGTAGAGGGCATGGGCTATGCAATCCCGGTCTCCCGTGTTTCCGATATCATTGAAAATCTGATGAATGAGCAGACCAGAACAAAGGTTGCCGCAGAAGATCAGGGAACGATCGGCATCAAATGCCTCGATGTCAGCAGCCAGATCCAGCAGGCATACAATATGCCGGCCGGCATCTATATCTCCGAAGTAACCTCCGGCGGTGCCGCTGAAAATGCAGGTCTGAAATCCGGATACGTTCTGACCAGCTTTGACGGACATTCCATCACCTCCACCAGCGAGCTGAAATCCCTGCTGCAGTATTACTCTGCCGGCGAAACCGTTGAGGTGGAAGTACAGGTTCCAGACAACGGATCCTATGAGACAAAGACCTTCTCACTGACCCTCGGAACGAGCACCAGCTCTTCAGATGATCAGCAGAGCGATTCCCAGCAGAATGCGGGTTCATCCCGCTCTGCAGAGGGTGGAAATACCCTGACCTCCGCTACTCCTTCGATCTGACTGCCCGCTCTCCCGTGAAAGAAATCCATAAATAAAAAACATCATAAGCATGAAAGAAAGGCCCCGAAACATAACTCCAATGTTTCGGGGCCTTTCTCCTATTCTCTTAATCCATTTCTTATTTTTCTGCTCCTGCAACTGCCTCGCGGGCTGCTTTCTCTTCCGGATCTTCATCCAGAATGGAGAATGCAATATTGGTTGCATGGTCCGCGACACGCTCGAGTCCGGATACAAGATCGGAGAAGATCATGCCGGCTTCCGGCGTACATTCGTTGCGGGTCAGACGCTCTACATGCTTCTGCTGCAGATCCCGCTCCTCCTGATCAATGGAATTTTCAATATCAATGATCTCCTGCAGGTGCTGCAGATCATTCTTTGCAAACATTTCGATCGACTCATCGAGAATTTTTAATACCATATCCAGCATCTCGGAAAGATCCAGTTCGCCCTGTTTGCTGAAGGTCACATTGTCATTCGTCATCTGCACAGCAGAATCTGCGACATTCTCGGCATGATCACCAATCCGCTCGATATCATTGACCACATGGAACAGCGCTCCGATGCGCATAACGTCTGATGTCGGCAGCGATGCCTGATTTAAGTGAACCAGATAGTTCGTAATCTCTTTGTTCAGGAAATTAATATTTTCCTCGACACGGTAGACCTCATCGATTTCTTTCTGATCGCGGGTCACCAGCGTATTCATCGCGCGAATCAGGTTGGTCTCTGCCATCTGTGCCATACGCTCCATCTCACGGACAGCCTGCAGAACTGCAGTCGTCGGGGACATCGCGTGTTTCGAGCTGATGTAGGCAAGCTCGAACTTTTTGTCTTCCTCGTCATTTCCGCGGATGATAAAGTACGTTGCCTTCACCAGAAGCGGGGTAAACGGCAGCATCAGGAGTACCTGGCATACTTTGATGATCGAGTTTGCATTTGCGATCATACGGCCTGCTTCGTTTCCGGAAATACCCATAAAGAAGTCAACTACCTGATTTCCAAACAGCAGGAAAATAATGGAGCAGACAATCGTTCCGGAGATGTTGAACAGCAGGTGGACACATGCCGCACGTTTTGCATCTTTTTTGCAGCCGAAGCTGGCAAGAATAGCGGACATCGTACATCCGATGTTGCATCCAAGCATCATAAACAGACAGATCGGAAGTCCCATCAAGCCCTCTCTTGCAAGAAGCATGATGATTCCGACCGTTGCAGAGTTACTCTGCAGAATCGCGGTAGCCACCCAGCCGACTAAGAACGCAAGAAACGGATTCGTCAGGGATCCGAGGGCGTTAACGACTGCCGGGATCTCTTTTGCTTCGTTCAGGGCTCCTGAGATACCGGAGATACCCATAAACAGAATACCAAATCCCAAGATAACCTCGCCGAGACGGCTGATCGTCAGATTGTTCTTTACGAACATAACCATCAGAACACCGATGATGACAAACAGCGGCGCGATATCCGCAAGGTCAAACGCAATCAGCTGTCCGGTAACTGTCGTACCGATGTTTGCTCCGAGGATAATTCCAGGAGCCTGTGCCAGTTTCATCAGACCGGAGTTTACGAAGCTGACCACCATAACGGTTGTAGCGTTGGAGGACTGAATCAGCGCGGTAAAGAAAATACCGACCAGAAGACCGATCACACGGTTCTTCGTAAATACCTCCAGAATGCTTCTCATCTTGGATCCGGCAACCTTCTGCAGTCCTTCACTCATCAGCTTCATTCCATATAAGAAGAAGCCCAGACCGCCCATCAAAGACACTATTACACTCATATTCTTTTTTCTTCCTTGTCTTTTTCTGATGTCTTTTCAAAATCCCTGTCAAAGCATTTTCATGTTTTGGTCTCAATATTTTACATTTCCTTAACGCAGATTTTACAAGACACCTTTTTTATCATAAAAGAAATCATGACATTTGTCTATAGAAAAATTAAAAATTTCGACAAGAAATTTTCAGATTCTTTTCGTTTCTTTCTTGCATTCTACTTGATAATATTGTAACATTTAGGATGTTTCCATATTATGAGGCGACATTTCCGCCTACAAAATTCAAAAGGAGAGAAAACTATGGAAAAGTTTAGCAAGCTGATGGAAAACACATTCAAGCTGCGGGAAAATGGAACAACGGTCAAAACCGAGATCATCGCCGGTGTCACCACGTTCATGACGATGGCGTACATTCTTGCCGTCAACCCGAACATCCTTTCCTCCACCGGCATGGACCACGGCGCTGTCTTTACCGCAACGGCTCTGGCAGCCTTCCTTGGCACCCTGCTCATGGCACTTTTTGCCAATTATCCATTCGCTCTGGCACCTGGAATGGGCCTCAACGCCTATTTCGCCTACACCGTTGTTCTCGGATACGGATATAGCTGGCAGGCAGCCCTGACCGCCGTTTTTGCAGAAGGTATCATCTTTATTGTACTTTCTCTGACCAACGTCCGTGAGGCGATCTTCAACTCCATTCCGGTCAGCCTGAAATCTGCAGTCAGCGTCGGCATCGGTCTGTTCATCGCATTCATCGGACTTCAGAATGCAAAAATTGTACTGCCGAACTCTTCAACCGTGGCAGGCCTCTATTCCCTGTCTTCCTACAATGCCAACCTGCAGTCTGCAGCCACATTAAACGGAACGGAGTATGTGGCAGGAACGTTTAACGATGTCGGAATCACCGTTCTGCTCGCAGTCATCGGTGTTATCCTCACCGCTGTTCTTGTCGTACGCAATGTAAAAGGAAACATCCTCTGGGGAATTCTTGCAACCTGGATCCTCGGCATGATCTGCCAGGCATGCGGTCTCTACGTTCCGAACCCGGCAAACGGCTTCTACAGCCTGTTCCCGGATTTTTCCAACGGACTTTCCATTCCAAGCCTTGCCCCGATTTTCGGAAAACTGGATTTCTCCATTCTGAAAACAGGCGAGTTCTTCGTGATCATGTTTGCATTCCTGTTTGTCGATATGTTTGATACCATCGGAACTCTGATCGGTGTATCTTCCAAGGCAAACATGCTCGACAAAAACGGAAAACTTCCGCGCATCAAGGGCGCGCTGATGGCAGATGCTGTTGCTACCTGCGCAGGTGCTGTTCTTGGTACTTCTACCACAACGACTTTCGTTGAGAGTGCTTCCGGCGTTTCCGAAGGCGGCCGTACCGGTCTTACCGCTGTTACCACTGCAATCCTCTTCGGCCTCGCTCTGTTCCTCTCCCCGATCTTCCTTGCCATCCCGTCCTTTGCAACGGCTCCGGCACTGATCGTGGTAGGCTTCTACATGCTGACCAACGTAGTCAACATTGATTTCAGCGATCTTTCCGAGGCGATTCCGTGCTACATCTGCATCGGAGCAATGCCATTCTTCTACAGCATTTCCGAGGTATTGCCATGGGAGTTATCTCCTACGTTGCAATCCAGATCCTGAGCGGAAAAGCAAAAGAAAAAAAGATCAGCGTGATCATGTACATCCTGGCTGTTCTGTTTATCTTAAAATACCTTCTTCTGTAATGGCTTTTTAACGATACAGAACTGCATAAAAAGGCTCCTGTCCCACAGATTTTATTCTGTGAAACAGGAGCTCTTTTTATGCTCTGAATCAAAAATTTTTATTCTGCCAGGGTCCGGTAAAAGCAGGTGCGGTTTCCGGTGTGGCACGCTGCGCCGACCTGTTCTACTTTGGCAAGAATTGTATCGTTGTCGCAGTCGATCAGAAGCTGTTTTACATACTGCACATGGCCGGAGCTCAGTCCTTTCGTCCAGAGCTCATTGCGGCTTCTGCTCCAGTACGTCATTTTTCCAAGGCGCAGTGTCGTCTCAAACGCTTCTTCATTCATGTAGGCGAGCATCAGCACTTCGTCATTTTCCGCATCCTGTACAACAACCGGAACCATGCCGTCGCTGTTTGTCTTAAAATCCGCCCAGGTAAAATCACATTTTAATGCTTGTTTCATCTCTTGTTCTCCTCTTTTTCTGCTCTTACAGGCTGCCCTTGGTCGAGAGCACGCCGGCAATTCTCGGATCGAAGGAAGTTGCCTCATCGAGTGCCTTCGCAAATGCTTTGAACATCGCCTCGATGATGTGGTGGTTATTTCCGCCGTCAAGCACTTTGATATGCAGATTCATCTGCGCCGCATAGGAAACGGCGTAGAAGAATTCTTTTACCATCTCGGTCTCCATCTCTCCTACTTTCTCCCGCGTAAATTCTGCCTGGAAAGAGAGATACGGTCTGCCGCAGAGGTCAACGGCCGAGAGCACCAGTGTCTCGTCCATCGGAAGGATTTTGTCGCCGTAGCGGCGGATGCCCTGTTTGTCGCCGACTGCCTCGCGGATTGCAGTTCCGAGCACGATACCGGTGTCCTCGATCGTGTGGTGGCCGTCTATATCAAGGTCTCCATCTACAGAAACGGAAAGGTCGAAAAGACCGTGGCGGGCAAAGCCGTCGAGCATATGGTCAAAAAAGCCGATGCCGGTGTGGATGTCGCTCTTTCCCGTTCCATCCAGATTTAATGTCATGCGGATCTTTGTTTCTTTTGTCACGCGTTCTACGCTGGCTGTTCTGTTCTCCACTTACTCTTCCCCCTCAAAACGGACGGCAATCGAATTGGCGTGTGCCGTCAAGCTCTCTGATTTTGCAAAGCTCTCGATATCCTCGTGGATCTCGGAAAGGGCTTCTCTGGAATAATAGATGATGCTGGATTTCTTCACGAAATCGTCTACGGACAGCGGGGAGAAGAATTTTGCGGTTCCGTTCGTCGGCAGGATATGGTTCGGGCCGGCAAAATAGTCACCGAGAGGCTCGCTGGAGTTCTCGCCGAGGAAAATAGCACCGGCGTTATGTACCTTCATCATATCCTCAAACGGGTTCTTCGTCACGATCTCGAGGTGCTCCGGTGCGATGGCATCTACGGTGTCGATCGCTTCCTGATGCGAATCGGTGACAAGGATGTAGCCGAAGTTGTCCAGTGATTTGGAGATGATGTCGCTTCTGGAGAGGACTTTTAAGAAACCGTCTACCTCTTCACTTACCTTCTCTGCCAGTTCCTGGGAGGTGGTAATGAGGATCGCACTTGCAAGCTCATCATGCTCAGCCTGGCTTAAGAGATCGGCTGCCACGAACCGCGGATTTGCAGTCTCATCAGCAAGGACAAGAATCTCACTTGGGCCTGCGATGGAGTCGATGCTGACATTTCCGTATACGGCTTTCTTTGCAAGGGCAACGTAGATGTTTCCAGGTCCTACGATTTTATCGACTTTTGGAATGCTCTCGGTTCCGTAAGCAAGGGCTGCAATTGCCTGTGCACCGCCGATTTTAAAGACGCGGTCCGCACCGGCTTCTTTTGCTGCCGCAAGGACAACCGGGTTGACTTTTCCGTCTCTGCCGCACGGCGTTGTCATGCAGATTTCTTTGACTCCTGCCACTTTTGCCGGAAGAATGTTCATCAGAACAGAGGACGGATACGCTGCCTTTCCTCCCGGAACGTATACGCCGACACGGTTCAGGGCGGTCAGCTTCTGGCCAAGCATCGTTCCGTTCTCGGTAGAGGTGAACCAGCTGTTCTGTTTCTGTTTTTCGTGGAACTCACGGATATTTTTCATGGATCTGCGGATGACACCGATCAGCTCTGGATCTACGATGTTGTACGCCTCATCAATCTCTTCCTGTGTTACTTCTACGGTAGAAGCATCGAGTACCGCGTGGTCGAATTTCTCGGTATATTCGAAAACGGCTGCGTCTTTTCTTGTTTTTACATTCTCAATGATCTCCTGCACGGAAGCCTCGTACGTTCCGTACTGTGTCGGGCTTCGTTTCAGCATATTCTCCAGAATATTTTCTGTGGTCTCTTTTGTCAGTTTTACGATTCTCATACCAGTGCTCCTTTCAGATCCTGAATTAATTTGGTAATTCTCTCATTTTCCATCCGCATGCTCACCTGGTTGACAACCATGCGCGCAGACAGCGGGCAGACCTCCTCGAGAACGGTCAGGCCGTTTTCCCGTAAAGTGCTTCCTGTCTCTACAATATCCACAATCACTTCGGAAAGTCCGACAATCGGTGCCAGCTCGATCGAGCCGTTCAGCTTGATCATCTCAACGGTCTGGTGCTTGCGGTTGTAGAAGTAATCCTTGGCAATGTTTGGGTACTTCGTTGCCACACGGATCTGCTGGTTGTGCTGCAGCAGCTCACGCGCGGATTCCGGTCCGCAGACACACATGCGGCACTTGCCGTAGCCAAGGTCCAATACCTCGTAGAGGCGTCTTCCTTCCTCCAGAATCGTGTCCTTTCCGACGATTCCGATATCCGCTGCGCCGTACTCCACATAGGTCGGCACATCCGGACCTTTGGCGAGGAAGAAACGGAGCTTATGCTCTTCGTCCGTGAAAATCAGCTTTCTCGTATCTTTATTTTTCATTTCATCGCAGGTGATGCCGACTTTTTCCAGCAGCTCCAGCGTCTGGTACGCCAGGCGTCCTTTTGTCAGTGCAATGGTCAAATATCTCATCTTTTTCGTACCCTTCCTCTCCTACAGCTCCACCGGCTGTACTTCTCCTGTCGACAAATCGATAGCAAGCACCGAATCGCTCTTCTGAATATAGACAATGCCGCCGAACTGGTTCTTTCTGCCGTATTCTTCATAATCTGCAAGAACCTTGTCCCTTGCAAAGCAGACCAGCGCGACATCCATGCCCTTGCTTCTGTGCTCGTTAGCAAGTTTTACGGCCAGCGGCTGAAGAAAATCCGGGTAGAGTAGCATCGTTTTCGTATTGGCAATCGGAAGAGAAATTTTCTGGCGCTCCAGTGCATTCATCAGAGATTCCATGACAGTACAGAATCCGATCGCCGGCGCTTTCTTTCCGAAGTGCTGCAGCAGTGCATCGTAGCGGCCGCCTTTTACGATCGGCTCGCCGGTGCCGTAGGTGTAGGCCTGGAAAATAATACCGGTGTAGTAATGGAATTTGCTTAAAAGGCCGAGATCGAAGAAGACGTATTTTTCATAGCCGTAATCTTTAACGATCTCATAGATCGTAGCCAGACGATCGAGTGCCTCTCTTGCCGCCGGATTTCTTGTAAGGCCTTTTGCCTTTTCGAGAATCTCTGCATTTCCGAACAGTTGCGGAACATCACGGAGTGCTTCAAACAGATCACTTCGAAGGTTCTGTTTTGCCAGCAGCTCCTCGGCGCCAAAATGATTTTTAATGGAAATCAGTTCTTTTAATTCGTTCAGAACATCCTCGGCGAGCGCAGCTTCCTCGGCGAGCGCCTGGAAGAAACCTACGTGGCCGATGCTGATCTGGAAATCGGTAAGACCGGCATCCAGCATAACTTTTACGGTCATCGCAATGATCTCTGCGTCTGCCATTGCGGAATCATCGTTTAAGAGCTCGACGCCCATCTGGGTGGACTCTTTTAAGCGGCCCTGATAGCTGCTGCTGTTGACGAAGCTGCTTCCTCTGTAGCAAAGGCGGATCGGCATCGTCTCTTCCATGAAATACATGGAGGCTGCGCGTGCAATCGACGGGGTAAAGTCCGGACGGAGCACAAGGGTGTTGCCGTCGCGGTCAAAGAATTTGTAGAGCTCGCGGGACGGTGTTGTTCCCACTTCTCTTCCGAATACATCAAAAAACTCGACGTCGGTGTTTCAATATCCTGATATCCAAACGCATGAAATACCTGCTCAATCTGATTCTCCAGGTATAATTTTTTCGTACATTCCTGATTGTAGACATCCCGGACGCCTTCCGGTGTATGAATTAATCGATCCATGTTTTGTTGTCCTCACTTTTTCGCTTTAGTTCGCTACCATATTACCATATTAAATTTAAAACTATGGTTAGTATATCGGAAAACATTTTCCCTGTCAACCCAAAATTTTAATCCGCTTTCGAATCCCGTATCTCCAGATCCTTCTGGATTCCGTTCAGGTACGGGACGAGAACGCTGCTTCCCGTTCTGGGAAGGAAGAATGACGTTTCAAGCTCGGTGTAGGAAAAATGCTTCTTTCCGCCGTTCTGTCCGCGGTCCCAGAAGGTTTTCATCGTCTCATACCGCAGGTAATAATATTCGTCCCGCGCCGTAAAATACAGCAGCAGGAAGGAAATCCCCCCCTGCTGCTCGAAATCTTTCATAAACGTGACCTGGTGCTCGTGGATGTTTGCGAGCGGAAAGGAATCCGTTTTGCACTCTTTGGCATCGAAGCAGACGGGAATGCCCTGTACAGCACCGATGTAATCAACGGTACTCTTCTTTTCAAAATAAGCCAGCGTGATGTGTCTGCTCTCCTTATCTATTTTGATCGGGGTGATCGGCGTCGGCACCTTCTGGATCAGTGCCAGATGCTTGTCACGGTACTGCTCGTTTGTGCGGTTGATCATTTCCTCCAGCGTTGATCCGCGGAGTCCCCTCGATGTCCATGCCATAATTCCTGTCCTCGTCTTCGTTCTGTTCTTATTCAATCAGAGAAATTTTGTTCAGCGGCCAGTAGCGCAGAAAGGCCTTGCCGATGATCTTGTCTTTCTCTACGTACGGATTCAGCCAGTAGCGGGAATCCTTTGATACGTTCCGGTTGTCGCCGAGCATAAAGTAGCAGCCCTCCGGCACCTCATACGCTCCGAAATCGCCGACCGGTGTTTCCGGGCAGAAATCATCGCGCAGCGGCTCGGTGGAATCGTTGATATACACCTTTCCGTCGCGGATCGTAACCGTCTCTCCCGGCAGTCCGATGACGCGCTTGATAAACTTCTGCTTCTCGTCGTCCGGATAATAGAAAATAACGATGTCATACCGCTGCGGATCGCTCTTTACATAAGCAAGGCGGTTACCGAAGATCTGGTCTCCGGTCATAATCGTGTTTTCCATGGAAGGAGATGGGATTCTTGCGTTGATGACAATGACCTGCTCCACAAAAACGACGACTGCCACGACAATGGCGATCATTTTTACATATTCCCAGATTTCCCGTCCGATGCTCGTCTCCTCCGTTTTTCTTGGTTTTGTTTCTTTCTTTTCGTTGTCTTTTCGGCTCATAATCCTTCTCCCGTCAAATGTTCTCCCTGTAAAATCCGGCGCACGGATGATGGCAGGGGCGCTGTAAAGGTTTTTCCGGACAGATCCGATAAGGTGCCCGTAAGCTCTGGAAATACCGCCTTCCACGAATGGAGAAGTTGGTATTTCAGTCCGTATTTTTCCCGGAAGCGGCGGTTAAACTCCGCATCCCCGTATTTCGTATCTCCCGCAAGCGGATGACCGATGCTCGCGAGATGGCTGCGGATCTGATGGCTCTTTCCGGTCACCAGCTCAACCTCCAGCAGCGTACAGCCTCTTCCGGCACAGAGCGGCCGGTATGCGGTTTCTATGTAAACAGCATCTCCCTGCTGCTCTCTCTGAATCGAAACACGGTTTGTCCTCTCATTTTTTGTGAGATATCCGCGTATCCGCTCTGTCTCTGTCACGGTTCCTTTTACAACCGTCAGATAGTATTTTCCAACAGCCCGCTCTGCGATCAGTTCTGAAAGCTGCTGCGTCGCCGCAACGGTTTTTCCGGCAAGAATCAGACCGCTGGTGTTCCGGTCCAGACGATTGCAGAGTCCGGCGCGGAACATGGTCTCCTCCCCGGCATTTTTTTCCGAAAGATAGGCGCCGAGCGCTTCGGTAAGGCTCACATCCGTCTCTTTCGCTTTCTGTGAGAGGACACCTGCCGGCTTGTTCAGGAAAATTACTTTTTCGTCTTCATAGACGATATCCAGCTTCGGATACTTTACCTGTTTTCCAGCCGCCGGTTTTTCCGGTGTTTTCCGAAATTTTTCGATGGTCTCTTCCGCCAGATACAGCCGGATCGTATCGCCTGTTTTCAGCTTTTCACTGCCGTCCGCCTTTTTCTGGTTCAGCACAATGTTTTTCTTTCGCAGCATTTTATAGAAGAAACTCTTTGGCGCCTCCTCCATATATTTGGACAGATATTTGATGAGCTGCTGCGCGCAGTCTTTTTCTGTCACGGTCAGTTCTCTCATAGCAATGGTCTCCTACAGTGCCAGCGCCAGCATCGTGTGTTTCACCAGTTCCGTGCGGGACAGATCCGGGTACCGCTCATCCGGTTTGAAGTTTTCACTGGCGCTCTTTTCCAGCTCATCGTAGTTGCGGTTCAGGGAATCGAGGCGCTCCAGAAATGCTTTTTCCCGATCAAAAATCTTCACATGGCATTTGTAGCCGTTGGCACGGATGATCTTGTTCAGATACGTAGTGCAGTCCTCGATCTGTTTCTGGTCTTTGGCGCGCGTGGTGTAGCAGGCGATCTCCTCACCGCAGAACGCCGCTGCTTCGATCATCAGACTCGATTTTTCCTGTGTGATATACATTTCATATCCCATCAGCAGTTTTCCTTTTTTTGCCTCAATGGCATCGTACACTGCTTTGTCCACTGGCTTTTGCATAACCATCATGATAAAACCGACGGCGGCGCGGCAGCCCGGCAGACAGCCTACTACGGCGACAACCGTAAAAATGTTGCTCTTGTTTCCGTCTGCAAGCACAAGCCCAACAATAAAAACGATGGCCGGAAGGACGAACAGTCCCAGTGTCACAAGCAGTCTTTTTTTCTTTTCCCGGCGGATATAGCCGTAATCCCCTTTTCTGATCTTCATTCTTCTGTCATTTCCCTTCTTCGATAAGATCCCCGCTCATCTTCTGCGTGTTTATTTCTTTTTGTGCACGTTGCGGAGCGTCTTTTTCGGCCGTCCGCCTGTTTTGGCTTTTCCCTGTCCGGAACGGTCATTCGCCGTCTTCTGGCCAAAGCCTTTTCCGTTGGACCCTTTTCCTCTTGACGGTTTTCCTGCCTCCCCGGCCATCTTTCTCGGCCGTACGAGACATTTCGGTCCGAATCCGATCAGATCCTCCCGGTGTGTCCGGCGCAGTGCCTCGCAGACGAGCTCATAGTTCTCCGGATTC
Organism: Blautia sp. AF34-10; assembly: GCF_003477865.1. Classification (NCBI taxonomy): domain Bacteria; kingdom Bacillati; phylum Bacillota; class Clostridia; order Lachnospirales; family Lachnospiraceae; genus Blautia; species Blautia sp. AF34-10. The sequence goes on from NZ_QUED01000017.1 coordinate 25,940, forward strand.
CGGTACTGAATCAGCGCACGCTGCATCGCCTTCTCATGCGGCGATTTCGGCACGTAAACCGGATCCATCGTCCGCGGGTCAAGACCGGTATAGTACATACAGGTGGAAAGTGTGGAAGGCGTCGGATAGAAGTCCTGTGCCTGCTCCGGGATAAATCCCATATCGCGGATGTACTCGGCAAGCTCCACCGCATCCTCCAAGTCACACCCCGGATGGGACGACATAAAATACGGAAGTGCGTACTGCTGCTTCCCCGTCTTTTTGTTGCACGCATCGAAGCGGCGGATAAATTCCTGATATACTTCGTGGCGCGGTTTTCCCATATAGGAAAGCACACGGTTCGAAACGTGCTCCGGCGCAACGCGGAGCTGACCGCTGACGTGATCCTTTACCAGCTCGGAAAGGAACGTCTGGTCTTTATCGGCCAGGACATAGTCAAAACGGATGCCGGAGCGGATAAAGACTTTCTTCACGCCCGGAATGTCTTTTAATTCCCGCAGCAGCTTCACATAATCTCTGTGATCTGCCACCATATTTTTACACGGCTCCGGGAAGAGACAGTTCCGGTTCGGGCAGGCGCCTTTGGTGAGCTGCTTTTTGCATGCCGGACCGCGGAAATCCGCCGTCGGGCCGCCGACATCGTGAATATAGCCTTTAAATTCTTTTTCCTGAACCATCTGCCGCGCTTCCGCCAGAATGGATTCGTGGCTTCTTGTCTGCACAACGCGTCCCTCGTGGAACGTCAGCGCGCAGAAACTGCAGGATCCAAAGCAGCCGCGGTTGCTCGTCAGACTGTATTTGATTTCTCCAAGCGCCGGCACACCGCCGTCTTTTTCATAGCTTGGGTGATAGGCGCGCATGTATGGAAGCGCATAGACATCATCCATCTCCTGCTCTGTCAAAGGACGGGAAGGCGGATTCTGTACAATGTAGCCCTGGCCCTCATACGGCTCTGCCATCGGCTTCGCATTGATGGCATCGGTATTTTTATACTGAATCGCAAAGCTCTCCGCATACGTCCGCTTGCTCTCCCGCACCTCCTCGAATGACGGCAGCACCACCGGGTCAATCAGGTGATCCAGCGTTTTGCTCCGATAAACGGTTCCCGGAATAAAGGTGATATCATGAACGTCAATGCCGGCCGCAAGTGCATCTGCAATCGCTACGATCGAAAGTTCTCCCATTCCGTACGAAATCAGATCCGCACCGGAATCGAGAAGGACGGAGCGGCGCACCTGGTCAGACCAGTAATCGTAATGCGAAAGGCGCCGGAGTGATGCCTCGATGCCGCCGAGGATCATCGGTGTATGTTTATACGTTCTCCGAATCAGATTGCCGTACACGGTAACCGCGCGGTCCGGCCGTTTTCCCATGACACCGCCCGGCGTAAAGGCATCTGTTTTTCGGTGCTTTTTCGCCACGGTATAATGGTTGACCATGGAATCCATATTTCCGGAAGAGACAAGAAAGCCAAGACGCGGTTCACCGAAAATCGAAATGCTGTTCTCGTCCTTCCAGTCCGGCTGTGAGATGATGCCGACGGAATAGCCGTTCGCCTCGAGCACACGGCTGATGATTGCCGGTCCGAACGAGGAATGGTCCACGTAGGCATCTCCGATGACATAGACAAAGTCAAACTGTTCGATTCCCCGTTCCTTCATCTCTTCTCTTGTAATTGGTAAAAAAGGCATGCTTTACTTTCCTTTCTGTGTTTCGGCGTCCGCTATGCCAAGCGCCGCTTTTTCTTTCTGCGTCAGGAGACGGGCACTGCCCTTTGGCAGCGCCGGATCAAGTTCCAGGCTCCCCATCGACAGCCGTTTCAAATAGACGACCGTTTTTCCGACCTTCTCAAACATGCGCTTGATCTGGTGGAAGCGGCCCTCACAGATGGTAATGCGGATCCGGCTTTCAAAAATGCCAGGCTCTTTTTCAGTCGTTTCCAGAATGGTAAGCTTGGCCGGAAGTGTCGGTTTGTCGTCCCCAATGTCGAGCCCTTCGGCAAATGCCTGCCGATCTTCTTCTGTCACTTTTCCGTCAATCACGGCCTCATACACTTTCGAGACATGCGATTTCGGAGAGAGCAGCCGGTGGGAAAGGGCTCCGTCGTTCGTAATCAGCAGCAGCCCTTCGGTGTCCTTGTCGAGCCGTCCGACCGGAAAGAGGTCTTTTCTTGCCGCATCACTTAAAAGATCGAGTACGGTCCGGTCACGGCGGTCCTCCGTCGCAGAGACGACACCCGCCGGTTTGTGGAGCATCCAGTATTCCATTTTCACATAGGAAATGTTGTTTCCGTCCACAGTCACCTGCGCTTCATCCGGGTCGACTTTCAGTTCCGGGGCTTTTGCCGTAATTCCGTCTACGGCCACCCGTCCCTTCCGGATCAGGGCCTTTACTTCCTGGCGTGTTCCCACACCCATGTCCGCCAGATATTTATCGAGTCGTAATTTACTCATACCATCCGCCATCCTGCATAATATTTATTCTTTAACGTTCCGTTGTTTATTTTTCCCCAGCCAAGTGGGAAATCATCCAGGCACACAAGCACCCAGCCCTTTTTCCCCTGACACTCTTCCTCGGAAAACGAGAGTGTCTCACCCTTTAAGTAGCGCATGACACGGTCATCTCCCTTGGGAATGGTCAAACACGAAACGTATTCTTCTTTTTTCAGATACGCCGCCAGCGCCTGGGACGGCTCGAAGCGGTTTTTCTTTACGGTGCCAAGCGAAAGTCCGGTCCGCAGATAGCGCAGACCCTTTGCCGCACAGACACCTTCCGGCAGAAAATAGAGCTGGTCTTTCACAAGGGCAAACGAACCATTCTTCCAGTCCATGCGCACGCCAGCAAGAAACTCTTCCGCCTCTTTCGGCAGCTTCTTTGTCGTTTCCAAAAGTCGGGACGGCTGCCGTTTCCGGCTCTCTCCCTGCTTTTTCAGGAGCGCCACGAAATGGCCTTCTCCCTCCATCCGCTGCGGGAAAATATGAACGCACCGGGAAAGATCGCGGCCATTCACGGATACTCCCGGCGCAAACCCTTCGTAACCCGGGGTAATTTCCTGCACTTCCATATCCGGATGCGCATCCAGCAGCCCTGCGATGACCTCTTCGTTCTCCTTTACAGAAAATGTACAGGTAGAGTACAGCAGCTCTCCGCCCTCTACAAGCATCTGATACGCCTGCTCGATCAGTTTTTTCTGGATCGGCACATAATGCTCCGGCCCATTTTCACTGTAGTAGCGCAGCATTGAGCTCTCTTTTCGGAACATGCCCTCCCCAGAGCACGGCGCGTCAAGAAGAATCTTGTCAAAAAAGGCCGGATACAAGGTTACTAATTTTTCCGGATCCTCGCTCGTCACGAGAAGACGTCCCACTCCCTGGATTTCCAGGTTGCGCAGCAGCGCCTTCGCCCGCGAATTGCTGATATCGTTTGCCAGCAGCATGCCGCCCTCACCGATCCGGCTTCCCAGCTCCGTTGCCTTTCCGCCCGGTGCCGCACAGAGATCGAGCACACGGTCATCCGGCTCAATTGGAAGGCGGGATGCCGGTGTCATCGCACTCGGCTCCTGCAGATAATACAGGCCCGCATAGTAATCGGCATCCTTTGCCGGATTGCAGCTCTCTTCATCGTAATAAAATCCATTTGGGATCCACGGAACCTTCTTAAGCGGAATATCGGTCCGCCTAAGAAACTCTTCTGTCGAAATTTTTCCGTTGTTTACCCGCAGTCCTCTATGTACCGCCTCGTCAAATGTCTTGCAGTATGCCTCATATTCTTCCTCACCGATCAGCTGTTTCATCTCCTGCTCAAAGGCTTCCGGCAGTGTGATCATATCCGTTTATCCCCTTTTGTTCTAAAGTTCGTCTGTAATTGCCTGTGCGCGGTATCCCTCTGCAATCAGATCCAGTTCTTTGTGGAACCGTTTTACTCCTGCAGATCGTTCTGCGCATAGATGTGATAAAACTCATCCTGAATTTTTTCTACTTCGCGTTTGTTCGTCACCTTGTAAAGATTCTCGATATTATTCAGGATATCCGTGATCAGATTCCGCTGTATCTGGGAGGAATTCTGTGCATCCATAATCTCACTCCGCACAGAGGACATCTCATTATCCAGCACAATAATCGCCTTTGCAGCTGCGCTTAAGCGCTCCCGGATGTGATCCGGAATGTTTGCCTTATATTTGTACTGCAGCGAGTGCTCAATCGTCGCCCAGAAATCCATCGCCATCGTGCGGATCTGGATTTCCACCTGGATGCGCTTCGGGCCGTTCATCGTCTCCACGGTATAGTAAACAATGAGGTGATAGCTCCGGTAACCGCTGTCCTTCATGTGGCGGATGTAGTCTTTCTCGCTCTTAATCTCAATATCCGACCGCTTCTGGATCAGGTCGGCAACCTTTTCGATATCTTCAACGAACTGGCAGATGATGCGGATGCCCGCGATATCCTCCACCTGCTCCTCCATCTCTTCGGGCACAATGCCCTTTCTCTGCATTTTTTCCAGAATACTGGAAACACTCTTCACACGGCCGCTCACGCTCTCGATCGGTGAGTACAGCCCTTTTCCGTGGTGCTCCTTGATCAGATGCCGGAATTTCACCTGTAATTCCTTGACAGCCAGCTCGTATGGTTCCAGAATCTCATGCCATAACAGTATATCCATGTCCCCTAATCTCCTTTTTTGCTCCTGCTTTCAGCCATTTTTCTTATCGGATGGTAAACGTTTTGGAAATTCAATCCCCACCCTGTTACTTTATGCCTGTCTTTTCTGTTTTATGACTGTTTTTCAGAAACTTTTTTGAAATAGACACGGGCAGTTTTTTATGCCTGCCGTTTCGAAAGCTGCTCCAGAACGCGGCACAGGTACTGATACGTTCTCTTCACGGAGGAAATCGAAAGCCGCTCCTCGGTCGTGTGGATTGCTTTCATGTTCGGACCGAAAGATACACAGTCAAGACCGGAAAGCTTTTCATAGAACAGACCGCATTCCAGTCCGGCATGAATCGCTTCCACTGCCGGTTTCTGTCCATACATGGCTTCATATTCCGCCACCATCAGATCGCGGAGGGCAGAATCCTCTTTATACTCCCATGCCGGGTACGCGCCCTCTACGTGGAACTCACCGCCCAGGAAACCGATCAGATACTCCAGCTTGTCGGAAAGGGCTTCTTTTGCACTTCCCACGGAGCTCCGCACACTTGCACACGCATGCAGGTGATCCGGCTCTAATTTCAGAATACCAAGGTTCAGGGATGTTTCCACCAGTCCCGGGATCTGGCCGCTCATCTTCTGTACCCCGTTCGGAAGATTCATCAGGAAAAAGACGGTTTTCTGCAGGCTGACCGGATGAAGCGCCGGTGCAGCGCCCTCGCCTGTTTTCTCTACCGTAACGGTAATACCGTCATCTGTTCCGCTGTACTCTCTGCAAAGATTTTCGGTGAAGCGTAATGCTTCCTCTTTTAAGATCTCTTTCTCTCCGCCGTCGATGGCAAGAAGCATGCGGGTTGTCCGCGGAATGGCGTTGTCTTTTAAACCGCCCTCCAGCTCGATCAGGCATAATCCATCTTTCCTGCCAGTTCGTACAGGAAACGGCCCGCCAGAATGTTGGAGTTGGCACGGTTTTTGTGGATTTCCGTACCGGAATGGCCACCGGCAAGACCGGAAATCGTCACTTCCATCTGCTCACCCATCACTTCGCTTCTGCGCACCGGCAGATCCATCATGGCTGTCATACCGCCTGCGCACGATACGGTGAGAATGCCTTCCTCTTCAGAATCCATATTTAACAGTGTTCTTCCCTTTAACTCATTCCCGTTTAATGCTGCTGCGCCGAGCAGTCCGATCTCTTCATCCGTCGTAATCAGTGCCTCGATGGCCGGAAGCTGCAGATCATCCGATTCCAGCACAGCCAGCATATAGGCAACGGCAATTCCGTCGTCTCCGCCAAGCGTCGTGTCCCTGGCATAAATCTCATCGCCGTCGATGTGAAGCTCAAGGCCGTCCTTCGTAAAATCGTGGCTGCTGCCCGGCTTCTTCTCGCAGACCATATCGCAGTGGCCCTGCAGAATCACGGTCGGAGCCAATTCACATCCCTTCGATGCCGGGCGGCGGATGACCACGTTGTTGGACGCATCCTGATACCAGGATAATTCATGGTCCCTTGCAAACTGAACCAGATAGTCGCTCACTTCTTTTGTGTTTCCGGAGCCGTGCGGAATGCGGCAGAGCTCTTCAAAATAATAAAATACACGTTCTGGTTTTAATCCTGCTAATACGCTCATTTTTTCTTCTCCCATCTTCTTTTTTTCAAAGCTTCATCATACTCTATTTTAGAAAGCGGGAGGAGGTTCGAACGTCATGAAAAAATCACTTTTATTTCTCTCTTCCCTGCTTCTTTTTTTCTGTCTTCTTATCTTTCCCGCGCGGACTTTTTTCTATGCCTGCGAGGGTGTCAATCTCTGGTTTCATACCATTCTTCCGTCACTTCTGCCGTTTCTGATTCTGACATCTCTTCTTCTGGAAACAGGAGCCGCGCGGCGGATCTCTGCCCGTGCAGAAGTTTTTTTTCAAACGGTTTTCGGTCTTTCCCCGGCTGGGTTTTATGCACTTTTTCTCGGTCTTTTCTGCGGTTTTCCCATGGGAGCGCGCATCACTGCCCAGCTCTATGAGGCAGAAGAAATTGACCGGAACGAAGCGTGCTATCTTTTAACCTTCTGCAGCAGTCCGAGTCCTGCTTTTCTGTCTTCCTATGTTATCTTAACTGCGTTTTCCGGACAGATCCATCCCGGGTTCGTCTTCGGCGTGCTCTACGGTTCCAATTTTCTAACTGGTTTTCTGTTCCGGCTTGTTTTCCGCCGCTTCCGCCTGCACCGGCACACCGCCCATCGGACACATTCCGTGGAAAAAAAAGAGATGTCAAAACAGACTTCCAAAGGAAACCTGCTGGACACCTCTATCATGAACGGATTTGAAATCATTACACAGCTTGGCGGATACATCATCCTGTTTTCCATTCTGTCCGGACTTCTGATGGATCTGCATCCGTTTGGTTCCGCCTCGCCCCTGCTCTGCGGCGTGCTGGAAATCACGACGGGAATCGCACAGCTTGCCGCGTCCTCTCTTCCTTACGCCGGAAAAGTCTCTGCTATCCTTACCTGCGCCGCCTTCGGCGGTCTCTCTGTCGCTGCCCAGACAAACTGTATGATCCATAACAGCGGTCTGCCCCTCTGGCCTTATCTTGCCGGGAAGCTCTGCTGTGCTGCTTTCGCAGGAACGCTTGGTTTATTCCTCTTCGCTTTCCTCTTCTGATGCCGGATCATATTCCGGTACGACAACTTCTTCCTCTGGCTGCTCTTCTTCCGGAGCACCCTGCGGGGAGAGCTCACTTCTGTTCTGAACAACGGTATTGTAGCAGCTTGTCAGGGATTCTACAAAGCTGTTGTATTTCTCTCCTGCATCGTTTAATGCAGTCGTCATAATATTGCTTAAGTTGGCAAGCATATCATCGGTATATCCGATGGCACCGAGACGGATGCTGTTGGCATCGTTGGTTGCAGCATCCAGGATTTCCTGTGCCTGCTGGTTTGCATTGTTGACGGTCTCATTTGCCTGTGCGTATGCTGACTGCATCACTTCACTCTGCTCTACCATCTCTCTTGCCTTTGCCTGTGCCTCTGCAATGATGGCATCTGCCTTGTTCTGTGCATCTGCCAGAATCGCATCTTTGTTGCTGATGATCTTCTGGTACCGTTTGATCTCGTCCGGTGTTTTCAGACGGAGCTCACGGAGAAGCTCTTCTAATTCTTCTTTATTTACAACGATTTTGGTGGTAGACAGCGGCTGATATTTACAGCTCTCTACATACTCCTCAATTTCTTCGATGATCTGTTCAATTCTGCTGCTCATTTTAATTCTCCTTATCTTTTATCCTGCGGCATTCCTTCTGAATTTCGGGCGGCATACTTTGCGCGGATTTCTTTTTCCACAAAATCCGGAACAAATTTGTGAATGTCGCCGCCAAAAGCAGCTACTTCTTTTACTACCGTGGAGCTGAGGTACGCATACTCCAGCGAGGTAATCAGAAACGTGGTATCTACTTCCGGTTCCAGAACGCGGTTCGTCTGTGCCATCTGCAGTTCATATTCAAAGTCTGTGATCGCGCGGAGTCCGCGGACGATCGTATGCGCCTGGCATTCCTTCGCAAAATCAACAGCGAGCCCGCTGAAAGAACGGACTTCGACATTTGGAATGTCCTGGGTCGCTTTCTTTAGTATATTAACACGTTCTTCCACAGAAAACAACGGAGATTTTGAGGAATTATGTAAAACTCCCACGATTACGCGGTCAAAAAGCTTGGATGCACGCAAGATAACATCCAGATGACCATACGTTACAGGGTCAAAAGTTCCCGGGTATACGGCTGTCTTCATGATTCTTTTACTCCTTCGTGTTTGCTTTTCGGGGTAAGGAATACATGGACATTTGTCTTATAGATTTTTTTCTTCAGAATTTCGTATCCGGCATCCTCCGCCCAGTCGAAATCAGTATTCAGCGATGCTTCTACAATAATTAAGGTATCCTCACCGATAAAAGAGGCGTCGCGGAACGCATACAGCACGTCCTTTTCCAGTCCCTTATCGTATGGCGGGTCCATAAAAATGCAGTCAAAAGGCTCCTGTCCCTGAAGCGACTGCAGAGCTGCATGCGCTTCCATGGGCAGGAGCACTGCCTGCTGTTCCAGCTTCGTAAATTTTAAATTCTGCCGGATACAGTCTGCTGCAGCTTTGTTCTGCTCTACGAACCACGCGCGCTCGGCGCCGCGGCTCAACGCCTCGATTCCGATCGCCCCGCTTCCGGCGAACAGATCGAGAAAACGCGCATCCGGCAGATACGGCTGAAGCATATTAAATAAGGTTTCTTTGATCCGGTCCGTCGTCGGCCGGGTCTGTCTGCCGGGAACCGTCTTTAATGGAAGACTCCGGCATTTTCCTGCTATTACTCTCATGTTGGTCTTATTTTCGTCCTTACTGTTTTTGTTTGATGGATCAGTCGGCTTTCAACTGCTCTCTCCAGTCCAGATCTCCTCTTGCAAGTCCCAAAATCAGAGACTCCGCGGTTCCGATATTTGTTGCAATCGGGATATTGTACTGGTCGCAGGTACGGATAATTTTGTAGACATCCGGCTCTTTCGGATTGATCATCGTCGGATTGTAAAAGAAAATTACCATATCCATATCGCCGCGTTCAATCATCTCGGTAAACTGTTTGTCTCCGCCTACGCTTCCAGGCAGAAACTTGTGTACATGAAGGTTCGTCACCTCTTCAATCCGCCGTCCGGTGGTTCCGGTGGCGTACACCTCATGTTTCATGAGGATTCCCTTGTATGCAATACAGAAATCCTCGATCAGACTCTTCTTGCTGTTGTGTGCTATGATTCCAATATTCATTACTGCAAACCGCCCCTTCTCCTGTTTTTACTACCATGTACAGCAATTATAACAAATTTATTTTCAATACGCAATTCTTTTTGTGAATTTTTTACACAGTTTTTATATTTTTTTCTGCCGTTCCATTTTTCCTTCTTCTTTTACTTTCTCCGCTTTTCCGGAAAAAATACAGAATCTGGAAGTTTATTTTTGTTTTCTTTCCACATACTATGACCGTAGCAGAACAGATGAAAAACACATCCGGATCTGCTTCACAGCAGCTTTTAACAAGCACAAAGATAAAGGAGGGAATGAACATGGCGAATCGTTCATCGAATACCGCAGCAGTACCAGAAGCAAAAGGCGCTCTGGACAAATTCAAATTTGAGGTGGCAAGCGAACTCGGCGTGCCGCTCAGTGATGGCTACAACGGTAACCTGACTTCCAAACAGAATGGTTCTGTCGGAGGTTATATGGTCAAAAAGATGATTGAGCAGCAGGAACGCCAGATGTCCGGCGGTTCTTCTGGCCAGTACTAATCATCCCGGTATAACATCCTGATGCCGGAACAGGCATCAAAAAGCGTGAGCTCTTTTCTTTTCGGAAAAGCTCACGCTTTTTTCTTGCTCCTGCAGAGCTGGTACATAATACTTACAGATCAATGCTTCCGGTTACATCATCATTGATTACGTAGTAAGCAGTAAATTCCTCCGGTTTTACATAAACCTTCAGGCTCTTTAATTCCTCTGCTTTCTTGCCATATCCTTCGATCCAGATCTGCTGGATTCTCTCGTACAGATCTTTCTCCTTGATTTCTCTTCCGCCGAACTGCAGAATCATCTCCTGCTCCGCTTCTTTCTTTGCTGCTTTTGCAGGTGCTTTTTTCTCTGCCGGCTTTTTCACTGCTGCTGGTTTTTTCGGTGCAGCCGCTTTCTTTGTCGTTGTTTTCTTTGCTGTTGTGCGGGTTGTTTTTGCAGCTTTTGCTGCCGGTTTTTCTTCTGCTTTTGCAGGTGCTTCCTCTGCTGCTGCAGTTTCCTTTACAACTTCTTTTGCAACTTCTTTTACAGTTTCTTTCTCTGCTGCGGTTGTTTTTTCTGCTGCTTTGGTCTCTACTTTTACTGTCTCGTTCTCTGCTGTCTTAGCCTGGGCAGCTGGTTTTTTCTTTACCATATCTGTTTCCTCCCATTTGGACCGGCCCTGTATATTTTGGAAGAGCCGTCCTGCGAACTATCATTCAGGCGAACGCTTGACACTCACGGTCCGCACATTTTTTGATTCCTTGTTTATGATACATGAATTTTTTTGTCATTTCAAGTAATATCTGATTTCGCACGAATTTTCCACGAAATTGTACAGTCATTTTCCATACTATCCAATCAGGCTGTTATTTTTATCCGATTTTGCATTTTAAAGCCGGATTTTTTTGTAACTTTTCACAATCCAATGTCGTGGTTTTCCAGATCAAGATACGATTTCATTACCTTTTTCAGCAGTTCATGCTCCGGTTTTTCAAAATAAGGATCGTCGGCAAGCATTTCTGAAGCCGCCTCACTCGCTTTCTGCAGGATATCGGCATCCCGGAAAATATCTGCCATCCGGAATTCCATATCCCCGCTCTGGCGCGTTCCCAGCAGATCGCCGCTGCCGCGCAGTTTCAAATCTTCCGAAGCAATATAAAACCCGTCGTTCGAATGGTTCAGGATTTCCAGACGTTTGGCGGTCTCCTGATCTTTGTTTCCGCGGATGAAAATACAGTAGGACTGATGCTCTCCTCTTCCGACACGTCCGCGGAGCTGATGGAGTTGCGCAAGGCCGAACCGTTCGGCATTTTCCACCATCATCACCGTCGCATTCGGCACGTTGACACCGACCTCCACGACTGTCGTCGAGACGAGTACCTGGATTTCTCCGCTGGCGAACCGCTCCATGATCTCGTTTTTCTGCGCCGCCTTCATCTGTCCGTGCAGCATCTCTACTGTGATGCCCGGCAGCTCTTTTTTCAGGAGCTGTGTATAGTCGGTGACGTTTTCCGCTTCCAGACCCTCGCTCTCCTCCACCATCGGGCAGATCACATACGCCTGACGGCCCAGTTCGACCTGACGCGTGATAAAGCGGTAAGCTTTTGGACGGTAAGACGTATCCACCACACAGTTTTTGATCGGCAGACGCTTCGCCGGAAGTTCATCAATCACAGAAATCGAAAGATCTCCGTACAGAATGATAGCCAGGGTTCTTGGAATCGGCGTTGCACTCATAACGAGAACATTCGGCGGTTCCCCTTTTTCAGCAAGTGCCGTTCTCTGCCGGACACCGAAGCGGTGCTGTTCGTCTGTGATGACAAGCGCCAGATTTTTGTACTGTACCTTTTCCTGAATCAGTGCATGTGTGCCGATCACCATTTTGCAGCTTCCGTCTTCCAGACTGGCATAGATTTCCCGGCGTTCTTTTGCTTTCGTGGATCCAGTCAGAAGGCGGGGATTGTATTCCGTCAGATTGTTTTCTTTCAACAGAGTGCAGAGCGATTCATAATGCTGCCGCGCCAGAACCTCCGTCGGAACCATCAGCGCCGACTGGTAGCCGTTCTCAGCTGTCATAATCATTGCAAGGAATGCCAGAATCGTCTTTCCGCTTCCGACATCTCCCTGTACCAGCCGCGCCATGCGGGTATGACCTTTTAAGTCCCGCTCCAGTTCACCCCACACACGCATCTGTGCATTCGTGAGACGGTACGGCATATTTTCGATGACTTCCTCCGTCTTCCAGACGGCGCGGATCGGGAACGCATTGGTAATTCCCTCCGTCTGCTCTTTTAACTGCCGCAGGGACAGGATGAAGAGAAAAAACTCTTCGAACACAATTCTGCGCCGCGCCGTTTTCAGATGCTCCTGGTCTTTTGGAAAATGAACCTCATGGAGGGCATAATTGATTTCACAGAGTTCATACCGGGCACGGATTTTTTCCGGCAGATAGTCCTGCGCAGGTGCGCATCGTTCCAGCACCTGTGCGACGGCCTTGCTCACCATCTTGTTCGTGAGACCGGCTGTCAGTCCATAAACCGGCTGAAGACTTGCCAGAAGCTCATGGTATGCGGCAGGAGTGAAGATTTCCGGCTGCTCCATCACGAGACGGCCTGATTTTTCCTGTATCTTCCGCGGAAGATAAAAACACTGCCTTTCTTCAGCGTGCTCCGCAGAAACGGCATATTAAACCAGGTAAGCTGCAGCCGCACCGGCTCCTCGTAGAGTTCCAGGACAACGACGCTCTTTCTCTGGTTTCCTTTTACCGACGGACTGTGGACAATTCTTCCGTATACCGCATTCTTTTCCTCTTGTCTGCATTCGCGAAGGGGAACCGGCTCTGCATAGCAGTCATAATCTCTTGGATAATAATGCAGAAGCTGCTGCAAATTGTAGATTCCTATTTTTGCAAACAGCTTCTCCGTTTTTTCACCGATCCCCTTCAGTGTTGTCAGGGGTTCCGTATTCATATTTTTCTTTCCTTACTCTTATTCAACCGAAACGACACAGTAGTAAATCGCTGTCCGCCATAGTTTACTTCCACATCGCAGTCCGGATATGCCTGCTCGATTTTTTCGCCAAGGCTTTCGGCATCTTCCTCACTCATATCTTCACCGTAGTAGATGCTGATCAGCTCGCTGTCCTCATCGACCATGGCGCGGATGGTTTCTTCTGCAACGGTAAGAATATCCTGTCCGACAGCGAGAAGTCCGTGATCGCCAAGTCCCATGATGTCGCCCTGATGGATCTCTTTCTCATCGATGTGGGTATCACGTACCGCGTACGTTACCTGACCGGTTTTCACCATCTGGATGCCCTCTGTCATGGCCTCCTCGTTCTCTTCTGCAGATTTCTCCGGCACATAGCTGATCATGGCTGTGATGCCCTGCGGAACGGTTTTGGTCGGAACAACGATGATATTTTTGTCCTCAGTCATGGCTTTTGCCTGATTTGCTGCGAGGATGATATTTTTGTTGTTCGGCAGAATAAAGATATTCTTTGCATTGACCTTCTCAATTGCAGTCAGCATATCCTCGGTGCTCGGGTTCATGGTCTGACCGCCCTCGATCAAGTAATCAACACCGAGTCCCTGGAAGATCTCTTTGATTCCCTCTCCGATGGACACGGCGATGAATCCGTTCTCCTTCGGCGGCTGTTTTGCTGCTTCTTTTCTCTTCTTATCTTCCTCTGCCTGCTGTGCTGCGATCTTTTCTGCGTTCTTGATCAGGCGCTCCTGATGCTCCTCACGCATGTTGTCGATCTTCATTCTGGTCAGCTGTCCGTACGTCAGCGCCTTGGAAATTGCTTTTCCAGGATCGTTGGTATGTACGTGTACCTTAACCAGCTCGTCGTCTGCAACGAGAACGATCGAATCTCCGATTCCGTTCAGGAAATCTTTGAATGCATAAACCTCTTCATCCGGAAGCGGGTTTTCCAGCATAATGATAAACTCGGTGCAGTAGCCGAATTTGATTTCTTTTTCTGTCTCTTTGGACGGTCTGACAAATTCTGTCTTTGCTTCCGGCATCTCGAAATTCAGATCAATCTCTTTCCCGAGGAACGCGTCATATGCGCCCTGCAGTACGGTTAAGAGACCCTGTCCGCCGGAATCCACAACGCCTGCCTCTTTTAATACCGGCAGCATCTCTGGTGTCTGGGAGAGCACGTACTCTGCATGCGCGAGAACGTCCTCGATGAATGCGTTCAGATCTTCGCTTTCCGGTGCAAGCTCTGCTGCTTTCTCTGCTGCTCCCTTTGCCACGGTCAGGATGGTGCCTTCTTTTGGCTTCATAACGGCTTTGTATGCAGTCTCGACTGCTTTTTCCATTGCCTCTGCAAGAATCTCTGCATTCAGCTCTTCATAGTCGCGGATCTTCTTGGTAAAGCCACGAAGGAGCTGGGAAAGAATAACGCCAGAGTTACCTCTGGCACCGCGCAGAGAACCGGAAGAGATTGCCTTGGAAAGGTTGTACATGTTCACTTCTGTGAGCGAATTTACTTCCTTGACTGCGGACATGATCGTCAGCGTCATGTTGGTACCTGTGTCGCCGTCCGGTACCGGGAACACGTTCAGCTCATTGATCCACTCTTTCTTTACTTCCAGATTTTTTGCACCAGCCAGAAACATTTTTGCCAGTAAGCCGGCATCAATTGTATTTGTAGCCACTTTCTTCATTTCCTCCTATTACCATCAGTCGATGACGCGAACGCCTTCAACCAGGATGTTGATTTTTTCAATTTCCATTCCGGTGAACTCTTCCACCTTGTATTTCACATTATTGATCAGGTTATCTGTTACGGCAGAAATACTGACTCCGTAAGAAACAATCACGTGGAAATCCAGGGAAATTTTATTTTCCGAAATCGATACATTAATTCCGTGTGTCAGACTCTCTTTTTTCAGAAGTTTGACCAGTCCATCTTTCATGTTTACCGCTGCCATTCCGACAATGCCGAAGCACTCCACAGCAACGCTGCCCGCGTACAGGGCGATTACATCCGGATTGATTACGATTTCTCCCAAGCCTGTATTCATACGACCTTTCATGCCTTGTATCCTCCAATTCCATCATACTATTCAAAACACATGGAGACAGGAATAACTGACTCCACTCTACGATACATTATAACCGCTTTTCCGCAAAAAAGAAAGTTTAAAATGAAAAACCTTCAAAATTCATATAATTTTTTCATTTTTTACTTGCAAAACCGGTATAGATCTGTTAGAATGACTTATGTTGTGAGTCTAAAATGCGTTTTGACTCAAGTACGTATGTCAAGGAGGTGCAATCATGGCAAAGTGTGCAATTTGTGAGAAGGGTGCTCATTTCGGAAACAACGTAAGTCATTCACATAGAAGAAGCAATAAAATGTGGAAATCTAACGTAAAATCTGTCAAAGTTAAAGTTGACGGTGTACCGCAGAAAATGTACGTATGTACTTCCTGCTTAAAATCCGGAAAAGTAGAGCGTGCATAAGTTGAATGGTTAAAAGGCCTTTCCAGTCCGGGAAGGCTTTTTTGCTGTTCAAAAATAGAATTAAGATTTTAAAAAAAGTTCTGGTAAGAGCAAACAGGACATAAGTTTTCGCTTATGCCCTGTTGTGCTCTATTTTTTATATTTTAAAAGGGAGAAAAAAATAGCGTGGTCTCTTAAGCTGAACCTGCCAACGATCCATATGCTTAGCAAAAGAAAAAGAGCATCCTACCGAAACTTTCGTTCTGGTAAGACGCCCTCGTCTTGATCTATGATATTAGTATAGTTGGCTGATTCATTTAAGATGGACTTATTATAGCGCAGCTTCTTCATTTTGCAAGTATTTCTCTGTACAAATCAGCCAGTTCATTTCCGATCTTTTTGTGCATCTTTCACTATTCCCCTGTATTGCAGAACAGATGATATCCCACGCACAGCAGCAGAGCGGCCGCAAGAACCGTAAGAAATGAGCTGCGGATCATCAGGCTGATGAGAAGCCCGACCCCCATCCAAAACAGCAGAAAACCTAAAATTCTGCACAAACGAGCTTACTCCTTATCCGCCTCTTGGTTTATTATATGCTCTACTTTCTCTGCGGTATACCCGTCCTCTTCCTTTTTGCCGGTAAAGCGGCTGATCAGATCCGGAGCCATGTCAATGATTTTGGTGACAGCATCCTGGTTTTTGATGTTGACCAGACGCGTTCCGTTTTTGCTGATGACAAGAACGGCGCTCGGAGAAATTTTTCCGCCCATACCGCCTCCTGCATTGTTCTTTGCATTTTCTGCGAATGCACCCGCTCCCACGCCGAAGGAAACGTCTACCAGCGGCAGAAGAATCGTATCATCAATGTGGATCGCCTCACCTACGACCGTCTTTGTTGTGATAAAACTGTCCATTCCGCGGAACAGTGCTTCTACGGTATTCTGAAATGTGTTGTCCTTTTCTGCCATCTTTTAGGCCTCCTTGTGTTTGAAATGTCGTATGGTTTTCCGAAGATTCTGATCCCGGAATAATCGAAGTGCAATGCCGGCTGCTGTCACAGCCTGAAAACTTCCTTTCATCCGGACATCGCCCTGGAGAATTTCCTGTTCGAAATCCGGCTGGATGGAAAGGTCTTTCGGCAGTTTTCCATAAATCATACCCAGAATGCCGAGTGTCTCTCCGGTCAGTGCCGGATCGTCAAATCCGAACCGGACTGTGCCGGTTACTTTTTTCGGTGCTGCTTTCTTCAGGAAATAAAGCACTTCTTTCTTTGCATGGAGCAGCGCCTCACGGAACATCTTCGAACGGAAGAATTTTTTCACACTCTCCCACTTTCTTTTTAACCGTCTGCCTGCCTGGATTTTCTGCTCCAGTTTTTCAAGCAGACGGAACGGAAGTTCCAACAGCCGGAAAGCTGTCTGCAGCAGACGGCTGGCAAGATTCAGCAGTTTTTCCGGAAGATATTCGATCCTTCCGAAAAACCGTTCCAGAATGCTTTTTTTCGGCGCATCCGGTTCCTGCTCTTGCTCTGGCTGCTCCTTCTGTGCTGTCACCTTCTGCTGCTTTTCTTTCTGGTCCGGTGCTTTCTGCTCTGCTGTTTTTTCTGCTTCCAGCGCATTTTCTGTCTCATTTTCCTCCGTCCGGGGCACGGACGCTTCTCCCCGGCGGATCTTTTTCAGCCGCCGTTTCCATGTTTCCAGTGATGCCCCGAAAAGCAGAATCTGCGCCTCCGGCTTCTGTTCCTCATACGAGGCCGTCAGCGCGACAGCTCCGAAAAGCCACGATACTCTTCCGCTCGCTTTTACGCAGGCAAATCCCTCTTCTTCTTTCAGAACCTGCGCCCGGTAGCAAAAAGGAAGAAACAGGACGGTGCAGACGATAAGAAGCACGAGAAACAGTAAAACAAGGAGTAAAATCCCCAGTGCCTTCAAAATCATGAATAGTATATGTATCATTCACATCCCTCAATCCGGTTCAGCAGCCATTCCCGGATTTTTACTTCTCCGGTTTCCCGATAAGTTTCCAATGCGATCGCTCCACAAGCTCAAAAGCTTCCTCGCGCGACACGGCAAGTCCGACAATCATCGGACAGTTTCTCCGCACGGCCGGCTGCAAAAGCAGATCCGCCGGAATTACATCCAGATTGTTCTGCTGATTGGAAGGCAGTGTGAGGAGCCAGACTCCCGGAACTGCTTTTTTGTTCTCAATCCGGCGCATCCATTTTTTCTGTTTCTTTTTTGCAGTATCCCCGACGTACAGATTTTTATACCAGTTTACCATATTTTCCCTGAGCCTGTGGCTGAACCTTCCATAAATTTGCTCTCTTCAGTTCCAGATACTCCTGATAGGCCTTTTCCAGAATCTGCCGTTCATTGGAAAACTTCAGCAGATGATATGCTTCGTGATACTTGTAATAGCCCGAATCCACAAAGTATTCTTCTCTCTGTGGACGGCTGTAGTAGCCGGATGAGACCATCAGATACCAGTGCACCTCTTTTTCCACGGTGTCCTCCGGAATGCTGAAGCTGTACTGGCTTTTTCCCACGTACTTGATGATGGTGCCGTGTACGCCGGACTCCTCATATACCTCGCGGACAGCAGTCTGTTCATGGGTTTCTCCCGGCTCAACGGTTCCTTTCGGCAGAACCCAGCCTTCATATTTGTTGCGGTAGCTTTTGTAAAGCGTCAATATTTTTCCACGGTAGATTACGATACCTCCGCAGCTTACTGCTTCGATCATACGTTTTAAGCTCCTTCTGGCTTTTTCCATTCCCTGACAGCTCTTTTCTTCCCGCTTGCCGCCAGATCTTCTGTTAAAAAGTATACCTCTTTTCCCGCCCCCGCGCAACCTTAAAACCGCATCCTTTTTCTAACATTTTTCTAAAAATTCAGAAAACGCGCCCGAACCCATCCTTTCCGGTTCGAACGCGTTTTTTTCATCGTTTACTGCTGTGCATAATATGCTTCAATTACCTGTCTTGCAATCGGTACAGCGACTTCACTCGAATATCCGCCGTTTTCTGCCACAACAGCAATGACAATATCAGGATCATCCGCATTGGAGAATCCGACAAACCAGGAATGCGGTGTCTCTCCGTCGCTTCCGTGTTCTGCGGTTCCTGTTTTACCGGCGATATTGTACGGCAGATCCGAAAGTGAAACTGCAGTTCCGCTCTGGACAACGCCTTTCATCAGCTCTGTCAGCGTATTGGCTTCGCTCTCGGACATTACCGTGCCAAGAGACTCTTTGTAAAAGGTTTTGACTGCCTGTCCGTCCGCAGACACAATGTTGTCCACATAACGCGGTTTGATCATTTCTCCGTCATTTGCAACCGCGGAGGCGATCAGTGCCATCTCCATCGGTGTTACCAGCGTATCACCCTGGCCAATGGAGGTCTGCATCACAAGAGCATCCGCCGTTGTCGAATCAAGGTCGAAAGAACTTTTGCTGGTCGGAAGCTCCAGATCCAGACGGCTGTTCAGATACAGGGAATCCGCCAGCGAGCGGAAGGCATCTTTATCCAGCCCAAGGCCAATCTGTGCAAAGGCAGAGTTGCACGAATGTGCAAACGCACCTGCAAAATCTTCCGGTCCATGCACTTCACCGCCGGAGCAGTGAATCGTATAGTTTCCTGCTGTCAGCTCACCGTCACAGTCGAACGAAAAACCGTCCAGTGTACCGTTCTGACGGAGATACGCAAGCGAAGTAACAATCTTGAACGTAGATCCCGGCGGATATCTTCCCTGCAGACCGCGGTTCAGAAACACGCCGCTCTCATCGTCTGCGTTCAGTGCCTCCCAGTCCTCATCAATCGTATTAGGATTAAAAACCGGATTGCTCACATTGGCAAGTACACGGCCCGTTTTTGCCTCCAGCACGACAACTGCACCGCGGTATCCGTCCAGTGCATCGGCCGCGGCCTGCTGGAGTGTTGTATTCAGCGTTGTATAGAGACTGTCTCCCGGGTTCTTCGCATCGCTGAATTCATTCTTTACCTGCTTTAACTTACTTGTATGGGACTCCATCAGCATATAGTTGTAGGAAGATTCGAGGCCGCTGTTTCCTTTTCCCGTGTAGCCAACCACCTGCGCAAACAGGCTGCCGAACGGATACGTTCTTACCTCATCCCCGTTTTCATCTGTCGTCGTCTTTGCCAGTTCCTGGCGTCCGCAGAATAGATTGTTCCGCGGATCACGCGCTCTGCATAGTTATTCTGTCTCGTATTGTAAGAACTATTCAGAAATTCTTCTTTCCGCACGACATTAAAGTAAACGAGATACGCGATCAGCCCAAGAAACATGGCCACGAACAGGAACGAAACGATCAGATACGGCCCTGCGCCGTTGTTTGCCGCCTTACCAGTGGAGGCTGTTCTCGGTCTGCTCTTCGATCCGCCGTTCGAATTCATCCGGCTGCTCGCGGTACTTCTGGCGGGTTCCCTGTCCGTCGTTCCGGCTGCCGCTCTTCTTTCGTCTTTCGGTCTCTTCGTCCGGGCGTCGTTTTTTCTTGGCGCCTGGGTCGTTTTTCTGCTGGTTTCGTTTCTTCTTGTTTTGTCTTTTCTCAAGCTCCTCACCTTCATCTTCCCTTAAGATGTACAATCCCTGAATGATCGACAGCATCAGCACCGTGGAGAACATAGAGCTTCCTCCATAGCTGACCAGCGGCAGCGTGATACCTGTCATAGGAATAAATTTAATGGTTCCTCCGATGGTGAGGAACACCTGTGTCGCATATTCCGTTCCAAGACCCATGGCAATCAGTTTGTAGAACCGTTTGCTCATCTTCATGGAAATATTGATAATCAGAAGGAATGTGGACATGCACAGCAGAATCAGGCAGATTCCGAAGATAATGCCCATCTCCTCACAGATCGCACAGAAAATAAAGTCTTTCGTTGCAACCGGGATAATGTCAGGCCGTCCCTCGAAAAGGCCGGTTCCGAACCATCCGCCGGAGCACATGCCGAAGAGTCCCTGTGCTAACTGGCTGCTGATATCCCAGTTTCCGATCGATCCTGCCAGAGTGCCACACGGTTCCGTACATGGGAAAACAGGAAATACGCCACAACGCAGGCGGCACTCATTCCCGCAAGTCCCAAAAGCGGATATCTGGCTTTTCTCGTTGCCACATAGATTACAACCACGTACGCCATAAAGAAGACGAACGCAGTTCCAAGGTCGGTGGATGCAACAAGGATCAGCACATGAACTGCCGCAACGACCGTTGCTTTCACAACGTTTCCAAAGGAATTATCCTCGCGCAGCATGCCTGCCATAAAGAACACGAGTGTGATCTTGGCAATCTCGGAGAGCTGGAACGTAATGCCGTGGATTTCGATCGACAGCTTCGCACCGCCGGAAGTAAAGCCAAGCACCATAACGACGGAAAGCATGGCAATTCCGAGCACAGCGTAAATCCAGGTCAGATTTTTCAGAAACTTGCCCTTTCGGACAATGACCGGAATGATGAAGCAGAGCAGTGTGGATGCCGCCAGAATTTTGTACTGGGACATCGCCTTTGACACGCTCAGTCTCGTCAGAATAATCATGCTGATCGAGAGCAGCATACACATGTTGTTTACCAGGATCATCGATGCCTTCCGGTAAATCAGGCGGTACAGGATCTGTACGCCCAGGATATACGCCATCGTGAGCAGAAACATCTGAATCGTTGATACTTCGCCTTCCTGCAGGAACATCACGAAGAAACAGATGAAATTCATCAGAATGATCATGATGATCTGCCGCATCAGAATGTAATGGCGCTCATCCTCATCCCGCTCTTTGAGTGCAGCAAACGACTGCACGGTAAAACAGATCATGAGGAAGGTAATCACATATTTTGATAACTGAACAATGGTATTTTCCATAAATTCCCCTTATTTTTTCTCACCGTTTACTCTACTTTCCGGCGGAAATGGCCTTTGGTATATTCCTGTTCGGCCGGAACTGCGATTCCTTTACAGTACGTTCCAGCAAACGCAGCGGCGATTTCTTTTGTCTCCTCCAGTGTCTCGATGGTAAAATTCAGCCGCACCGCAGCCGGATGCATGGACCGGATCTCATCGGCTTCTTTTACCAGGCCGAGCGGAAGGCTGTTGTAGATCACACTGTAGCACGAGGTGCAGTAACTCTTCACCGGGAAGTATTTTCCCATCCGGTCTTTTAAGCGTACCAGAGAATAACTGTGATTGCAGCCGTTCAGGTTCTTCTGGACACACTGGGCGGAAACCATCATCGGAAGGTAGCCGTAGACCACCATTTCGCTGTTCGTATTGTCACGTTTTCCGATTTCCCGCTCGTTCAGCTCATACGGAACGGTATCACGCTGCACGCCCTGCTCCTGCCAGAATGCCTGCGCACGGCTGTTGTACGTGTAAACGCTGTAATCGAGCCGGATATCCTTTTCCATTCCCATCTCTTTCAAAAATGAAAAGCTTTCGAGATTGCGGATCAGGAAACCGCCAAGACCGATCTCCTTCAGACAGCGGAACGTGTCGCGGTATTCCTTCAGATCGCCTTCACGCACAACGTGCGGCAGCATCAGATAAACCTGTTTTCCCAGTTCTTTCGCCTGTAGGATTCCTTTTTCCGCCTGTTCTTCGAAGATTTCCCGTTTGAAGCATCCCATGCCGGCGTAGATCGTCGTGATCTCCGGAATCTCGAGCAGCGCATTCCACTGGGCTCTCGTCTCGGCAGATGCGGTCAGCTCCATTTTCTTTTCTGCCCTGTTCTCCTGGTCCGGTTTTCCAGATGCTTTTGCTTCCTGTTCCGGCTTTTCCGCTGCTTTTCTGCGGTATGGCTCTGTCATCTCTTTCACCAGCTGGTCCGAAACGCCTCTCCGCAGCTCGTTTAACGTCTGCATCGGCACGAAACAGTTGTCATCCATACAGACATCGAGTTCTTTGAAATAGAATGGTGTCTCGCCTGTCTTTTCCAGCTGTGTTTTTACGCGTTCCTCTGTCAGCGGCTGCTTCTTTGCCGGTTCTACCATGCCCGCCTCTGCTGTTACGCTGTATTTTCCGCTTTCTGCACTTAAGAACGCCGGCTGGCCCGGATACAGGGTCAGAAAGCCGGAAATCGGCTCTTTTGCCTCAGTCTCGATATAATCTCTCTGGATCTCATAAAAGAGCTGCTCATTTCTGCGCTGTTTCTTTTTATTTTCCTGCTCTTTTTCGTTCTTCAGCGCCATCATATCGCGTCCGTTTCTTACGGTATAATAGCTTTTGTTGAAACCGTCACGGTTATACAGCTCATACAGCTTTTTCATGTCCTCCGGCAGAACGTGGAAACGGGACGGCTTTTTTTCGTACAGATCGAGGTATTTGCGGTAAATGCTGACAACGCCCGCTGTATACTCCGGCTTTTTCATTCTGCCTTCGATTTTGAGGGACATAATCCCGGATTTTACAATCTCCGGCAGCAGTTCTACCGTACACATATCCTTCGGGCTTAACGGATAGCGGTCGCCCGGCTCCCCCATGCGGTGGTTGTCTTTATCGTACGCTTCGTACGGCAGACGGCACGGCTGCGCGCATCTTCCGCGGTTTCCGCTTCTCCCGCCGATCAGGCTGGAAAAAAGGCACTGTCCCGAATAGCAGTAGCAGAGCGCCCCGTGGACGAAGCATTCAATTTCAAGGTTGGTCGTCCGGTGGATTTTCTGGATCTCCGCAAACGAAAGCTCACGGGCTGGTACCACACGCGTCGCGCCAAGCTCTCCAGGAAACGCGCTCCCGCAGATCCTGTCACTGTCATCTGTGTGCTCGCATGAATGTCGAGATCCGGGAACCAGGAGCGGACCGCCTTTAAAACGCCCATATCCTGGACAATCACGGCATCCAGTCCCTGCTCATAGTACGGACGCAGATACGGATACAGTTTCTCTTCCAGTTCCTCCTCTTTTAAGAGGGTGTTGACCGTCAGATACAGTTTCCGGTTCCGCAGATGGACGTAATCGATGGCTGAGAGAATCTCCTGCTCATCCAGATTTTTTGCATACGCTCTTGCGCCGAATGCGGCTCCGCCGAGATAGACGGCATCCGCACCGGCGGAAACCGCCGCTTTTAACGCTTCCATCGAACCGGCTGGTGCTAATAATTCTGTCTTCATCTTTATCTCCTAAAAACGGGCGATTACCTGTTCCGCAATCCCCCGTTTTTCCTTCTTTTACGCTTTTAATAAATCTTCCAGATCCTTATTTGCCTTATCAAGCTGCCGCTGCAGTTCTTCCATCTCGCCGCGCACATGTTCCAGCTCGATTCGTTTCTCTTCCAGCTCTTTTTTCAGATCGCCGGCCTGGATTTCCGCTGCGATCAGATCGTGCTTCATATCGTAGGTTTCCCGGTCTTTGGCTTCCATATCCTCTTCGAGGGTATCTACCTGGCTTTTTGCTTTGAAATAGTCGTCTGCAATGTTCAGTGCAAGCAGTGTGTGCTTCGTATCCACCGACAGGCGGTTGTATCCGGCTGACTGGGAAAGTTCGCTGATCTTCTGATTCAGATAAGCAGCTACTTTCTGCAGATATTCCGGGCTCTCATAGCCTCCCAGTGTGATAATTTTTCCATCTATTAAAACCTGTGTTGTATTTTTTACAGCCATTCTTTTGCTTTTCCTCCACTGAATTTAACCGGACCAAACTTCCGGCTAATATAACCTATCATATACCGAAAATGGAAGAAAAACAACCTTTTTCTGCAAAAAGCGACAGAAAATGAAAGATTCAGGGCTTTTACTCTTCGATCTTACGCGGTGCCTCCAGCCCCAGGTGGTGCCAGGCAAATTCCGTTGCCACTCTTCCGCGCGGAGTGCGGTTGATAAATCCGGATTTGATCAGGAACGGCTCGTAGACATCTTCGATGGTGCCGGCATCTTCTCCAATCGATGCTGCCAGGGTATCGAGTCCCACCGGACCGCCCTGGAACTTTTCCATAATGGTGGTAAGAAGCAGCCGGTCAGTCTGATCCAGTCCGTAACGGTCTACTTCCAGCAGATCGAGAGCAAATGATGCGACCTCTTTTGTGATTCTTCCATCGTATTTCACCTGGGCAAAGTCGCGGACACGCTTTAAAATCCGGTTTGCCAGACGCGGTGTTCCCCTGGAACGGCGCGCCATCTCAAGCGCTCCCTGCGGGTCCACCTCCACATTCAGTACTTTTGAGGAGTGCAGGATAATGTTGGCCAATTCTTCCTCCGTGTAAAATTCCAGATGGTGGATGACACCGAACCGGTCGCGGAGCGGGGCAGTCAAAAGACCTGCACGCGTTGTTGCGCCGACCAGCGTAAACTTCGGCAGATCCAGGCGGATCGAGCGCGCCGAAGAGCCTTTTCCGATCATGATATCAATCGCAAAATCCTCCATCGCTGGGTAAAGAACCTCCTCGACCTGGCGGTTCAGGCGGTGGATCTCATCAACAAACAGGACGTCGCCCTCCTGCAGATTGTTGAGGATCGCTGCCATCTCACCCGGTTTTTCGATCGCCGGGCCGCTCGTTACCTTCATATGGGTTCCCATCTCATTTGCAATGATGCCCGCCAGCGTTGTTTTTCCAAGTCCCGGAGGACCGTAAAACAGCACATGATCGAGAACATCACTTCGCTGTTTTGCTGCTTCAATATATACTTTCAGGTTCTTTTTCGTCTTTTCCTGTCCGATGTAGTCGTCCAGGTGCTGGGGACGGAGCGAACCTTCGATTTTCACGTCCTCCTCGAGAACGTCAGTTGTGATAATTCTTCTTTCCATCGTTATAAGGTTTCCTTCTTCCACAATTTAGGACCAGCTGCTAAAACATATGCTTCAATGCCGCTTTCAGCACAGCCTCGCTGTCCATGCCTTCGGTGATTTCGACTTTCTTTACTGCCTGCAGTGCTTCCGTTCCGGAGTAGCCAAGCGCAGTCAGCGCCTGTACCGCATCCTGGAAGGCATCCGGTTCGCCTGTCTGCCGTACCGCCGCAGCCGCCTGATTTCCTGCCAGCTTCTGCTCGAACGCTTCCTGCAGGTCGAATTTGTCTTTTAATTCCAGAATCAGCTTCTGCGCGGTCTTCTTTCCGATGCCCGGTGTTTTGGCAATCGCCTGGACATCTTCCGAGAGGACGGCAAAGCGCAGATTGTCTGCAGTAAGCGTGGACAGCACCGCAAGCGCCGCTTTTGGTCCGATGCCGCTTACGCCGATCAGCATACGGTATATTTCAAGATCTTCACGGGACAGAAAGCCGAATAGGGAAATTCCGTCTTCCCGCACACTCATATGGGTATATATCTTTAACTCTTCTCCCTCCCGGATGCCTGCGTCGAACATACTCGCTGGAATATTCAGCTCATAGCCGATTCCATGGCTTTCGAGAATCATTTTTCCTTCCGAAAGAGAATCTACAGTTCCTTTGATAAATGCAATCATGTTTTTCCTCCAAAGCGCCGTTTTCTTTTTTCGAAAGCGAACGCACATTCTATTATAGCAGAACTTTTCTCATCACGCAACGATTAGTCGCTGTCTTTCTTGCATGTCAGATTTTTTCGTCTTATAATATCTTTAGATTCAAAAAAGTTTTTCAAAGGAGACAAAAAACCTTATGCAGATCATAGATTCTACCCCCGCTGCTCTCTCTGCCAATCTTCAGATGTATCTGAGAAACGGCGATGTCTTTTTCGATATTGAGACGACCGGCCTTTCCTGGCGTACCTCGCATCTCTATCTGATTGGTGCGCTGTTCTTTGACCCGGCCGCGGATGCTTTCACACTGCGCCAGTGGTTTCTTGATCGACCGACCGAAGAAAAAGAGATGCTTGTCTCTTTTTTCACGTTTCTTTCCGACGTGAAGCAGCTGGTGCATTTTAATGGAACGACATTTGATCTTCCTTACCTCACACACAAAGCACTGTTTTATCAGATGGAAGATCCGCTTTCGTCAATCGCATCCCTGGATCTTTATCAGGCACTCCGCCCGTTTCAGTCAATCCTGGGACTTTCTTCAATGAAACAGAAAAATGTGGAACAGTATCTCTCATTCCCACGGAAGGATCAACTTAACGGAAAACAGTTGATTTCTGTTTACCACGACTATCTTCAGACACTGGATGAAAAGAAACTGGAACTGCTTTTCCTTCACAATTATGAGGATGTCCTCGGCATGGGTTCTGTTCTGGAACTGCTCGCGCTTCCTGCCCTGTTTCACGGCGATTTTTCTGTCCAGTCGTGTCGTTTTACCGGACAGACACTGGAAGTTTCACTGCAGCCCGAGCGGGAAGTTCCGGTTTTCCTCTCCCGTGTCTGCGCGGATGGTTCTCTTACAGCCTTTGGTTCACGGGTTTCTCTCTCCCTGCAGACGCATACGGCGGAGCTGAAATATTTCTTCCCGGACTATAAGAATTACTATTATCTTCCGCTGGAGGATCAGGCTGTTCACAAGAGCGTTGGCGCGTTTGTCGATCCGGAACACCGTCAGAAAGCAAAGGCTGCCAACTGCTATCAGCGGCGGACCGGTACATTTCTTCCGCAGCAGAAAGAGTTTTTCACCCCGGCCTTCCGCGAGGATTTCAAAAGCCGCCCTTACTATTTTGAGTGGTCCGATGCCTTTCTTTCGCAGGAAAATCTCCTGAAAGAGTATCTCTGTTCCGAGCTTCAGCTCTTTTTCAAATACGATAGCAAAACCAGAAAATAAAACAGCCGTACACGTTTTTGCATGCACGGCCGTTTTTCCGGGACTGTCCTTTCCAAGCAGTCCTTTATTTTTTCTCTTCTTTCTCTTCTACCTTTTTTTCTTCCTTTTTCAGAGAAGCATGATGCGTTCCCTGCAGATGCGGATAGGCGCGCAGATAACGTTTCGTTGTCAGGCGCATCAGCCAGTTGGTCGGAAGCTGCGGTTTTGTCATCTGGTCAAAGCGCTCCAGCAGCTCTTTAAGATCCGGCATCTTATCGCTGCGCACATCAAATCCAAGTGCCGCAAACCGTTCTTTCTGCTCTGCTCCGAACTCGGTCAGGCGTTCCTTCTGCTCTGCTCCGAACTCCATCAGGCGGTTCTTCGACTCGGAAAGCGGATTTCTTCTTCCCTCGGCTTCTTTCCGCTCCTTCTCCAGCTTCTGCATCTGCTCCATTGCCTCAGACAGTGTCTGGCGTTTCTCGGCCAGATATTCTTTCATCTTATCTCTGGAATACTCTGCACGATACTGCTGTACTTTCGCATTCATCTCCTCGGCAAGCTGGTTAAAGCGGGATTTCTGCAGATATTTCATAAATTCTCCCCACGTTTTCTCCAGACTGCGCATCTTCTGTCCCAGCTGGAATGCTGCGGCTGCGGAAAATCCAAAATCTACCAGATAGCAGACGGTAACAACGGAAACAATGATCTCTCCTGTAGTATCCGAAACAAGATTCACTACTTTCACGGCAATCGGCTGCAGAATATAGAACAGCCCCAGTGTAAAGAATCCCCAGGCAATCGAACTGCTGAGGCAGATCTTTCCCTGAAAATTAAACTTCTGATTGCTGTAGTCCCACCAGTGCGCATGAAAAATGGTCTCCATCAGCACGCCGGTTACATATTCCAGAACCGTCGCTACAATGACACCTCCGAAATACAGTGCCCAGACGTTCGCTTCAAACGGGCGCAGGATCAAGTATACCATAACAGCGCCGGTGCCGTACAGTGTCAGCAGCGGACCATTGACAAAACCGCGGTTGACCAGTTTTTCTGCCGGATCGATACATAGGAACTCTCCCAGATCCATCCGCAGAAGCTGTACAGCCAGAACCATGCTAGAACGTGGTACAGATCCACACCCAGAATCTTCGTCTCCCACATAAACTTTCATCCCCTTTTTCTTTTCTGGTGCCAAAAACAGGATGATAAGAAAATACCGCAGGCAACAGGTTTCCTGTCTGTTCAGGAAACCCGGTTGTCTACGGCATTCTAATCATCCAACTGCAGCACCTGCAAGTTAAATTATTCTTACTCTTCTACTGGCTCTTCGTTTTCCAGAGCTTTCATGCTCAGAGAGATTTTTTTGTCTTCCTCGTTGAAATCAACTACTTTTGCAGTGATTTCCTGTCCGATTTTCAGTGCATCAGACGGTTTCTCAACGTGCTCTCTGGAGATCTGGGAAACATGAAGCAGAGCATCTACGCCCGGCTCAAGCTCAACGAATGCACCAAAGTCAGTCATACGGGCAACACAGCCTTCTACTACGTTGCCTACAGCGTATTTGTCAGCAGCGTTCAGCCACGGATTCTCTTCCGGGAATTTTAAGGAAAGAGCGATCTTGTCGCCGTTGATGTCTTTGATCAGAACTTTTACAGTCTCACCAACTTTGAATACTTTTTTCGGGTTCTCTACGCGGCCCCAGGACATCTCAGAGATGTGAAGCAGTCCGTCAGCTCCGCCCAGATCGATGAATGCGCCGAAATCGGTAACATTCTTAACAGTTCCCTCTACAACATCGCCAACTGCAATGCGTGCGAACAGTTCTTCCTGCAGTTTCTTCTTCTCAGCAACGATGAGCTGTTTGCGGTCACCGATGATGCGTCTTCTTCTCGGGTTGAACTCGGTAATAACGAATTCAATTTCCTGATCTGCATATTTAGACAGATCTTTTTCATATACATCAGATACAAGGCTGGCCGGAATGAATACTCTGGTCTCCTCAACAACTACGGATAATCCTCCGTTCAGTACCTGTGTTACTTTTGCTTTCAGAACTTCATGATTCTCGAATGCTTCCTCGAGTCTCTTGTTGCCTTTTTCAGCAGCAAGTCTCTTGTAAGTAAGAAGGACCTGTCCCTCTCCATCATTTACTTTCAGAACTTTGACTTCCATTTTGTCACCTGGCTGTGCAACGGTGTGAAGATCGATGGAAGAATCGTTGGAATATTCGTTTTTGGTAAGAATACCATCGGCTTTGTATCCGATATTCAGGATAATCTGATCGTCTTTGACATCGATTACAGTACCCTCAACGACTTCTCCGTTTCTGATTGTTTTAAATGATTCATCCAGCATTTGTTCAAAACTCATTTCTGACATTTTTTGAACCTCCTCAATTATTTTATTCGGGGTGGATGCCCCAGCTGTAATACCTACGCGACCAAATGATTGAAAAGGCTTAGATTCCAAATCAACGAGTGTCTCTATAAAGTAAGTATTTTTACATTCTTCTTTACATATCTCATACAGCTTTTGCGTGTTTGAACTATGTCTGCCTCCCACGACAAACATGGCATCAACCTTCCTGGCAATTGCTCTCGCTTCCGTCTGTCTTTCCTCGGTAGCGTTGCAGATAGTCTTTAAAACAGTACTATCATAACTCTTTTTCAAAAAAATTTCAACTAAATCTTTAAATTTGTTGTAATTAAATGTCGTCTGTGCCACAATAGATATTGGTTTTCCATTTTCGGGCACAAAAATTTCCGCTTCTTCGGCGGTATGCATCACGGTAACCGGGCCGCTCGCCCATCCCATGATGCCCTGTACCTCCGGATGATCCGCGCTTCCGATGATGACGACGTGGCGGCCTTTTCTGCCCTCCTCGTCCACAATCCGGTGGATCTTCTTGACAAACGGGCACGTCGCATCTACAATCTTCATGCCGCGCGCTTCGATCTTTTCGCAGACATCCCGCGACACGCCATGCGACCTGATCACAACGGTTCCGCCGGAAAGCCCCTCTAGTTCATCTTCCGAATGGATCACCTGCACGCCGCGGTTTTCGAGATCCTCCACAACCTGTTCGTTGTGAATAATCGGCCCGAAGGTGTAGACCGGCTTTTCACCGCTCTCAATTTCACGGTATACCGTATCGACCGCCCGTTTGACGCCGAAGCAGAAGCCTGCACTTTTTGCAACAGTTACTTCCATCTGTTTTTCTTCTCCTCTTTTCTCTGCCGCGTTTACATGCGCTCGCGGGCAAGGCTTAAGATCTTTTCCACAACCTCATCGATCGTCATTTCAGAGCTGTCAACGAGTACGGCGTCTTCTGCCTGTACTAGCGGGGAATGCTCTCTGTGCATGTCCTGATAATCACGCTCATTGATATCTTCCTCGATTTTCGCAAGATCGGCTGTCTGTCCCTTTTCGGTCAGCTCTTTCCAGCGGCGCAGTGCGCGGACATGGGCACTTGCTGTCAGATAGACTTTCAACGGTGCGTTCGGCAGAACAGCAGTTCCGATATCGCGGCCGTCCATCACAAGATCCGTATTCTCCGCCATCTCCTGCTGCAGCTCCACGAGTTTTTTCCGTACTTCCAGATAGGCGCTTGTCGCGGATGCCATCTTTCCAGCCTCCTCGGTGCGCAGTCTTCCGGTGACATTGACGCCGTTTAAATAAACCTGCTGCTCTCCGTTTTCGTAGGAAATGGAAATTTTCACATCTTTGCAGGCTGCCTCAATTTTTTCCTGCTCTTCCGGTGCAATGCCAAGATCTGAAAAATAGATGCCCATGGCACGGTACATTGCTCCTGTATCAACGTAGACAAACGAAAGCTCCTTTGCCACACGTTTTGCGATTGTACTTTTGCCAGCGCCTGCCGGTCCGTCAATTGCAAGATTAAATCTCATCTTCTCTCTTCCTCCTGAAAATTCTAAAATCTGTGATCCATATTTTATTCCTGTTCTTCCTTTGCCCGGATCTCTTCGGCTGCAGCATGGGCACTTACCCAGGCAATCTGCAGATTGAAGCCGCCGGTCAGTGCATCGAGATCGAGCACTTCTCCTACGAAGTACAGACCTTCTTTTTTCTTTGCCTCCATCGTGCCCGGACGGATCTCTTTCACGGAAACACCACCCTGTGTGATAATTGCTTCACGGAAACCCCGTGTTCCGGTTACTGTAAACGGGAAATGCGTGATCAGCTCTTCAAAGTGCTGACGCTCCGCTTTCGATACGGCATTGACCTGTTTGTACGGGTCGATCCCGCCAAGAGAGAGCATCACCGGAAGCAGTTTCGCCGGGAACAGACTGTTGATCACGTTGCGGAACTGTTTGTTCCGGTTTTCCTCAAATTCACGCAGGATCCGCGCATCCAGCTGTTCTTCCGTGAGTGCCGGCTTCAGGTTCAGATATCCTTTCAGCGGCTGCTGTTCCAGTGCTTTTCCGATGTAGGAGCTCGCAGAAAGCCCCAGCGGGCCGGAAATTCCGAAATGTGTAAACAGCATCTCGCCGAATCCATCGAACAGCGTCTTTTTGCCGTTTTTAATCGTCATCGTCACATTTTTCAGGGAGAGTCCCTGCAGCTCACGGATGTACGCTTCCTCTGTTTCCAGCGGAACCAGCGCCGGGCGGAGCGGAGTGACGGCAAGTCCTGCCTCTTCTGCGAAACGGTAGCCGTCTCCATCCGACCCCGTCGTCTGGTACGACATACCGCCGGTTGCGACAACGACATCATCGTAAAAAAGCTCTTTCCCGTTTTCCAGGCGGATTCCTTTCACGCGGTCTCCTTCGAAAAGAAGCTCTTTTACTTTTGTATTCTTATGCACCTGCACATTTTTCCGTTTCAGTTCCGTCTCCAGCGCGCGGATAATATCCGAGGAGTGATCTGACTCCGGGAATACACGGTTTCCGCGCTCCACTTTTAAGCGGACACCTGCCGCTTCGAAAAACTCCTGCACCTGGGCGCTGTCAAAGCTGTAGGCGGAGCTGTACAGAAATTTCGGGTTTGTCACCACATTCGTGAAGAACTCTTCTGTCGGGCAGTCGTTTGTCACATTGCAGCGGCCCTTTCCTGTGATAAACAGCTTCTTTCCCAGCTTTTCATTTTTTTCATAGAGATGAATCTCTGTCTTTTCGCCGGCGGCAAGCACGGCGGTCATCATTCCGGCGGCGCCTCCGCCGATTACTGCTGCTTTTCTCATGCTTTCTCCTTTACCGGCAGAGCTGCCTTTTTTCCGCCCATGGGACGTGCATCGTCCAGCCCGTTGATTTCATCGTTGCTGTAAACCTGGTACTCATCCCACAGTTTTTCCATGCTCTCAAGTGTCTTTTTCACATCCGCCTGGCGTTTCATGCAGAGCGCCACGACAAGCGCATTGATTACACTCAAAGGGGCCACCAGAGAATCAACGATCGATGCCATATCGCTCTTGGCAATCAGCGTACAGGCTGCATAAACATTCATCGGTGAATGCACACTGTCTGTGATCGTAATCACCTTCGCTTTGCGGCTGTTCGCAAATTCCAGTGCCTTCATCGTACGCATCGAATACCGCGGGAAGCTGATGCCGATCACCACATCATCCTCCGTGATGCGGATCATCTGCTCGAAAATCTCGCTGGAACTGTTTGTCTGTACCTGGCGCACATCCGGGAAAATCATATGGAAATAGAACGCCAGAAAGCTCGCAAGCGGCGCGCAGCTCCGAATGCCGACAATGTAAATTGTCCGCGCAGAAAGAATCGTATCCGCAGCGCGCTCAAAGGCGCTCCGGTCCACTTCTTCCAGCGTCATCTTGATTTTTTCAATATCCGACTGCAGGACGGTCTCCAGAATTTCTCCCTGCGGCACGCGGCCATACGTAAACTGCATCCGCTGCACTGAATTCAGACGATTCATCACCATCTCCTCCAGTGCGCGCTGGAACTCCGGATATCCCGCGTAGCCAAGCTGCATCGCAAAGCGAACCGTTGTCGATTCGCTGACGCCGACCTGCTGTCCCAGGCGCGCTGCCGTCATCGATACGGCCTGGTCATAATGTGCCGTAATAAAGTCTGCCAGCCTCTTCTGTCCTTTGCTCAACTTTCCGTAATTTTGATTCAGACGAATGAGGAGATTCTCGTTCGCTGCCTTCTGCTCTTCTGAAGAAGACTGTTCTTTTTCTTTTTTCATGTTATTTTCTTCCTGATTTGTTTTTCCGATCTGCAAATGCCGTTCGGCATCCACATTTCTTCTTTTGGAGGCATCCTGATTCTTTTTCGGACACACCTCGATCTTTTGAATTATAACACGAATAAATTACTGGCGCAATGGCTGAAAAGCTGAAAAGGAAAGCCGGTGTTCTGCATTCCCTTTTTACGGGGAACACAGAACACCGGCTGATTTTTTTTACTCAGATTTTATTTAGACCGGATATGCGCCGTCTTTTTTGTCAGCGGCTGCCGGATCTACTTTTGTCTGCTGCGCTTCACGATATTTGAAGAAGTCTACAGCTACCTGCGGGAACAGAGCGTAGGTTAATACATCCTCATCCTGCTGTTTCCACTGCTCGATCTCTTTCTCCAGTTTCGGAAGCTCCGGCTCAAGCAGGTCTGCGTAGCGGCAGGTGATCGGCTCGGTATCGCCGATGCATTTCTTCTGTACTTCCGGATTGAACGGTTTTACAGTTGCACCGTATTTTCCGGCAAGAACGTCTTTTGTCTCTTTCGTTACCATCTTGTAACGCTCGCCCATCAGGACATTGAATACAGCCTGGGTACCAACGATCTGGGAAGACGGAGTAACCAGCGGGCACTCGCCGAGGTCTTTTCTTACGCGCGGTACTTCTTCGAGTACATCGTAGTATTTGTCCTCTGCGTGCTGCTCTTTTAACTGGCTTGTCAGGTTGGAGAGCATACCGCCCGGTACCTGATACAGAAGAGTCTTGATATTTACGCCAAGGTTCTTCGGATTTAAGAGGCCTGTATCGAGTGCTTCGTCTCTCATCGGACGGAAGTAATCTGCGATCTCAGCCAGTTTGTTCTGATCCAGACCAGTATCGTATGGAGTGCCTTTGAAGGTTTCAACCATAACCTCAGTTGCCGGCTGTGAAGTACCCATAGCGAATGGAGACATTGCGGTATCGATGATATCAACACCAGCCTCTACTGCTTTCAGGTACGTCATGGATGCAACACCGGAAGTATAGTGGGTGTGCAGCTGAATCGGAAGATCGGTTGCTTCTTTCAGCGCGGTTACCAGCTCAGTTGCCTTGTACGGAACGAGCAGGCCTGCCATATCTTTAATACAGATGGAATCTGCACCCATCTCTTCGATTCTCTTTGCCATGGTGGTCCAGTAATCCAGGGTGTAAGCGTCTCCTAATGTATAGGAAAGTGCTACCTGTGCGTGGCCTTTTTCTTTGTTTGCTGCGCTGACAGCGGTCTGCAGGTTGCGCAGATCGTTCATACAGTCAAAAATACGGATGATGTCGATTCCGTTTGCAATGGATTTCTGTACGAAATACTCTACTACGTCGTCTGCGTACGGACGATATCCCAGGATATTCTGTCCACGGAACAGCATCTGCAGTTTTGTATTTTTGAATCCGTCACGAAGTTTTCTCAGTCTCATCCATGGATCTTCATGCAGAAAACGTAAGGAAGCATCGAAAGTTGCACCTCCCCAACACTCTACTGCGTGATATCCGACTTTATCCATTTTATCGATGATCGGAAGCATCTGTTCTGTTGTCATTCTCGTCGCGATCAGGGACTGATGTGCATCACGCAGAACAGTTTCCATAATCTTGACAGGTTTCTTTTCTACTGCCATTTCTATCCTCCTAAATTAAGTGTTTCTCACTTTTGTTTGTCTTAAGAAGTTATACACCGAAGATCGCCATGAAGGTACCGGCCGCTACGGCTGTACCGATAACACCGGCTACATTCGGTCCCATTGCATGCATCAGCAGGAAGTTCGTCGGATCTGCCTCCGCACCGACTTTCTGGGATACACGGGCTGCCATAGGTACCGCAGATACACCTGCAGAACCGATCAGCGGGTTGATTCTTCCGTGGGTTGCCTTGCACAGTACCTTTCCTAACAGGACACCGCCTGCGGTACCGAATACGAATGCGATCAGACCCAGGGCAACGATCTTTAAGGTGCTGACATTTAAGAATGCCTCAGCACTTGTG
The DNA here is from genome assembly GCF_003477865.1 of Blautia sp. AF34-10. Classification (NCBI taxonomy): domain Bacteria; kingdom Bacillati; phylum Bacillota; class Clostridia; order Lachnospirales; family Lachnospiraceae; genus Blautia; species Blautia sp. AF34-10. Next base: position 61,149 of record NZ_QUED01000017.1, read on the forward strand.
GATGCACCAACGGAAGTACCAAGAAGGATAACTACGATGTACATCATGGCATTGGAAGCTGTCTCCTGGAGCTGTTTTACAACGCCGCACTCACGGAACAGGTTACCAAGCATCAGCATACCTACCAGAGGAGCGGTAGATGGAAGGATCATGCAGACAACGATGGTGATAACAATCGGGAACAGGATCTTCTCGAGTTTGGATACGGAACGAAGCTGCTCCATTTTGATTTTACGCTCTTTCTCTGTAGTCAGAAGCTTCATGACCGGCGGCTGGATGATCGGCACCAGTGACATATAAGAATATGCTGCTACGGCAATCGGTCCCATCAGGTGCTGCTGTCCGAGCTTATTCAGAAGGAAGATAGAAGTCGGGCCGTCGGCACCACCGATGATGGAGATAGCAGCTGCCTCTCTTCCATTGAATCCCATGAAAATAGCGAAAAAGTACGCCAGATAGATACCAAGCTGTGCTGCAGCTCCCATGATGAAGCTGATCGGGTTTGCAATCAGCGGACCGAAGTCTGTCATCGCACCTACACCCATGAAGATCAGGGATGGGAGGATACTCCACTCGTCCAGAGTAAAGAAATAGTAGAACAGACCGCCCGCATGCTCAAGACCCTGTACGTCGGTATAAGGCTCAGCCATGATGTCCGGGTAAATGTTTACAAGCAGCATACCGAATGCGATCGGTACAAGAAGCAACGGCTCAAATTCATGCTTAATCGCAAGATACAAGAAGAAGCAAGCCACTGCGATCATAACGTAATTGCCCCAGTCCAGATTAAAAAACGCCGTCTGGTGAAGCAGGTTGTTTAAAGTTTCAGTAATCATTTTTTCACCTCCGGTTTTTTCTTACAACGGGCATTAGTTCATGGTTGCAAGAACGTCACCGGATTCTACTGCATCGCCTACTGCTACATTGATGGTTGCTACTGTGCCATCCTGCGGTGCTACAACCGGGATTTCCATCTTCATGGCTTCCAGTACAAGAACAGCATCTCCTGCTTTTACAGCGGTGCCTGCTGCTGCTTCGATTTTGCAGATTTTACCAGGTACAGAAGCAGTAACCTCTACGCTGCCTGCTGCGCCTGCCGGAGCTGCTGCTTTCGGTGCTGCCGGTGCTGCTTTTGGTGCCGGAGCTGCTTTTGCTGCGCTGACAACTGGAGCTGCGCCTGCTGTGGTTCCTTCTTCTACAGTTACGTTATATACATTTCCGTTTACGGTAATGGTGTAGTTTTTCATTGAAAATTTCCTCCTTAAGCTCTTTTGCCTTTTCTGCGGATCGGACGTGCAACATAAGCATCTCCGGATGCAGAAGCCATATCTTCTTCATACATGGCGATTGCAGCTGTAATAACAGCCTGCAGCTCCATATCGTCTGCTTCCGGTGCTGTCTCTTCAACAACCGGTGCTGCGACAGCCTTCGGTGCTTCCTGTACAGGTGCTGCCGGTGCTTTTTTCTTCTTCTTGTCTCCCAAAATGTAATCAAACGAAGAAATAACGAAAATCAGGAAAATCAGCATAACAAATACGGTACCGATTCCGATGATGGTGTTCATGCCGGCCTGGCCGATCAGAACGCCCTTTGACTCCTCAACGGTGATGGTGAGGTCGGTCGGAACTGGTGTTCCGGTGCTGATGTTCCAGAATACGCGGACAATACCAGGATTTTTTTCAAATTCACCCGGAATTGTGCAGGTTACAAAATCTCCGTCTACTTCGAGAGTACCGTCTTCCAGGCTTTTTACCTCTCCGAGGTCAGCCTTTGCCTCTTCCCATGCCTCAGCTGCTCTTGCATAGAACTGCTGGTCGGAAGCTTCCATATTGGCAAGATCGTCATCGCTGTAGGTCATCAGGCTCTGTCCTACCCACTGAACACTGGAGGAGAGCAGAGAATCTACCGTAGATGCCTCAACCGGTGAATAAGCCGGTGTAGATGCCGCATCCGCAAAAACAGGAGCTACGGTCACAACCATGGTGCAGGCTGCGGTAAGGACGAGACTTACTAATTTTTTCCAGTTCTTTCTCATCGTATGCCACCTTCCTTAGACTGTTCCGTGTTTTCTGTCCGGTCTGTCTTCTCTCTTGGTATACAGCATCTCGAATGCGCCGATAACATATTTTCTGGTGTCTTCCGGCTCGATGATGGTGTCCACATAGCCTCTTCTGGCTGCGGAAGTTACATTGTTCTGAAGGGTTGCATATTCAGCTGCTTTCTCGTTGATGGTAGCAGCGTCAGATCCTTCGTACATGATCTTTGCTGCAGATTTTGCATCCATCATTCCGATTTCTGCGTTCGGCCATGCAAATACCATGTCTGCTCCGATGGATTTGCTGTTCATGACAACGTATGCGCTTCCGTATGCTTTGCCGACAACAACGTTTACTTTCGGAACGGTTGCGTTTGCGAAAGCTGCGGTCAGGGCTGCTGCGTTCTTAGCCATGGTTCTCTCAGAGCATTTGGTTGCCTTGAATCCGGTTACGTTTGTGATGGTAAGTACCGGGATGCAGAAAGCATCGCAGAAGTTTACGAAATCTGCTGCTTTTTTGGCTCCTCTTGCGCTTAAGGTTCCATCCATTTTCTCTTTTACAGTTCCGTCCTCGCCGTAGATTTCAGAGCGGTTTGCAACTGCTCCTACGGTTGCTCCGTTTAACTGGATGAATGCGGTTACAACATCTTTTCCGTAAGCGGCTTTGGTCTCAAAATAGATGCCGTTGTCGCTGAGCTGGGAAAGAAGGATTCCGGTATCGCCTGCGCAGTTTGCAAGGTCTGCACATGCACGGTTCAGATCATCCTCGCACTCGGTGTATGCTTCGTCCTCGTTGTTTGCCGGAAGCATAGATACCAGGTTTCTGATCTGTCCGAGGATTTCTTCCTCGGTTCCAGCAAAGTCAACAAGACCTGCTTCTTCGCCCTGGAAATCTGCGGATGCGGTATCACATTTGGATACGTGGTTTCCGTCCAGTGCGTTCGGGGAGTTTACGAAAAGTTTTCCGTTTTTAGACTCCATGAACGTGAAGTCTGTCATAGCCGGGATGAGTGCCATACCGCCGCCGCAGGTACCAAATACTGCTGTGATCTGTGGAATCACGCCGGATGCCATTGCCTGCGCCATATAGATTTCGCCGAAACCGTTCAGAGCATCAGTTGCCTCCTGCAGACGCATACCGGCACAGTCTACCAGTCCGATGACCGGAGCACCTGTTTTCTGTGCAAACTCATACAGTCTCGCGATTTTTTTTGCATGCATTTCGCCGATGGTACCGCCCATCACAGACGCATCCTGGCTGTATACGTATACCAGGCTACCGTTGATCACACCGTAACCAGTAATTACACCATCGGATGGTGTCTCCATGCCGGCCATGTTGAAATCTGTGCTTCTGGCAGTAACCTGTCCGCCGATTTCCACAAAGCTGTTTTCATCCAGCAAAGAGGCGATTCTTGTGCTCGCTAAACTTTGTGCTGTGTTACTCATTCTTCAAACCTCCATCTTTCTATTTTCATTATAAAATTTTAAACAAATTTTATACAAGTCTATCATATCTGTTTTTTCGTTTTTTTTCAATACTTTTTCTCACCTTTTTGACAGAAAATAGACAGAAAAATTTCAGATTTTTCCTATTATAAATAGAAGGTCAAACTTGATTTTTCCCAGCCTTTCCTTTTTCAAAAAGTCCTGTTTTCTTTCCGCATCGTACAAAAAAGCCGCCCGGCGGCGGCTTTTCTTACACGTTTTTCCTTCGGTTTAATATAGTTCAATGTGAACCGGAATTCCATTCTCATACTGCATCGCCGGTTCGCCAAGAATCAGCGGACGAAGATACGCCATCATCTCCTCGGTCACATCATGACCATCTTCTGTAATCCAGGAAAGCGGCACTTTCTTTTCTTTATTTGCCACTTCCGATACCGGAACGGAGGTATACTCCACGCGGTAAGGATCCGCGGAGATTCTTCGGATCGATGCCATCTGTCCTCCCTGTTTTTCCAGTGCACACTGGCAGGCTTTCATGCCGAGCATACGGGACTCCTCAAGATCGGTCGCACTCGCAAGATGAGCCGCGCACCGCTGCATCAGGTTCAGTTCAATCGATCTTACCTTACAGCCGATACGGTCACGCACCAGCTCTTCGAGTACTTTTGCAGAACCTGCAATGTAGCTGTGCCCAAACTGATCCTGTGCATCGCTCTGCACCTGCTCAGAAACATAGCGGCCCTCGCTGTCATGGATGCCCTCGCTGATTGCAACCAGAACACTGTCCTTCTGTTCCAGTTTTTCCTGCACATCCTTTAAAAACTGTTCGGTGTCAAAGACCGGCTCGCAAAGATAGATCAGGCTCGGCCCTTCTCCGCCGTTGACACGGGACAGTGCAGACGCTGCCGTCAGCCATCCTGCGTTTCTTCCCATGACCTCCACGATGGTCACAGCCTTCTTTTCATATACATGGCAGTCTCTCTCCAGCTCTGCAAAGGTTGCTGCCAGATATTTTGCCGCAGATCCAAAGCCCGGGCAGTGATCCGTTTCGACAAGATCATTGTCAATCGTCTTTGGCGCCCCGACAACAAACACATCGTCCACACCGTTTTCTTTGCAGTACTTTGACATCTTGTCTACGGTATCCATCGAATCATTTCCGCCGATATAAATAAAATAACGGATCTCATGTCTGCGAAAAATTTGAAGTATTTCTTCAAAATCCTCCTTGTTTTCTTCCGGATCGCCCAGTTTATAACGACAGGAGCCAAGCGCTGCTGCCGGGGTCTGCATCAGAAGAGAGATTTTTTCTGCTGAATCCAGTTTTTTTCCAAGATCAAGAAATTTTTCTGCAAGCACGCCTTCAATTCCATTTACCGCACCATAAATATGATCTACTTTTCCGGACAGTACAGCACAGGAAACAACTCCTGCCACCGTTGCATTGATCGCCGCGGTCGGTCCGCCAGACTGCGCTACTAACAGATTTCGCATATGATTTTCCTCCATCTATTCCCACTACTTTCTAAAAGTTTTTCACGAAATCACTTTCGCTTCGTCCTATAGCGTACCATATTTTTTTTCTTCCGTACACCCTGTTTTGCGTTTCCGGGAAAAGCCTGTAGACTTTCACAACGGATTGCAAAGTTTTTCGTTTTTTTCTTGCAGGATTGCCCTTAAAAAGCTATAATAGAAGCAATGTCCACGAAAAGGACGCAGAAAAATATACGTTTCATCAACAAAAAAACTGGAGGTTTTTTTCATGCAGACCAAGCAAGATGGCCGTCTCGGCACCGAAAAAATCGGGAAACTGATGCTCGAACTGGCCCTTCCCTCTGTCCTCGCACAGATTGTAAATGTACTATATAACATTGTAGACCGCATTTATATCGGCCGGATTCCTGATGTTGGTTCCCTGGCACTGACCGGTGTCGGCGTCACGTTTCCGATTATCACAATCATCTCCGCCTTTGCCGGATTCGCAAGTGGAGGCGGTGCTCCTCTTGCCGCCATCGCACTCGGACAGAAAAACCGGGACCGCGCAGAAAAAATTCTTGGAAGCTCCACTTCCCTGCTGCTCTTTTTCTCCGTGTGTCTGATGGCGTTTTTCTTTTTCTTTCAGACACCGCTTCTGTACCTCTTTGGTGCAAGCAGCAACACAATCCGATACGCTTCCACGTATATTTCCATTTATCTTGTCGGAACCGTATTTGTCGAGCTGGCTGTCGGATTGAATACTTTTATCAGCTGTCAGGGACACGCACGCACGGCCATGTGCTCCGTTCTCATTGGCGCTGTTATCAACATTGGTCTTGACCCGGTTTCATCTTCGTTCTTCATATGGGTGTTTCCGGGGCCGCACTTGCTACCATTCTCTCCCAGGCTTTAAGTGCTGCATGGGTTCTTCGGTTTCTTACCTCAAAAAAATCAGGTGTCCGCCTTTCTCTTCGCACCATGAAACCGGATTTTTCCATTTTAGGCTCTGTCATGGCACTCGGCATCTCACCATTTATCATGTCTGCAACGGAAAGTGCCATCACAATCGTCATGAACCACGGGCTACAGACGTACGGCGGCGACCTCTATGTCGGCTCGATGACAATTCTCCAGTCGGTGCTGCAGCTGATTTTCGTACCGGTCAACGGCTTTACGAACGGTGTACAGCCGATCATCAGCTACAACTTTGGTGCAGGCCAGTTTGACCGTGTCCGCCAGACAATCCGGCGCATGATCGCCATTACTTTTACTGCCGCTTTCGTCTACGTTGTATTCGCAATGCTTCGTCCGGCTCTTTTTGCCGGTCTTTTCACGACTGACCCGGAACTGATTGTCATCGTAGAGAAGGTACTTCCGGTTTACATTGCCGGCATGGCAATTTTCGGACTGCAGAGCGGCGTACAGAGTTCCTTCCTCGGTCTTGGCCAGGCGAAGATTTCTCTTTTTATTGCACTGCTTCGAAAAGTCATCCTTCTGATTCCGCTTGCACTCATTCTGCCGCATTTCTTCGGTGTCATGGGCGTTTACTATGCAGAACCGATCGCTGATGTATGTTCTGTTATCACTGCCGTTACGCTGTTTCTCTGCAATATCCGGAAAATTCTTTCAACAGAAACACTTGCAAAAGTGACTCATACCGAAGAATGACAAAAGAGGCGCTCTGCGACCTTTTCCATGCACCACCCATAATCAATTTTCTCGATCGTTTCGGCTGCATAGACGGGATATTCCGCGAGAAGAATCCCGTCGATCGAATACGTAACCGAACCGACCTTTTCTCCTTTCTTTACCGGGGCTTTCAAAAGCTCCGGTAAAAAAATGTCTTTTTCCGGTATTTCTGTCTCTTTCAGAAGAGCGGGAAGAGAGCGCGCCGGATCAAGCGCCGGGCTTGTAAGGGTAAGGCGGGCGCTGCTTTTTACCTGCAGCATCCCGTCGTAAACACCGTCTGCTACTTCAATCTGCCCTGGGTTCCAGCTATGGTCCAGCACGTCACGATACATATACGATTCCAGCCCGTAGTTTAAAAGCTTTGCGGCATCCGCCCATTTATAGTTTTTATGGCTGGGCCATCCGCACGCAAGCAGCGACACAATCAGACGCTTTCCATCCCGCTCCAGCGCACCGGTATAACAGTAACCGGCTTTTGCCGTGAAGCCGGTTTTTCCCGAAACGGCTCCATCCATCTGATCCAGCAGTACGTTGTGATTATAGCAGTTGAACATGTTTTTCTTTTCCAGATCCCAGAAGGTATAGGACCGCGTCTGCGTCACTGCGAGAAACTGGGCGGCTTTCGGTGAAATCCAGACACAGTATCGCATGATCCGTGCCAGATCAGCTGCTGTCGTGTGGTGATCTCCGCCTGCGTCAGAAGCATCGAGACCGTTCGGCGTCACAAAATGCGTATCCGTACAGCCGATTGCTGCGGCTTTTTCATTCATAAGCGATGCAAATTCCTCTACACTTCCGCCGATGGCCTCTGCAATCATTACCGCCGCGTCGTTATGCGATTCCAGCATCAGGGAATACAGAAGATCGCCAAGCAGAAACTGTTCTCCCTTGCGCACACCGAGATGTACTTTCGGCGCTGCGGCTGCTTTGGCCGATGCAGTTGCGACCGCCTGCTCTTGTCCGTTTTCCAGTGCCAGAATGCATGTCATGATTTTCGTTGTGCTCGCCATTGCCATAGGATCTGTCTCGCGTTTTCCGAACAGCACACGGCCGGTATCGCCATCCATCAGGCATGCCGCCGTTGCAAACAGCTGATTCGGCTCGCTCTCCTGCTCTGTCGCAGTCACGGACACACTTCCCAAAAACAGAAGCAGGATTCCCAGGAAAAAACCTGTCTTGTTTCTTCTTTTTCTGTTCAAAATCAGATCCCCCTTGTGTTTTTTCTCTTTAAAAACGGAAAAGCCGGACGCTCTTTTGGGACCGGCTTTTTGTCTGCTTCTTCTTCATTATATGAGGTTTCCTGTAAAATCATGGTAAAATTTCACAAAGTTATTGACACTGCGATCCATATCATGTATAATTCCCATGTTTGTATAGAATTACTAAACTTTTTGTTTATTTTTACTGAGATTTCCTGAGAATCCGTATTCAGCAAAAGGATCCCGGGAAAGACTTTGGATGCAGAAAGGATTTTTTATGGAAATCGGAAAAAAAATCAGGGAACTGCGGATGTGGAAAGGGCTGACGCAGGAGGAACTGGCAGATCGGAGCGAGCTGTCAAAGGGATTTATTTCCCAGCTTGAAAACGATGTGACCTCTCCCTCGATCGCCACGCTGGTTGATGTTCTTACCTGCCTTGGAACGGATCTAAAAACGTTTTTCGGCGAAGAGCAGGACAATCAGGTTGTCTTTTGCGAAGAAGATTACTTTGTAAAGACCGCTGAAGCGCAGGGCAACGAGATCGCATGGATCGTTCCGAATGCACAGAAAAACAGGATGGAGCCAATCCGGCTGACGCTGCAAAGCGGCGCGTGCACCGAGATTGATTCACCGCATGAAGGCGAGGAATTCGGCTATGTACTTTCCGGCCGTATTCTCCTTCATCTTGGAGATGAATGCCACAAAGTGAAGAAAGGGGAAAGCTTCTACTATCCCGCTTCCTGTAATCACTATCTGGAAAATCCGGGTAAAACGCCGGCCATCATTCTCTGGGTCAGTTCTCCGCCTTATTTTTAGATTTTTTACACCGCGTGATTTTCACGAGAAACGGTGTTCCAAATTTCACAACCCGAAAGGAGCATATTACACATGAGTACCAAATTACTTGATCTGGTCAACATCACAAAATCGTACGACGGAGTTACCATTCTGGATGATCTGAATCTTTATATCCGTGAAAACGAATTTCTTACCCTCCTTGGCCCGAGCGGCTGCGGAAAAACAACCACATTACGTATCCTCGGCGGTTTTGAGACACCGGATGCCGGAAAGGTTTTATTTAACGGACAGGATATCACCCAGCTTCCGCCGAACAAACGCCAGTTAAATACGGTGTTCCAGAAATATGCTCTTTTCACGCATATGACAATTGCGGAAAACATTGCTTTCGGGCTGAAAATCAAAGGAAAATCCAAAGCATATATCGATGACAAAATCAAATACGCATTAAAACTTGTTAACCTTGAGGGTTACGAAAACCGCTCCCCGGCGCTTCTCTCCGGCGGCCAGCAGCAGCGAATCGCCATTGCGCGCGCGATTGTCAACGAACCAAAAGTTCTGCTTCTGGATGAGCCGCTCGGCGCACTTGACTTAAAGCTCCGTCAGGATATGCAGTACGAGTTGATCCGTCTGAAAAACGAGCTTGGTATCACCTTTGTCTATGTCACCCATGATCAGGAAGAGGCGCTTACTATGTCGGACACGATTGTTGTCATGAACCAGGGTTATATCCAGCAGATCGGCACACCGGAAGACATCTACAATGAGCCGCAGAACGCATTCGTTGCAGACTTCATCGGTGACAGCAACATTCTCGACGGCATCATGATTGAGGACCGTCTCGTCGAGATTCTCGGTGCGAAGTTCGAGTGCGTTGATGTCGGATTCGGCAAAAACAAACCGATCGACGTTGTGATCCGCCCGGAGGATATTGATCTTGTGAAGCCGGAGGAAGGTACCATCCGCGGACGTGTCACCCATCTGATTTTCAAAGGTGTTCACTATGAGATGGAGGTTACGGTGAACGGTTTTGAGCTTCTCGTTCACTCTACCGATCTGTTCCCGGTCGGACAGGAAGTCGGCATTCACGTCGATCCGTTCGATATCCAGATTATGAACAAACCGGAATCCGAAGATGAGGAGGCGGCAGCCATTGAAGAGTAATAAATTAAAGAAATGGCTGGCAGCACCGTATGCCGTCTGGGCTGCCGGTTTCATCATCATCCCGCTGATCCTGATTCTCTACTATGCGTTCACCGGGGAAGAAGGCGGCTTTACCCTTTCGAATTTTGCCTACGTTGCAACGAAGGAAAACATCAAGGCACTTGGCCTGGCTCTGTGGCTCTCACTCCTTAGCACAGTACTCTGTCTTGTCCTTGCCTATCCGCTTGCCATGATTCTGGCAAACCGGAATGTCAACCAGACCAGCTTTATTGTGCTGATCTTCATTCTCCCGATGTGGATGAACTTTCTGCTCCGTACGCTTGCATGGCAGACACTGCTTGAGAAAAACGGCGTCATCAACAGCATTCTCTCGTTTTTCCATCTGCCCGGCATTTCCATCATCAACACACCGGGAGCGATCATTCTCGGTATGGTTTACAACTTCCTGCCGTTTATGGTTCTGCCGATCTACAATGTCCTGATTAAGATCGACCGTGACGTCATCAACGCAGCAAGAGACCTCGGAGCGAACAGCGTACAGACTTTCCTGAAAGTAACGCTGCCGCTCACCACGCCGGGTATCGTAAGCGGTATTACCATGGTATTTATCCCGGCGCTTACAACCTTTGTTATTTCCGACCTGCTCGGCGGAAGCAAGATCCTTCTGATCGGAAACGTCATCGAGCAGGAGTTCAAACAGACCAACAACTGGAATGCCGGAAGCGCACTTTCCACAGTCCTGATGATTTTCATCATCCTGTCGATGGTTCTGATGAACAAATACGATAAAGACGGGGAGGGAACGGCATTTTGAGAAAGAAACTGGAAAAAATTTACATGGCGCTCATCTTTATTCTTCTGTATGCGCCGATTGTCACCCTTGTGGTGCTCTCCTTTAATGCATCAAAAACGCGTGCCAAATGGGGTGGCTTTACGCTGCACTGGTACCGTTCACTGTTTGCCAATACAGAGATCATGAACGCGCTGTATACAACGTTAATCATTGCGCTTCTTGCCTCTGCGATTGCAACCATCCTTGGAACGCTTGCGTGCATCGGCATCAACAGCATGTCAAAAAAAAGCCGGACGCTTTTCATGGGTATTACGAACATCCCGATGCTGAACGGTGAGATCGTTATGGGAATCTCGCTGATGCTGCTCTTTATCATCTGCCGCATTCAGCTTGGATTCGGCACGATTCTGATGGCGCATATCACGTTCAATGTTCCTTATGTTATTTTGAGCGTTATGCCGAAATTAAAGCAGACGAACAAATCAACGTACGAGGCAGCCCTCGACCTTGGCGCTTCCCCTCTGTACGCGTTTTGGAAAGTCATCTTCCCGGACATCATGCCGGGCGTTGTTTCAGGCTTTCTGCTCTCCTTTACCATGTCCCTCGATGATTTCGTTATCACCTACTTCACCAAGGGACCGGGCGTTGATACGCTCTCCACAAAGATTTATGCCGAGGTCCGCAAGGGAATCAAGCCGGAGATGTACTCGCTCTCCACAATTCTTTTTGTCACCGTACTGCTTCTGCTGCTCCTTGTGAATGTGAATCCTTCTCCGAAGGAAGAAAAAGAGGAGGCAAAAGAGCGCGAGGCTATGGCGAAGAAGGGCATCCGTTTCCGCATCACGAAACGTGTGGTCTTCCGCCGGATTCTTCCGATCGCCATGGTGCTTGTCATCGGCGGCGGCGGTATTTACTACGGAAGCCAGAATGCTTCAGCCGGCGGCTCCCAGCAGCTGATTGTGTACAATTGGGGCGAATATATGGATTCTGATGTCATCGATATCTTTGAGGAAGAAACCGGTATCCACGTTGTTTACGAGGAGTATGAGACGAACGAAATCATGTATCCGAAGATCAAATCCGGTGCGATTTCCTACGATCTTGTCTGCCCGTCCGACTATATGATTCAGAAGATGATCCAGAACGATCTGCTGCAGCCGATCAACTTTGACCATATTCCGAACGCTTCCAACATTGGAGATATGTACTACGAGACTTCCGAGCAGTTCGACCCGGGCAATCTCTACTCGATCCCGTACTGCTGGGGAACAGTTGGTATTCTGTACAACAAAAAAATGGTAAGCGAGCCGATCGACTCCTGGTCTGTTCTGTGGGATACCAATTACCGCGACAGCATTCTGATGCAGGACAGCGTGCGCGATGCGTTTGCTGTTGCTTTAAAGGATCTGGGATACTCCTTAAACTCCACCAATATCAAGGAGCTGACGGAGGCGAAGGATCTGCTTGTGACACAGAAACCTCTCGTGCAGGCGTACGTTGTGGATCAGGTGCGTGACAAGATGATCGGAAATGAGGCGGCTATCGGCGTTATTTACTCCGGTGAAGCTATCTACACGAAGCGTGAAAACCCGGATCTGGAATACGTTGTTCCAAAAGAAGGCTCCAACGTCTGGATCGATTCCTGGTGCATTCCAAAAGATGCGCAGCATGTCGAAAACGCAGAGAAATTCCTGAATTTCCTCTGCCGGCCGGACATCGCACTGAAAAACTTTGAGTATATTACCTACTCTACGCCGAATGATGCGGCGCGTGAACTGATTGAGGATGACGATATCCGAAACAGTGAAATCGCCTTCCCGGATGAGGAAACGCTTGCACGGTGCGAAACCTTTACGTATCTTGGCGATGATGCCGATGAGGTTTACAACCAGCTGTGGCGTGAAGTAAAATCAAATTAAAGATCTGCTTTCGGACAAAAAAAGATCCCGGTCAGGAATTCTTAGGAAAGATTCCTGCCGGGATTTTTCTATTCTTACTGTTGCTCTCAAAAGTCTGTTTTAATCAAAATTGTGGTCAAAGCGCGGGGAAAGCGTTCCGTTTCCATGGAGCACTTCATCCAGCTTTACAAGCTCCTGCGGCGCCTCTGCAAGCGCTCTTTCGTACAGGTGGACAAGATTCCGTGTGCCCGCTTCGCATTCCTTCTGAGCCTTCCAGGCATCACACGGCCGCCCATCGAATCATAGCAGCCGACCAGTTTCATCGCTCCAAGAAGAAGGTTTCTTACCGCACTGCTGCGGCAGATCGTGATTCTCGTCCAGAGCTTCATGCCCTTCAGGCATTCGACAATTTCTGTTTCACCGATTTCCGGAAAACAGCGGTGGATGACCTTGTTGCCGTCGGTGTGCGGGCAGATCGGCGATGCCGGACGGTATACGAGCGGATCGAGGCCGTCCTCCAGCATGAAGTACTGGTCAAGGCTCGTCTCAATCTTTGCATGGGAAATTCCAGTGTGATCCACAAATTTCCCGATATACGGATGACACGTCGAATCGAGAAGGTAATGGCAGGCAAAGCCTAACAGATACGCTTCCATCGCCTCTGACGGGCTCTGCTGATACTTTTTCACCTCATCCTCGAACAGAACGGAAGCCGTCTGCTCATGCAGAAGCGTTCCGTAATCAGACACACGGTTTTTCGAGAACGGATGGTAATAAAAGAAGATATCCGGCCCGTGCAGTCCGATCAGATACAATTTTTTGTTTTCTCGAATGATCTTTTTCAAATTTGCCGGAAGCTGTTCATAGACTTCTCTTCCGAACCTGTCGTGTGCGTACGTAGTAGGCATATCGGTATCTCCCTTCTTTTTTCTCCTGCCGGATCAGACATCCAGCTTGATCTGCATTTCCTCTTCCACTTCTGCGCGGAAGTCCTCCATCTTGACCGGACTGATCTCCGGCAGATTGTCGGTGGAATCGACGCCGAAGTTCCTCAGGAATTCTTCGGTCGTGCCGAACACAATCGGGCGGCCCGGCGCGTCGAGGCGGCCAAGCTCCTGCACCAGATTGTACTCCACCAGTTTGTTGACCGCGTGATCGCTCTTGACGCCGCGGATCTTGTCGATCTCCTGCTTCGTGACCGGCTGCTTGTAGGCAATGATCGAGAGAGTCTCCATCATGACGTCGGTCAGAACCGCCTTCTTCGGCTGCATGGCGATGTTGACAAGATAATCATAATATTCCTGTTTCGTGCACATCTGATACGCATTTTCAAGCTCCACGATGTGGATGCCGCGGTCTTTCGTATTATATTTTTCCATCATATGGTTCAGAATCCTGCGGGTCGTCTCCGTGTCATGGCCGATCGCTTTTGCAATCCTTCCCAGCTCCACGGAATCTCCCATCGCAAAAAGGACTGCTCGATGGCTGCTTCCGCCTCCTCGACCGAAGAGGGGCGTCTTGCCTCACCCAGGGCAGTTTCTTTATTCCTGTTCTGTTCTTCCATCTGTCTTGTCCTCACTGTCTGTCTCGTCTGTATACGGCACAACTACGGTGTCTTCATCCTCCAGGGATTCAATCAGGATATCCCCGAAAAGCTCCTCCTGGCTGATCCGGATTTTGCCGGTTTTCATCAGCTCCAGGATTGCAAGGAAGGTGACAATCACATGCACCTTGCCCGGCTGGGATTCCAAAAGGTCGCGGAAGCTGAAGCGGCGTTTTTTAACAGCAAACTGCTCGACATACGTCATCTTGTCCGGCAGGCTGACCTCTTCTTTTTCGATCTTTCCGAACTTGCTTCGGATCGGGTCGATCTTGTCCTCCTGGCGCTTTAAAATCATTTTATAGATCGTATGGAGCTTCGCGAGAGAAATCTGCGAGAGGAGCTCGGAGGTGTCGACCGGCGTCCTGTACTCCAGCACTTCTCTTGGAAGCGTCGGTTCCTTGTACACGGAACGGCTCGCCTCGTTCATGCGGTCACGCAGCTCGTACGACATGTACTTGTACATTTTGTACTCTAAAAGCTGCTGCACCAGCTCGGCTCTCGGGTCCTCTTCCTCGCCTTCCTCATTCACTTCTTTCGGAAGCAGCATGCGGCATTTGATATCCAGAAGCGTCGCCGCCATGACCATGAACTCACTCATGATGTTGAGGTCTTCCCGCTCCATCTGATGAATGTATTCCAGATACTGGTCCGTAATCTCTACAATGGGGATATCGTAAATATCTATTTTATTTTTATCGATCAGGTGAAGAAGAAGGTCCAGCGGTCCTTCAAACACCGGAAGCTTTACTGGTATCGCCATGTGCTCTGTTCTCCCTTACGGTTTCCCGATATCTGTAATAATCAATTCTCTTCTGTTCCAGATGCGGACCGGAATGGTGTGTTCGCCCGTTCCTGCACTGATGATCTGGCAGGTGCCGCCCGTCAGGAACAGCCCGCGGCAGTTTTTCGAAAAAAGGCGGAAATCCGGTGTCACAAGCCCCCGGTGCGCGCCAAGGCCCACCACGCGCCGTGATAATGGGC
>NZ_QUED01000018.1:0-71531 GCF_003477865.1 Blautia sp. AF34-10
ATCAGCTCTCGCTGACAGCTTAGTTATAATAACACCGCCCAAAGCAAAAGTCAACACCTTTTTTCGAATTTTCTTATTTTTAGAAAAATATAGTTAATTCTGCATATTTCGTATTTTATCTGACTATTTACAATCTATCCGAAGCCGTCCAAAAGAAAAGGCGCCTTCCGGCGCCCTTTCCCTTTCAACTCTTATTTCTCACGTTTACGATAAACAACTGCTCCGACCACTGCTGCTGCAGAAACGCCGAGCAGGATCACCCACAGCATCACCTGTGTGCGGTCTCCCGTGTCCGGACTTTTTGTTGCTTTCTTCAGATAGAATACGGTATCCGCCTGGCCCTTGCTTGAAACGATCGAAATCGTATGCTTGCCTTCTGCCAGACTCTTTGTATACTCGGCCTTCAGCGTAACCTGCGTATTCTCTTTTCCAGCCGTCACATAATTCTTCGCATCAATCTCTTTCTGGTCGATGAGAACCTTTTTAAGATCCTTTGCTTCAAAATCTGCGGTGAAGGAAAGCTCCTTGCCCTGCATACCTGACTGATTGACTCCTTTGGTAATCTTCGGAAGATTCTGCGCAGTCATCGGTTTCTGTTTCAGGCCGGCAATCGCTTTTTCCAGCGCTGCCGCATAACCATCCACCGTCTTCTGCTCCGTGATATTCTTTCCGCGTACAATCGCTGCTTTTGCATCATTGACTGCTTTTACGCTCTCGTCCGTGTATTTCTTCAGATCGTTTGGAATCTTCTTCACTGCGGCATCTACTTTGCTGTAGTCCGCATCTTTATACGTAAGGCCGGCAATCGCTGCCTCGATCTTTTTTGCGTAACCGTCTACGCTCTCCTGCTCTGTGACCGGCCGCTCGGTTACGACGCTGTTCTTTGCATCTTCCAGTGCTTTTACAGACGCATCGGTATACAGACTGAGGTCCGCCGGAATCTTTTTGATGGCTTCCTCTACTTTGGAATAATCTGCTTTCCGAACCTGCAGTCCTGCCAGTGCATTTTCAATTGCTGCTGCCCAGCCGTCTACTTCTGCCTGATCCAGAATGGTTTTTCCGCTTTCTACGCTGTTGATCGCTGTCTGAAGCGGCTGAATGCTTTCTTCCGTATAAATACTCAGATCATTCGAAACTTTGGCAAGAGCCGCGTCTACGGCGCTGTAGTCCGCCGGTTTCAGGGTCAGTCCGTCAAGAGCTGCTTTCAGGTTTTCTGCAGACTGATCGACTTCCTCCTGTCTGCTGTCATCCAGATCCCATACAATGGCTTCTTTTGCCGCATTCAGTGCTTTTACACTCTTTTCGGTATAAATGGATAAGTCTTTCGGAATCTTTCCCAGGAGTTCTTCCACTCCCTGATAATCTGCCGGAACCGGTTTGCGTACCAGTGCTGCAATTGCATTCTCCAGTGCTTCCGCATAAGCATCAACTGCCTGCTGCTCTTCTACCGTTTTGGTGCGGTCGATGGATGCGATGACTGCATTCAGTGCTTCCACGCTTTCTTCCGTATAGATAGAAAGATCTCCCGGAACTTTGGCAAGTACTGCATCAACTTCTGTGTAATCTGCGCCAAGAAGCGTCAGTGCGTTTACTGCTGTCTGAATGGCTGCCGCATAACCATTTACGGTTTCCTGTTCAGCTGATGGCAGGTTCTCTTTTACCGCATCTTTTGCTTTCTGAACAGCTGCCGCGCTTTCTTCTGTATACCGGCCCATGTCCTCCGGGATCAGCGCCAGCGCTTCTGTTACTTTGGTGTAATCTGCGGCTTTTACAATCACAGTGAATTCCTGTGTGAAGTCAACGCCGGTTTTCTTTCCGTCTTTGATTGTCGCCAGAAGTTTTACGGTTCCGGCATTCGTTACTTTCAGGTTTGTGCCGTCTAAAACAGCACCTGTCATTCCGGCATCCGTGATTTCCCATGTGATCTGTTTCTGATCTGCATTTTCTGGAACTGCTTTGCCCGTCAGTGCGGTGGTTCCCGGGATTTCTTTCGGTATGCCCTGGATTTCTGTTACAGCTGCGTACTCATAGGTTCTTATCTGGATTTCAATGGCATCTTTTGTTTCCGTTTCTGCGATCTTTGTTACAATCCAGCTTCCGTTCCAGCTGTCTGCCTTTTTAAGCAGATAATCTGCCGGAGCCTTTTTGGCCTTTTCCGTAAGATCCTTCAGATTCCAGGAAGCCGCCGCTGCGATCACAGCCTCTTTTTCTGTTTTTATTCTTTCTTTGTCATCTTTCTTTTCATCCAGATTTGTTTTTTCTGAAAGTATTCGGATTTCTCTGTTCTCTGCATCATTTTTAATCTCCGTATCTTTGCCGAGAACGTCGCCTGCTTTCAGCGAAAGCTCTCCGAACTTCCACGTTTTGGCTTCCTCTTTTGCGAATGCCATGGTTGGGAACATCGTCACGATCAGAAGCATGGACAGTACAAACGAAAGCATTTTTTTCGTTTTCTTCATAACACAAATCCTCCTTTCCTTTTGATTGTTTTGCAGCCGCCAGGGGCCGCAGTTTCTCTTGTTACTTTCATTATACGTGTGTCAGAAAAAGAGTCAACGGGCCGTAAAAATTCGTAAGAATTCTTGTGCATTTCCGCTAAAATACTTTCAACGTTTTTTCACAATACTTCCATGAATTTTTACGGCCCGTCAGATTTTCTTAAGATATTCCTTTATTTGTGATGAAGCACATATTTCACATACGCAATTCTGCGGCTGTCCGGTGCCCAGGAGTTGACGTTGATACTGCCCTGGCCGCCGAAAAGATCCAGCACTTTTTTCTTATTCTGTCCGTCATAATCCATCATTCCAAGCGATACATACATGTTCGGCAGATGCTCATTCGGTTCCAGCTCACCTTTAGCGAAGGTCAGGTAAATGACGTGTTTTCCATCCGGCGAAACGTGGCCGAACCAGTTGTTGGCATCGAAATCGGTCATCTGGGTGAGACCGCTGCCGTCACGGTTCATCCGCCATACCTGCATCAGACCGCTTCTGGTGCTGTTGAACCAGATGTGCTTTCCGTCCGGTGAATACTCCGGACCGTCGTTGTAGCCTTTGCCGTCCGTCAGGCAGGTTTCCTCGCCGCCGTCTGATGGAATCGTACAGATCTCAATGCGCATAGTCTCCTCCTCCGGCTTTTGCGGAAGGCACAGTACGCAAGCTCTTTTCCGTCCGGCGACCAGCCGTGCAGATAGCTGAGACCCGGTCCGGTGAGGTCTTTTGGTTCACCGCCTGTCATCGGGAGCACGTAGATGTGGGATTCATACGTTCCATCTGTGAGTTCCGGCGGCATGCAGCTTACCGCCAGCAGCTGGTTGTCCGGTGACGGAACGTGGTCATTGTTGCACTGCACGCAGAAACCGGTATCAACCTGCTCCACATGGTCTTTGTCGATCTCATAGCGGTAGATTTTTCCATCCGCATTATAAAGCAGGGTGTTTCCATCGTTCAGCCAGTTCGGTGCCTCGATGATTCCCGGAAACTCATGCAGCACGGTTTCTTCTCCGGTCTCCACATCCATCGTGCAGAGAATGCTGTCGGTGTTGTCTCTGTCCCCTGTCCATCCGGAGAGCATTTTTCCGGCGCGGCAGGTATCCTCCAGTGTTGCCGCATCCATATCCACAATCTGCAGTGCACCGTTTGCACGGGCGAACTGGAAGCAGGCTTTCAGATCAACCATGCCTTTTCCAAGCGGCGCTTCCTGGCCGGTGATTTTCATATCTTTATAATGAACGGCTTTGACTCGGTCCGCATGCGCCCAGAGGAACTCTTCCGGGTCGACGCCGCCGCAGTACATCCAGCCGGCATCTACTTCTGCTCCGACTTTTTCACCGCAGGCTTCCAGGAGATATTCGTACGCTGTTTTTCCATTCACGCGGATACAGATATCTTCTTTTTCGTTGTGGATCAGAAGACCTGCTCCGGCTTTTTCCAGTTCTTCTGCCAGTTCGCGGTATCTTGCAGCGGTTTCGTCCAGAACATCTTTTGTCAGGCGTGCCGGGCTCTTTACGACAAACCAGGAAATGTGGTATTTCTGCGCCAGTTCTGTAAGAATGGCAAGTTCTCTTTCATAGTGGTATTCATCCAGGAAAATGTGGACCGCATGAACCTCAATGTGGTATTTTGCAAGCAGCGGCATTGCCTGCTCCAGATCCTCCGGGATCCAGAAACCGTAGTCCCTGGCATCAACACGGAATCCGAGACACGGCTCGATCTGACGGTAGCCTGCCTCATAGATTTTCTTTAAAAATCCTTCGGGATCCTGTTTCCATTCTTTGGATACCCCATACATCTGTACACCAAAATACATATTTGTTTCCTCCTTCTCCAGATCCGCTGTTTCCCCATTTTCAGCGGATTTTCTTTTCCTCCATTTTACCACATTTCTTCTATTATAGATATGATTTTTCCTGTCAGTTATAAGAAACACGCTTTGCGTAAAAAAGGCGCCCCGTATGTGTTTTTTCCACATACGGAACGCCTTTTTCCGCCATTTTTTTCAGGGCCTGGTTATTCTTATACAAACTGGTTCGTTTTCTCATCGTACTCATAGTCGATGAGCGCCAGTTTTTCCCGCAGATCGGATTCCTCTGTCTGCATGGCCGCGCAGAATTCTGCGAGCGACGGGTAAAAATCTCTTAACTGCGTATTGACATAGCTCAGCAGCATTACGGGATCTTTCGGCATCATTCGTCTACTACCTCCACACCTGGTTTGATCATTGCCTTCAGGCCGCCGTTTTCCACATCCAGAAGGATCGTATCGCCCTCGCTGACCTGACCGCCAAGGATCAGTTTTGCGGTGCTGGTTTCTACCTCTTTCTGTACGAAACGTTTCAATGGACGGGCGCCGTAAACAGGGTCGTAGCCGCCCTCGATGACAAACTGTTTTGCAGCCGGGCTCAGTTCGACGGTAAGCTCCTGGTCTGCCAGACGTTTGTTCAGTCCTTTCAGCAACAGATCTACGATATGACCAATGTTGTCTTTTGTCAATGGTTTGAACATAATTGTTTCATCCAGACGGTTCAGGAACTCCGGACGGAAGTGTGCACGCAGATCCTGCATGACCAGGTTTCTCGCCTCTTCGGAGATGCTGCCGTCGTCCTGAATGCCGTCCAGCAGATACTGGGATCCGATATTGGAGGTCATGATCAGGATCGTATTTTTAAAGTCTACGGTACGGCCCTGGGAGTCGGTGATACGGCCGTCATCGAGTACCTGCAGCAGAACGTTGAAGACGTCCGGATGCGCTTTCTCGATCTCATCGAACAGAACAACAGAATATGGTTTTCTGCGCACTGCCTCGGTCAGCTGGCCGCCCTCCTCGTAGCCTACATATCCCGGAGGCGCTCCGATCAGACGGGAGACGGAGTATTTCTCCATGTATTCACTCATATCGATTCGAACCATGTTGTTCTCATCATCAAACAGCTTTTCTGCCAACGTTTTCGCAAGCTCTGTTTTACCGACACCGGTAGGTCCAAGGAACAGGAACGAACCGATCGGTTTTGTCGGATCCTTGATTCCGGCTTTGGAACGGATGATTGCATCCGAAACCTTGGTGACTGCCTCATTCTGGCCGATAACTCTCGTGTGAAGTTCATCTTCCAGGCCGAGGATCTTAGTTCTCTCGCCTTCGGTCAGTTTTGCAACCGGGATTCCGGTCCAGCGGGAGACAATTCTGGCAATCTCTTCATCCGTTACACTCTCGTGTACCAGGGAGAGATCTTCATTTTTAACTTTTTTCTCTTCTGCTTCCAGCATCTGCTGTAATTTCGGGAGTTCACCGTACTGCAGTTCAGCGGCGCGGTTCAGATCGTAATCATTCTTTGCTTTCTGGATCTGGCGGTTCATGTCCTCGATCTGCTCACGCAGTTTGGACAGTTTCTCAACGGAACTCTTTTCATTTTCCCACTGTGCCTTTGCAGAATTGAAGGTATCCTTTAACTCAGCCAGCTCTTTCTGCAGTGTTTCCAAACGCTCGCGGCTCAGATTGTCGGTCTCTTTTTTCAGTGCAGCTTCCTCGATCTGCATCTGCAGAATCTTACGGCGCTGCTCATCCAGCTCGGCCGGCATGGAATCCAGTTCTGTCTTGATCAGAGCGCATGCCTCGTCGACCAGGTCGATTGCTTTATCTGGCAGGAAACGATCGCTGATGTAACGGTTCGAAAGGGTTGCGGCTGCAACGAGGGCACCGTCGGTGATTTTTACGCCGTGGTAAACTTCGTAGCGCTCTTTTAAGCCACGCAGGATGGAAATCGTATCCTCTACGGTCGGCTCATCAACCTGAACCGGCTGGAAACGGCGCTCCAGGGCGGCATCTTTTTCGATGTACTGGCGGTACTCATCCAGCGTTGTGGCACCGATGCAGTGCAGTTCGCCTCGTGCCAGCATAGGTTTCAGCATGTTTCCGGCATCCATCGCGCCGTCGGTCTTTCCGGCGCCGACGATCAGGTGCAGCTCATCGATGAACAGAATGATTTTTCCGTCGCTCTTTCTGACTTCCTCCAGAACGGCTTTCAGACGCTCCTCGAATTCGCCACGGTATTTTGCTCCGGCTACCAGGGCTCCCATATCGAGGGAGAAAATGGTTTTATCTTTCAGGCTCTCCGGTACATCGCCGTTGGCGATTCGCTGGGCCAGGCCTTCTACGACTGCGGTTTTACCAACACCAGGCTCACCGATCAGAACCGGATTGTTTTTTGTCTTACGGGACAGGATACGGACAACGTTCCGAATTTCGGTATCACGACCGATAACCGGGTCCATTTTCTGGTTTCTGGCTTTTTCTACGATATCCTGGCCATATTTTTCCAGGGTGTCGTATGTTGCCTCCGGGTTGTCGGTGGTAACCCTCTGGTTTCCGCGCACGGTGCTTAATGCCTGCAGGAAACGTTCTCTTGTGATGCCGTACTCCTGAAACAGTTTTTTCATGGACGGGCTTGAGTTTTTCAGCATTGCCAGGAAGAGGTGTTCTACGGAAACATACTCGTCTCCCATGGCTTTCGCCTCATCCTCAGCATTTATCAATGCTTTATTCAGATACTGACCGATATACGGCTGACCGCCGGATACTTTGACGCGGTCGTTCAGCGCCGTCTCGACACGGTTCAGAAAATGATCTTTGTTGATTTCCATCTTTTCGATCATTTTCAGAATCAGGCTGTCGTCCTGATGCAGGAGGTTATACAACAGATGCTCCTGCTCTATTTCCTGGTTGCCGAAATCGTATGCGGTCTTTTCCAGGTCCTGTACAGCCTGCAGCGATTTTTGTGTGAATTTACTAATATTCATAATCGGCTTCCTCCTTATCTATTTGGGTGCTAACATTCGCTCCGAACAAAAAGAGCGTTGATGTGAATTTTCTTTTCTTTCTTTGTTCTAGTCGTACTATAACACTAGTTGTTAGCACTGTCAAGAGGAGAGTGCTAATTTTTATTTTTTTCCCGACGCTCCTTTTCTCCCTCCCCCCCTAAAAGATTTTTATTCATCGCCGTACACAGCAATAAAATGAATCAGTGCCTCTGTTTCGGAACTGGCATACTTTTTGGCAGATGCTTCCAGCGGCTGTGATTGATATGCTTCAAACGAATCGCCCTCGTCGCGTCCAGATATGTAGCGATTATCATTTAGTTTCCACTTCCTCATTTCTTCAAAATAAGCAGTATTCGCCATTTCCGAATTCCAGTCCATTCGCTCCAGCAGATAATACTCCATTCCATGATAACATTCTTCGCAAATTCCCGTAAAAAATTCTTCTGCTGTCTGAGATGTTAAATGCTCTGGAGCATACCATATTTCGTTCTCTTCATTATTATATAATGCAACGCAATTCGATGATCCTGTCTCTTTCACATACAGCGGAATTTCGGGAATTCCAAGTCGTTCTGTTTCAAGCCGTACCATCTTCTGCGCTGCAATTGTTCTTTCTTCCAGTGTTTTTTGCCTCCATTCGCTCTCCTTTAAGCTCAGCAGAAATTCTTTATTTTCCTGAAAAATGTTCTCCTGATTCTGGACGAGATTATAGTCCTTTTTTCGTTCGTAAAGTTCTGCCACTCCGGACGGAGACTCAAGCTTCCAATATATCATCATACAAGTCGGTACCATACTCACGCATACTGAAACAAACAGAAATGCGTTTAAGTCACTTCTTTTTAATCTCCAGAATTTTTTCGGAGAATATTTTCGTTTTTTTCTATGTAAATCTCTTAAAACCGTAACAAGAAATATCCCATCCAGCACTGCAAGAAACAACACAATTTTCAGTGAATATTGGGCAAATAAAAACAGCATCAGTATGCTCGGCGGAAATGTATAGAATAAAACTTCATTTGCAGTTCCATCTGCGCAGTAGCTTCGAATGGGTGAGGCCAGCCACAAAATCAGGCACAGCGCATAGGCAAAAAGCATTGTCCCCGACGAAATATGGACGGAACATTCTGTAATATATACCTCAACCTGTTTCACATACATCACATACAAGATACAGATCGGATATAAAATCGAGCTTTTGCTCAACCAGTATGCCGCTGATTTTCTTTCCCGTCTTCTTTTCTGTTCCTCCATATCAGATCCCCCCTGATTTTTCTTTTGTTTTATTTGAAATACTTGTATGTTTATTTTAGCGTAATTTTTCGTTTTTGCCTATCCTTCGTTTTTCAGTTGAATCTTTCTGTAAAAACCAAAATTGCGAAACCCTGTTTTGGCAGGACTCCGCAATCTCTTTTTCCTATTTACTTTATGATACATGACGGGCAGCATATTTCATTTCGTATCAAACCTCGTCGCAATCATATGCACCACATACGGCACGAGAATGACCGGGATTGCGAGGTAGGCGAGAATGCTGTACGCTTTCTGGATCAGCGTCAGCAGGCCGAGCTGGGCGATGAGGAAGTCTGCGATGCAGCAAGCGAGGGCGGCGAGGATCTGGGTGCGGCTGATGCTGCCCGCTGTTTCTGGTTTTCCGCTTCGCTTTGCAAGGCCGGCGTGGATTCGTTTGACCATGGCGGCAACCATGTTGACGGCTGTGGATACGGCACCGAGGATGATCAGTACGGAAATCAGCGGTGTCATGAATTTACTGCCGACGCCCTGCTGAACCATAAATAATGTCGGGACGCTCTGCTGGCTCATTTCCGGGTTCTGGTATACGGTCATGATTCCGAGGACGACCATGATCATCAGAAGGGCATTTAATACGGCACCGACTGCCATGCTCTTTCCGGCATCCTGCGGTTTTTCGAAGGATTTGGCATGCTGGACGAAGACTGCGACATTGGCAAGCTGGAAGGTTCCGTAGAGGAATGCGGCGTACAGGGCTTTGCCGAATGGGAGGTCTGCGGTTTTCATGGCGTTTACAGTATCGCCGATCTTTCCGGCTCCGGCGATGATGTTCGGGACGTAGACGATCAGCAGACCGGCGATAATGCAGATGGACAGCACTGACGCTACTTTCCGCACCAGATCCGTTCCGAATACCGAAACGACGAAAATAAACGCTCCGATCACAAAGGTACTGAGCAGGTACGGCAGACTGGTCAGGGTGCTCAGCGTTGCACCGCCGGTTGCGAAGGCAACGGCCGGGGCGACGCACATAACGCAGAGGTACAAGAGCTCAAACAGATTGGAAAACAACGGCGCGAATCTGCCGTAAAACGCATTGTTATAGGAACGATAATCGTAAACTTCGTGCTTCCGCGCGAAATACAGGCAGTATGCAAAGAACACACCGTTGTACGCCATTGCAAAGAGCGGCAGAAAAAGACTCCAGATACCGTATCTTACATAATAGCTGTAAATCTGTGCGCCCGAGGCGAAGCCGCCTCCGAAATGGGTCGTGAACCACACGAACGCCACTCCGAGAATCATCGATCCTGCTTTGTTTTTCTTACTCATCTTTCTTCACCCTCTCCTTCAGTTTTGTCATCGCCGCATCGAGCATCTCCGGTGTCACACGGTATGGATAATGCTTCACATCGGACATCTCCGGGATGCGTGTCATGCTTTCCTTCCACTGTTCTTCGGAAATTTCAATCTGCTCCAGCGATACCGGGAGATTGATACTGCGGTTCAGCTCATAGACTTTCTCAAACTCTTCTTCCTGTCCGTCGACGAGCAGGGCAAGCAGGACGCCGAAGCCCACGACTTCTCCGTGCAGATGGCGCTCTTCGATGACCGGATATGAGGTCAGTGCATAGAAAATGGCATGCGCCAGGCCGCTGTTGTAATCCGGTGTGAAATCCTTTGTAAGGAAAATCGAAGCGATTCCCGTTGTGACGACGATCGCCAGGATAACCTGCTCCACATCGTAAGTACAGAGTTTCTGTTTGTGGTCTGCAAACGCCTTCGGACCGTATTCCAGCAGCGGGTCACGGCACATTTTACTGAGTGCAACGCCAAGAGATGTAAAATGCTCCAGCCGCTCATCCCTTGATGAAATGGTCGCTTCATAATATTTTGCATATGTATCGCCGATTCCCGCCCACAGGTACTGATATGGGGCTTTCGCGATGATCTCCGTGTCGATGAACGCATGCATCGCCGGGCGGATGAAGAAATGCGGCTTTAAGAAAGTACCGTCCTCATTGTACATAATTGAGACGGATGTGCAGGCGGCGCAGTTGGATGCGATGGTCGGGAACGTGAAGACCGGCTTGTCGTCTGTGATGCAGAGGCATTTTACGGTGTCGAGTGCTTTTCCGCCGCCCACGCCGAAGACCATATCGGCAAGCTGATACAGCTTCATGCTGCGCAGGCGCTCGACCGTCTGATACGTACAGTCTTTTCCGAAAATCTCTTTTCCGATGATGACAAGATTCGTCTCGTCTACGGCTGCTTTGATTTTATCGTAGGCAGCAGCAAGCGCTTTTTCTCCTCCGATGACCAGAACGGTTTTTCCATACGACTCGCATACCGGACCGATCTTGTCGTAAATGATGGATCCGATGGAATAGCTTGGCAGATGCACTTCATAATTTTCCAGTTTCATAACGATTCTCCCTTCTTCCTAACAAGCAAAAGGGCATACTGACCTTCTGTTGGTCAATACGCCCTTGTATCTCCGATGTGCTTTAGTATATCACAGTTTTAACGCGAATGCACTCAATTTTAAGCAAAACGCAAAAGATCCCGGGATTTTTCTCTCCCGGGATCTGAAAATTCTTACTATGTAATTCTTTTTTAAACCACACGTCTTACCGCAAGAATCGTGGTATACGCTGCGTTGCTGCTGATCTTGATACCGTCGCGCTCATTGCTTGCGTGTACGATTGCACCGCCGCCGATGTAGATGGCTACGTGGCCGCTGTAGCAGATAATATCGCCCGGCTGAGCCTCTGCATAAGATACACCGCGTCCTACACCACGCAGTGCACTGGAGGAATGCGGAAGGTCGTATCCGAAGTGTGCGTAAACGCTCATGATAAAGCCGGAGCAGTCAGCTCCGTTGGTAAGGCTTGTGCCGCCCCATACGTACGGGTTGCCGATGAACTGGGTTGCATAGGATACGATGGCGCTTCCTGTTGCACTTCCGGTGCTGCTGGAGCTGCTGGAATCATCCGAGCTGCTGGTATCGCTGGACGAAGAATCATCGTAAGAGCTTCCTCCGTTAGACGGTGTTGTTGTCGTGGTGGAGCTTCCTGTGCTGGACGGTGTGTTGTCTGCCGTTGTTGTATTATTTGCAGCACTGCTTGCGGCTGCTTCTGCTGCTGCCTGTCTTGCTGCTTCTGCCTGGCGGGCTGCCTCGGCTGCTTCTGCTGCCTGACGGGCCTCTTCGGCTTTTCTTGCTGCCTCTTCGGCTGCAATCTCCTCCTGGATCTGCTGGATCTTTGCGTTCTGCTCTGCCAGTACTGCGTTGTACTGTGCAGCCATGTCGTTCAGGTCTGCGATCTGGTTTTCGTAGTCATCGGAAACGGCTTTTTTCTGCTCAAGCATTGCCTCAAGGGACTGCTGCTGTGCTTCCTGCTCTGCCTCACTAGCTTC
The DNA here is from genome assembly GCF_003477865.1 of Blautia sp. AF34-10. Classification (NCBI taxonomy): domain Bacteria; kingdom Bacillati; phylum Bacillota; class Clostridia; order Lachnospirales; family Lachnospiraceae; genus Blautia; species Blautia sp. AF34-10. Next base: position 11,984 of record NZ_QUED01000018.1, read on the forward strand.
GAGATCTGCTTTTTCATCTGCAAGCTGATCGCTGTAGTCTGTTACCTGCTGTACAAGATCCATGTACTCCTGCAGGCACTCTCTGTCGTATTTGTATAACTTCTGGGTGTACTCAGCCTGGTTGAGAATGCTGCTTAAATCTTTTCCCTCCAGAAGAAGTGCTGCCCAGCCGTTGTCTCCGCCGCTCTCATAGAGGAACTGGATTCGTTTTTTCATCAGCTCGTACTGCTCGTCCTCTTCAGCCTGGGACTGTGCCAGTTTTTCCTGTGTTGTTTCATTTCTGTCTGTTTCTCTGCAATTTCATTTTTCAGATTTTCCACGGATGCCATGGTTACGACAAGCTGTGCGTCCAGGTCATCAATCTCGCCGGTAATCTGATTCTTTTTGGTTTCCAGATCGTCGATTTCTGCTTTTGCGTTGTCAAGCTGTGCGCTGGTCTCTGCCTGTGCTGCCTGCTGCTGCTGTAACTGCTCCTGTTTCGAGGCGCTTACTGTCATTACCTGAGCTGCACTTACGATCACTGCTAAACTTAAGGCAAGAAATTTTTTTCTCATTCTTTCACTCCCAAATTGATTCGTTGTATGTAGGTTTCTTTGTTTCAGGTTTCCCTGTTTCTTAGAAATTCAATTATTCTGTAACAATTTTGAAATATTTTTCCCAATTCTTTTACATAATATCACAATTCACAAATGGATGCAAGGAAAAATATCCCGACTTTTTGTAAACAATTCGTGAACAGTAACGATACATGTTATTTTACCTTCTGTACACTCACACAACTCAATTTGTATTGATCCGGCGAGGAAAGCGCATCGCCGTCAGGGATTGAAAAGTCCTCTGCGGAGAATTTCGCACAGAGTGCCCGGTACTGATCCTCTGTAAAGTACGGCACCGCATCCTGATTCCATTCCAGACTGATTTCCTGATTGGTCACGCCGCGCGTTACAATTTTCCCGCCTTCAAAATCCTTTTGTTTCATTTCTTTTAACGCATTGTAAACTGCAGTTCCATAATCCAGACGTACTTTCAACACGGCATTGGCGTACTCCTCCACGCCGCCGTTTGCGATCAGTGCTCCGCCTGCCGCAGATGCTGCTGCGCCAAGTACATTCTGATACGATGCACCGTCCGAGAAGAGAATCTGTCCGCCCTCACCATACCAGCTTTTGATTTTTTCCAAATACGACGGTGATACGCTGCTGCTTTTCCGATACGTATAATCCAGCGTGATGCTGTTTTCTCCAAGTCCCAGATCCGCAGCGGCCGCCTCTGCACCGAGTGCATAACCTGTCCCGTACTTTGTTCCGTTCTCTTCGTTTTTCTGTCCGATATAGCCCAGGTGCGTGTAGCCGGCCTGTACTGCCGCATATCCTGCCAGGTAGCCGGCCTCTGATACATCAATTTCCAGGCTTTCTGTATTTCCGCGGAGACGGCTGCGGCCGCTCTCACTGACCGGTTCTGCCTCCAGCAGCAGAAAACGGACATCCTTCCAGTCGCGCTGTGCATCGTAAACGGCGCGGCTCATGCTCGTTCCGGCACAGACGATAACGGATGCTCCCTTCTGCGCCGCCTCTTTGATGGTGTTTTCATAGTCCTCTGTTGTCCGTCCTGCCGGAACACTTGCTTCATATTTCAGACCGCTCTCGTCTCCATACTGCGCAAGACCGTTCCATGCTGACTGATACACGGCATCGGAAGCTACCTCACTGCCGTCGGTTACCAGCACCAGATCCACTGGTTCCGTCTTTTCTTTTCCGCAGCCGCCCAGCAGCAGCAACGACACTGCGCCAAGACAGAGCGCCCATTTCCAGCTCTTTCGCATGTTTACTCCCCTTGTATTTTTATTTTCCAGATTTTTTCTTTTGTATTTCTGATCTGCGTCTTTCACGCACCTTCTAGTATAGACAATTCCAGCGCAAAAAGAAAGAGAGAATACACGAACTACAAAGTTTTTTTGTATTCTCTCTTATTTTTTATAGAAGATATTTTACTGGAACAGATCGTTCAGGATTTCTGCCGGTTTCTTCCTGCGGTAGCCTTCACTGTCACTTAAGATACTGCTGCTCCAGGTGAAATGATTCACACCGGTCAGATAGGACCGGTCAAGAACTTTTACACCATACCGCTCATACGCAACCGGATAATACATTTTCATGTATTCATTTGCCAGCTCAATAGCTTCACTGTTAATGCTTCCTGTTGAAGAAACGGTTCCGCCAAGCTGAATATACGGCGGTGTCGAATGAATGACAACCACGCTGCCGTCCGAGCACTGGCCAATGACAATCCAGACATGACCGCTCTTGCTGACCACATCACCCGGCGTAAATTTCTGGGACGTATCGCCTGTCACGCAGGTTCCCCAGCCTTTTCTTGCAAAGTAGGCCGGCATTCCAGTGGAGGTTGTCGTTGCATACTCTTTCGTCACCTGATGTGCGGTCCATCCGACATAGCCGGAACAGTCAAGACCTTTTCCGTACTCATACAGATGATCGGAATAGTTGTAGGTGGAATTCTGTGTATTGAAGAATTGTTTCCACTGCGCATTGACGCCGTAACTCTCTGCCTCTGCGTCTGTGTGGCCGCCTCCCCAGATATACAGGGTGTTTCCAAGCGGAAGCAGTGCATTTTTCAGAAAGTTCCGTACGGTGCGGACACCGATCTGCGCGGACGGTTCAAATCCGTCCGGACTCTGTACCAGCTTGCCGTCCTCATCGAACACATACGTTTTTCCGTCGATCACCTGTTTTCCGGTTATCATGCCGCCCCAGTTTCGGAAATAGTACGTATTTCCGCCAATCGACTGCCAGCCGATTGCCATTTTCGAGTCAGATCCAAGGTAATAGAGGTTATTATCATAGGTAATAAACGCATTCTTGTACATGCCGCCCCAGCTTCTCGGATAATAATAGTTATAATCCCAGTATACCCAGCCGCTTGTCGCCATAACGCCGTTTTTGTCTACATAATAATAGTTTCCGTCGTACTGAAACAGCTCGTCATCTCTTCTGGTTCCATTGGCGTTGATCCAGTAATGCGTTCCGTCCAGAAGCAGCCAGCCCGTATGGCTTGTGCCGTCCTCATCGAAATAATACGTTTTTCCGCCGTTCTGCACCCAGCCGGTGGCAAATGTTCCATCTGAATTGGCATAGTATGTTTTACCGCCGATGGTAAATGTCTGATCATGGTACAGACCGCCCCAGCTCTGGAATGCGTATTTTGTTCCGCCGATGGTATGAATTCCGGTGTACATGCCGCCCCAGCTTCGGAAATAGTAGCGGTTTTTGTCGTAGGTGATCCATTCAGACGATGCCATCGTACCGTCTTCTTTCATCCAGTACCAGTTGTTGTCATATTTCACCCAGCCGGTCTGAAGCGACGTATCCTTGTTGATCCAGTAATACGTTCCGTTGGTCAGATACCAGCCCTCTTTTGTAATCTGCTCGCCGTCTTCCAGAAAATAGTATTTCTTTCCATTGATATCGCAGACACCTGTATAGAAGGTTCCGTCATCCTTTGCCCAGTATTTCTTTCCCTGCCAGGTAAAAGATTCGTTATGGTAAACGCCGCCCCAGCTGTGGAAATAATATCTTGTTCCGTCAACCTCTTTCATTCCGGTGTACATCACACCGTCACCGTCGAAATAGTATCGGTTGTTGTCATACGTGATCCATTCAGATGCAGCACGTGTGCCGTCCGCTTTCAGCCAGTACCATTTGCCTTCCAGCTTCAGCCAGCCGGTCTGAACAGAACCATCCTGATTGATCCAGTAAGTCTGATCTCCCAGCTGAACCCAGCCGGTCTGGCTGGCATGATAGATCGATCCGTCATTCTGCGCTATGTAGGTTTTTCCTTTTACGGTAAAGAAGGTGTTTCGATATACACCACCCCAGCTCCGGAAATAATACTCGTTTCCTCCGATGCTCTGGAAACCGTTTTTATAAATGCCGCCCCAGCTCTGGAAGTAATACAGATTGTTGTTGATTTCTTTCCAGCCGGATGCCATCATGACACCATTATCATCAAACCAGTACCAGTTATCATCGTACAGCAGCCAGCCGGTCTGCAGGACGCCGTCTTCTCTTACCCAATAATATGATGTGCCTTTTTTCAGCCAGCCTTTTTGTGTGATCTGCGCTCCCGTAGTATCATCAAATGCGCAGAGATCACCATGTCCATTCATTGTTCTGACTATTCCACGGGCAACGATACCATTTTCCTGTACATAGTACATTTTTCCACTGATGCTGAGATACACATTTCTCTGAATGCCGCCCCAGCTCTGGAAATAATAAAGGTTTCCATCTACTTCCTGAAAACCATTTTTATAGATTGCTCCGTCTCCCTTGGCATAATAAAAATTATTATCGTATGTGAACCAGCTGTTTTCTGCCATGCGGCCGTTCCGGTCCGGATCCAGCCAGTACCAGTTTCCATTCCGGTAAAGCCATCCTGTTTTCAGCTGTCCGTTCTCATAAAAATACCAGCCGCCGTCGCCTGCCTTAACCCAGCCATTCTGACTGGCCCGCACAGCAGCACCGCTGTCCTGTGAAGCCTGTGTCTGCGTTTCACTCTGTATCCCGCTCTGCTGATCCTCTGTCTCCACAGACTGGTCCATCACCGTGCTGCTCCCCACAGCACTCGCGGAAACAGTCGTCGGATGTACGCTGAGCATCAGCACCATAAAAAGTGTACCGCCCAGAAGACTTCTCAATTTTTTCTTCGATGTCATTGGCAAGTAACTCCCTTACTATATTATATCTGCTTTTCTCTCCATGTTATCATTAGAAATTATATTATCTTTTGTAATATTTTGCAATAAAAACGTAAAAAAAGAGACATTCACGAAGGAATGTCTCTTTTTTTCTGTGTTTTATTTCACGCTTTATTCTGTCTTTTCAAGACAATATCCTGTGTTATTAGAACAATCCTGTAATCTTTCCAGTAGCGTCTACATCGATACGCTCTGCTGCCGGAACTTTCGGCAGACCTGGCATGGTCATGATGTCACCGGTCAGGGCTACGATGAAGCCTGCACCTGCGGAGATTTTCAGGTTACGTACGGTAACTTCGAATCCGGTCGGTGCGCCGAGTTTGGTCTGATCATCGGTCAGGCTGTACTGGGTTTTTGCCATACAGATCGGGCAGTTGCCAAATCCGAGAGCCTCTAACTGTTTTGCCTGTTTCTGTGCATTTGCGGTCAGGACAACTCTGCTTCCGCCGTAGATCTTCTGAACGATGGCGTTCAGTTTCTCTTCGATGGAGCCTTCCAGATCGTATGCATAGGTGAAATCGTTCGGCTGCTCGCAAAGACGGACAACTTCTTCTGCCAGGGCTACGCCGCCCTCGCCGCCTTTTGCCCATACCTCGGACAGAACAACGTTGACACCGAGCTCTTTGCATTTCTCCTCAACCAGCTTCAGCTCTGCTTCGGTATCGGTCGGGAATGCGTTGATGGCAACGACACATGGCAGTTTGTATACGTTTGTGATGTTGCTTACGTGTTTCAGAAGGTTCGGCATACCTTTCTCCAGAGCTTCCAGGTTCTCGCCGTTCAGTTCTGCTTTCGGAACGCCGCCGTTGTATTTCAGGGCACGAACAGTTGCTACGACTACAACTGCATTCGGTTTCAGGCCTGCCATACGGCATTTGATGTCGAGGAATTTCTCAGCACCAAGGTCAGCACCGAAGCCTGCCTCTGTGATAGTGTAATCTGCTAATTTCAGGCACATTTTGGTTGCTGTTACAGAGTTGCAGCCGTGTGCGATGTTTGCGAATGGTCCGCCGTGAACGATAGCCGGAGTTCCTTCCAGAGTCTGTACCAGGTTTGGTTTCAGGGCATCTTTTAAGAGTGCTGCCATAGCGCCTTCTGCGTGCAGGTCACCTGCGGTTACCGGTTTCTGCTCGGATACTTTTCCGTAGGTATATCCGATGATGATCTTGGAAAGTCTTTCTTTCAGATCTGTGATGTCGCTTGCCAGACACAGAACTGCCATAACCTCAGATGCTACGGTGATGTCATAGCCGTCTTCTCTCGGCATTCCGTTTGTTCTTCCGCCAAGGCCGTCTACAACGCTTCGAAGCTGACGGTCATTCATATCTACGCATCGTTTCCAGGTGATCTTTCTCGGATCGATATTCAGAGCGTTTCCCTGGAAAATGTGGTTGTCGATCATAGCTGCCAGCAGGTTGTTTGCTGCACCGATTGCATGGAAGTCACCGGTGAAGTGAAGGTTGATATCTTCCATTGGAACAACCTGTGCGTATCCGCCGCCTGCTGCTCCGCCTTTTACACCGAAGACCGGTCCAAGAGATGGCTCGCGAAGTGCAACCATTGCTTTTTTACCGATTCTGGAAAGTCCGTCTACCAGACCTACAGAAGTTGTTGTTTTTCCTTCTCCTGCCGGTGTCGGGTTGATGGCTGTAACGAGGATCAGTTTTCCATCCTCCGCATTGGTGTCTTTTAACAGGTTGTAATCAATTTTTGCTTTGTACTTTCCGTACTGCTCCAGATATTTGTCATCAATACCTGCTTTTTCTGCGATCGCTGTGATCGGCTGCATGGTACATTCCTGTGCAATTTCAATGTCTGATTTGTAACCCATTGTTTTAAAATCCCCTTTCTTTTTTCCGCTTTGTCCGCCGATTGATAGCCATATTTTACCATGTTTTGTAAGATGATTCAATTGATAATTATTTATTTCACAATCTTTATACGTTTTGTACCAAAAAATGCAGAAAATTCCGCCAAAAGGCGGAGCGGCACAATTCTGCATTAAAAAAAGAAGGATTCCCGGCTTTTTGCTGCCGAAAATCCTTCTCTTTTTTATTTTTTAAGAATACTGCGACTCATCCACCTCAAACGGTTCGTCGCACGGTCCTCGAGGAGGCGGTAGCTGCCCTGTGTGGAGAAGTAATACCATTTTCCGTCGATCAGTTTCCATCCTTTTACGGCGTAGCCGTTTGCGTCAATGTAATATCTCTGCTCGGTGTCGTTTGCATAGCGGTGCGGGTTCAGGGAAACCCATTCGCTTTTGGCCCATCGGTCTTCGTCTTCGATATAGAACTTCCAGCCCTCATCGGTTTTGGTCCAAATGGAGGTTACCTGCTCTTCCATTTTTTCGAAGAATTTGGATTTCTGGGAGAGATCATCATTGAGCTGGTCGAAAGTCAGCTTCTCTGCAAGCGTCTGTTCACCTGAAAACAGGTTCGTTCCAAGACCGAGGCGGTCACCCTCAATGGTAGCTCCGAGACTTGCGATGGTGGTCGGGAACATGTCCATGGTGGTGAAACTTCTGTTTTTCTCCTGCTGCGGCTGGATCGGAGAGTTGATGATCACGTTGTATACGGTTCTGGTGTAGTCCGGATCAATGTTCTCACAGAAATCGGAATCCATCGTCAGATGGTCGCCAGAAATTACGATCGTTGTGTTCTCGTAGAAATCCTGCTGCTGAATCCAGGAAACGAACTCGGTGACTTGCTTGCTGGAGCAGTGCAGAACCATTCCGTACTGGTTGTCACCGTCGTTTTCTTCATCGCAGAGCTCACACGGATAGCCATCCTCAAAATGGGTGTCTGCGGTCAGCATGGTGAAGTTGAACGGCTCTCCCTCTGCTGCGATTTCGGTCAGACGGTCTTTGGCAAAGGAAAAGAGTTTTTCATCCTCATAGCCCCACCATTCGTAATATCCTTCCGGGATCAGGCCTTTTTCCATAGCCCAGTTGTAATCGTCTACTTCGTAGTCGCCGTGCTCTTTAAAGTACTCTTCCCGGCCGCCGAACTGTCCGATTGAACCGATGAAGAAATACTGCTTGTAGCCTTCATCCGCCAGGACATCACCCAGGGTATTGATTTCCGGGAAGAAGCTGGCCTGATATGCCATCTCATTTCGCTGGATTCCGATGCTGAGAGGCAGACCGGAGGTCTGTGCGAAAATTCCGGCAATGGTCCAGGTTGCGTTTACGGTAGGCTGGCCGCCGCCGAGCAGCTCCGAATTGGAAAAACTGATGTTGTCTGCGGCAAGCTGGGTCAGCTCCGGGATATAGTTTTTATCGAATGCTCCGCCGGAAGCTTTGTCTGCGTAGGTGCTCTCCATGGATTCCAGATAGAGATAGATCAGATTTCGTTTCTGTTCCGGGAACGTGATATTCACGCGGTCCGGATCTACGTAGTTGTCTTCTACCACGGTATTGTACGTGCTCTGATTTTTCAGATAATCTTTTACGTCCAGTGCTGCCCACACGTCATTGATGGAATAGACGATGCTGGCGGCTCCTGCCGCGATACAGATCATCCCGAACGCCACATGGGCTTTGCGTTTTTCCCGAAGAAAAATGCTGACCAGAATCAGAAGGATGAGTGCTGCCGCTGCGATCAGCGCACTTGAGCAGACATAACTCATCAGAAGATCATGGCTGGTTCCGGCAATCGGGGCCTTTAACTGGTAAACAAGCTCTTCCATGCTCAGATTCGGCCATGTTTTCCGCATCCAGCGCTCGGACGTAAACAGCAGCACGCCAAGCGTTCCGATCAACACTGCAAACACAGCCAGCAGAATGCGCCCTGCTTTTTTCGTTTTTTTCTGTTTCTTGTGTTTCATCTTCCTACCTCCAAAAAGCATTACAGCTTACAAAATCTTAACTTTTCTTTACAATCGCCTTACGTATTATAGCAAAGACCGTTTTAAAAAGATAGAAAATTTTTATAAAATTTTTGCACAAAAAGTGCAGCCAAAAACATATTTTTTGCATGACACATAAAAACCCGCCCGGCACCGCAAATCTCTTCGCGGCCCAAGCGGGTTTTTCATCTCTATTCCGGGAAAGCCTTATCAGCTTGCCTTGTTCTTTCTCTGTTTGATGACCTTCAGTCGTGTGAACTCCTCGCGCTCCTTCTCCTCCAGTGCGTCCGCGATATCCTTGGACAGCTGGGTGTAATGCGGAATCGTGATGTTCTTCAGCGCGTTGGCACGCTTCTGTGTTTTCTTGATTGCCGCAGCAAGGCGGTACGCCGAGTTCTCTATCATGGAAAGGTTTAAGGTCAGGTCTTTTACTTTTTCAAAGGCCTGTCTTGCCTGATCCAGGGACTCCTTCGTGCTGTAGTAAGCATAAGTCGGGGCCTGTCCGGACGGATCAGCCTCTACCAGCGGAATTTCCACGCCCATGATACTCCTTGTCTTGATCCGGATAGATTCCTCCACCGGAACGGTATAGGACACGGTCTGTACGTTGGTGATACCGATCTCCATGTTCGCAATCTGCAGTGCCGCATAAGCCTCGCGGAACGTCACATCGATCTGACGCTGAATGTCTTTTGCCTCATCGATCAGGCCCATGAGCTCGCGGATCAGAATATTCCGCTTCTTGTCCATCAGCTCGTAACCCATGTGGGCAAGTTTCAGAGAGTTCTTTGCAAGAATCAGGTTTCCCTTGGTAGGAAAGGTATTCGGGTCCATTCCGATCTCACTCCTCTCGCTTACTCATTCATGGCATCGGCTTCTGCCTTTGCTTTTGCTACTGCATCAATGGTGGTCGGATGATAATACTGATCCAGAACCTTGGTGTTGACACGGTCGAGCTCTTCTCTCGGAAGCAGTCCAAGAAGCTCCCATGCCTTATTCAACGTATCTTCCATGGAACGGTTCTCATCCATTCCCTGGCCGATGAATTCATGCTCGAATTCATTACCGAATACCAGGTACTGTTTATCGATCGGAGAAAGCTCATCCTCACCGATAACGGATGCCAGGGAACGCGCATCTCCTACCTTTGCATAGCAGGAGAACAGCTGGTTCGCTACGTCCTGATGATCGGCTCTTGTGTAGCCCTCACCGATACCGTCCTTCATCAGACGGGACAGGCTCGGCAGCACGCTGATTGGCGGGTAAATAGACTGGCCGTGAAGCTGGCGGTCCAGTACGATCTGACCCTCGGTGATGTAACCGGTCAGGTCAGGGATCGGGTGCGTGATATCATCGTTCGGCATGGTCAGGATCGGGATCTGCGTTACAGAACCCTCTACACCCTGTACAATACCGGCGCGCTCATACAGCGTAGCCAGCTCACTGTACAGGTATCCAGGATAACCTTTACGGGAAGGAATCTCTCCACGGGAGGAGGAAACCTCACGCATAGCCTCGCAGAAGGAAGTGATATCGGTCAGGATAACCAGGATATGCATTCCTTTCTCGAATGCAAGGTACTCGGCAGCTGTCAGCGCTACCTTCGGAGTGATCAGACGCTCTACAACCGGGTCGTTTGCCAGGTTCAGGAACATAACAACGTGATCCGATACACCGCTTTCCTCGAAGGTCCGGCGGAAAAACTCTGCTACATCGTATTTAACACCCATAGCGGCAAATACGATTGCGAACTTCTCATCGGAATCTCCCAGGGATGCCTGCTGTACAATCTGTGCGGCCAGCTGGTCGTGCGGAAGTCCGTTTCCGGAGAAGATCGGCAGCTTCTGGCCACGAATCAGGGTAGTCAGACCGTCGATTGCAGAAATACCGGTATGGATATAGTTTCTTGGGTATTTACGGGTAACCGGGTTCAGCGGCAGGCCGTTGACGTTTCTTCTTACCTCTGCGTCAATTGGTCCCATGCGGTCGATCGGTTTTCCGATACCGTCGAAGGTACGTCCAAGGATTTCTTCGGAAAGTCCGATCTCCATCGGATGTCCGGTCAGACGGGTATGGGTATTGGTAAGAGACATGCTCGAAGTTCCCTCAAATACCTGAATAACGGCTTTGTCTTCGTATACAGCAACGATACGTCCCAGTTTTTTCTCATTGCCGTCTACGGTAAATTCTACGATTTCCTCGTAGGAAGCATTTTTTACACCTTCCAGAACAACCAGAGGGCCATTGACCTCACTAAGGCCTAAATATTCAATTGCCATGATGAATTCCCTCCTTAACCATTCTTCTCGAGTACCTTATCGTAGAAGGTGTCGATATCTTTTTTGTATGTGTCAAACAGATCCAGACGGTCATTCGGTACATCGTATTTAATAGAAACGACGCGGTCGAAGATCTTGTCCTCTTTCAGTACGGACATTGGCATGCCCATCGTCACGAGCGCTTTGGATTTCTTGTACAGATAAAGAATAACTTCCATCATCTTGTACTGTTTTTCCAAGGATACGCAGGTGTCATCCGGATGGAATGCGTTCTGCTGCAGGAAGCCCAGTCGAATAACTCTGGCGATTTCCAGGGTCAGCTTCTGGTCATCCGGAAGAACATCGCTACCGATCAGTTTTACAATTTCCATCAGGGAGCTCTCGGAGTTCAGGATTCCCATTAACTGGTTCCGCATATCTACAAAGTTTTTGTTTACGTGATCTTTGTACCACGGCGACAGATCCTGCAGGTATTCACTGTAGCTGGTCAGCCAGTGGATCGCCGGGAAATGACGGGCGTAAGCCAGAGATTTGTCCAGTCCCCAGAAGCAGCGGACGAAACGTTTGGTGTTCATGGTAACAGGCTCGGAGAAGTCACCACCCTGCGGAGATACGGCTCCGATGATGGATACGCTTCCCTCTGCTCCGCAAAGGGTCTGCATCATGCCGGCACGCTCATAGAAAGCGGACAGACGGGATGCCAGATATGCCGGGAAACCTTCCTCGGCAGGCATTTCCTCCAGACGGCCGGACAGCTCACGGAGTGCCTCTGCCCAACGGGATGTGGAGTCTGCCATGATTGCTACATCATAGCCCATATCGCGGTAATACTCAGCCAGTGTCAGTCCGGAATACAGAGATGCCTCACGGGCTGCAACAGGCATGTTGGATGTGTTGGCGATCAGGGTGGTACGGTCCATCAGCGGGTTGCCGCTCTTCGGGTCGATCAGTTCCTGGAACTCCTCCAGAACCTGTGTCATCTCGTTTCCACGCTCTCCACATCCGATATAGATGATGATATCGGCATCAGACCATTTTGCGATCTGGTGCTGGGTCATGGTTTTTCCGGTACCGAATCCGCCAGGGATGGCTGCTGTGCCGCCTTTTGCGATCGGGAACATCGTATCCAGGATACGCTGTCCTGTGATCAGCGGAACGGATGCCGGATATCTTTTCAGGGTTGGACGCGGTACACGGATCGGCCATTTCTGTGCCAGTGTGATCTCTTTTTCGGTGCCGTCTTCCAGTTTCAGTTTTACAATCGGGTCAAGGATGGTGTACTTTCCGTCTTTGGCAGCCAGATAACCGTGCCGTTGACATCCGGCGGAACCATCGATTTGTGTACGATGGAACGGGTCTCCTGTGTCTCTGCAATGATTGCGCCGCCCATCAGCTCTTCGCCTTCTGAAACAGTTACATGGACATCCCATTTTTTCTCTGTATCCAGAGAATCTACGGTAAGACCGCGGCTGATATATTTACCGGACTGCTTTGCAATCTCGGACAGCGGACGCTCAATACCGTCAAAAATGTTGTTCAGGATTCCAGGTCCCAGTGTAACAGAGAGGGCATCTCCGGATGCGGTAACTGTTTCGCCTGGTTTCAGTCCTGTGGTTTCCTCGAAAACCTGTACTGTAGTGGTATCCTTTGTCAGGGCAATAACCTCGCCGACCAGACGTTCTTTACCAACGTAAACCATCTCGGACATTTTAAATCCGGTGTTTCCTTTCAGATATACGACCGGACCGTTGATTCCATAGATAACTCCGGTTTTATTCATGCTCTACACCTCCGTGAAAGATGAAATTCTCCCGCTCTTCGTTCAGAAGGGTCTCGAAGGAATTATCGATCAGAATATTTTTCTCCGGAATGACCGCGCGCACGCCGCCAAGGAACGGCATGGCCGAAATGGTAAGGGTTACGGAGAGTTTCTGCTCCAGGGAAGCCTTATGAGCTTCGTCTGACGGATCCAGATATAAGGTCAGTTTGTCATTTCCGGCAAAAGTAACGGCTTCGCGGATTTTGCGCTCCAGATACTCCTCATAGGATGGATCCTTTTTATAAGCGGTAAGTTTTTCACGAACTTCTTTAAACAGTTTTTCTTTTAATTCCAGATTTTTACGGGACAGCTTCCGTCTGATATGAAGCTGATCCGCTGACAGTGTCTTATTGACATCACGTTTTGCTTTCTCGGTCTCGGCAGCAATTTCTTCTTCTGCCTGACGTCTTGCAGTTGCTTTATGCTCCTCGAAGATCTTATCCAGAGCTTTCTGGTGATCGCCGATCACACGTTCTGCTTCACGGTTTGCACTGTCCAGGGAATGATTATAAAAATTCTGAAGTTTCTCCTCAGTAGTCAATTGTGTCACCTCCAGGGCATTCTTACAGTTTTAATCCAATAGATTCGTTTACAAAGGAAGTGATAAAGTCCGGCGCTCTTCCAGTACCGTGGCGGTCCGGAATCTCGATGAGCAGCGGAAGCTTATGGTTGAGGCGGACATCCTCCAGAATGTCCGGGAATTCCTTCCCGAACTTTTCTGTAAGGAGAATAATTCCGATCTCTTTGTCTGCCAGTGTTTTCTGCAGTGTATCATAAAGCTCCTCGCGCTCATGAACGACAACGCCTTCCACTCCGGCCAGGCGCATGCCCGTCTGAGTGTCTACGTTATCACTGATCAAGAACATTTTCATTTATGATTCCTCCAACTTAAGGTGAAGATCAATACCTTCCGGTTTTGGAATCAAAGTTTACCAAGAATCATGAAGGAGATGATCAGACCATACAGAGCGATACCTTCGGCCATAGCTACGAAGATCATGGATTTACCAAAGATGCTGCCGTCTTCGCTGATTGCTCCAAGAGCTGCGCTTGCGGAAGATGCAACGGCGATACCGGAACCAATACCGGAAAGACCTGTAACAAGAGCTGCACCGATGTAACCAAGACCGGTTGCAAGACCAGCGCCTGCTTCTGTTGCAGCAGATGCAGTTGTTGCGCCTGCGAAGGAAACAACGGTTGCGATCAGCAGAAGGCCGAAGAAGCCGCTTACATTGGCTGCCAGAGATTTTTTGTAACGATTTTTGTTGTGCTCACCTTTGAAGTAATAAGTCATAGGAACAACGATGGTTAATACCATTGCGATTGCAGTAAGTACCTGTACAAATGCTGAGTTCATAATAGTTTTCCTCCTGAAGTTAATTCATTAAATTTACTCTTTGCTGCGATCCGGAGCCATTTTCACTTTTTCCCGATACAGCTTCCCGCCATATTCACTTCCATTTCGCATGGCTCTGAATCCTCTTTTATTTCTCGCCTTTTTTCAAAAACGGAACAAATGGTTTTCCGTCTCCTTCATAGAACCGGCTGAACATCTCGTAATACTCCAGACGCAGTACCTGGATCGCTACCAGCAGTGCCTCAAGGCAGGCAACGAAGACATTTCCGAGAACAATAACCGGCCAGCTGATGCTGCCGCCGCCTGTTGCTCCGCCGAGCATCAGGACAACCTCCATCATAGCCGCATGGCTGACTGCATATGCGCCGACACGGACAAAGGAAATTGTGTTGGAGAAGTAGCTCAAAAGCACATCGAAGAGTTCGAAGAATGCCTGTACAAAGAACATTCCCTTTCCGGTCTCCGGAAATGCATTGCCCTTCTTCTCTACCATACGCTCCAGTGGCTCTTTTAAGAAGATCGCAAGAAGCGGAATACCGAACATGACTACCATCACGCCGACAGCCGGAGCTTTATGGCCGCTGAACAGGAGAACGAGTGTAACGGCAAGGGCTCCGTAGAAAATGAAGCCTGCTAGGGAGTTCTGGCTGAACAGAAGCTCGCCGAGCTTATGGTTTCTTGCTGCATTGATCATATGCAGAACCATTCCTGTCAGAATCATGAACATACCAAATGCAACCGCTGCGACAAATACGGTGTTCATCGAACCGATGAACGGAAGCGTTGTCATCGCTTCCTTCGGATGCAGCCAGAGGGCCGGTATGACATTCTCAAATCCGAAGAAGCTGCCGAACAAGAATCCGAAGATCACAGAGAATACCGCGCAGGTACTCATGATCGCTGCAAGATCCATCTTCTTGTAGTGGTACAGCAGTGCGCCGCCAATCAGCAGACACAATCCCTGTCCTACATCGGCAAACATGATTCCGAAAATAAAGGCATAGGTGAGTCCTACGATAATCGTAGGGTCAATTTCATTGTAATTTGGCAGTCCGTACATCTTCACATACATCTCAAACGGACGGAAGATTTTCGGGTTTTTCAGCTTTGTCGGCGGCTGACGCAGAACGTTGTTTGCATCATCCTCGATAAAGCAGAAGAGATTTGTGTCGTTTTCGATGTCCTTCTGGAAGGAAGCGGCATCTTTTTCCGACATCCAGCCGCACAGAATATAGAAAGTTTCCTTCTTGGATTTTGTGCAGGCTGCCAGGCGACGGACATCAAAGTTGCCGGAGAGCTGCTCTAACTGCTCTTTTGCTGCAACCAGATCCTCTGCGGAATCCGAAAGGCATTTTGCCAGTTTCCGTGAGCACTCGCTGAGTGCATCGTCTGTCTTTTTGATTTCTGCCTGAAGTGCTGCGTAAGCATCCTCCGGCGTTCCGCTGTACTCGTCCGGAACGTAGATTCTTTCGAAGTGCAGGGATGAGAATACGGCGTCCACTTTCGTGACCTGATCTCTTGGGCAGAAGTAAATGCCCCATACATACTGCTCATCGGAATGGCAGCGGTAGAATACCGTATCGCTGTTCTCATAGCAGTAGCTCTCAAATTTGTTGTAATACTCTTTTGTGATCTTTCCGAATCTGAATTTAATAAAGTGGAAATCCAGAATGGAGGAAAGATTGCAGTGCAGATCCTGGAACGGCTCGATTTTCTGTGCTTTTTCCATCAAGTCTTTCTTTTTTGCTTCCAGTTCTGTACGCTCCTGGTTCAACTGGCCAAGGGTGTGATCCAAACCATGGACACAGTTGATGGCATCTTCCAGGGAAAGTCTTTTCGTGGTGGTACGCTTCTCTTCCGGCAGAAGTGCTGTAAAATCTTCCGCCTGTTTTAAGGTCTCTTTGTATGGGTTGATCTGGATATACGGTGTGATATTCTGCATCGTAGACAGCTCCGTCAGAGCGTTTTCCAGATGTATCTCATATTTTGAGAGATAAGTGTTGACCACACGGTCAATGTCGGCTTTCGGCCCGGTGATGCTCAAAAATTTCATCTTGACAATCAATGAGTACACCTCCCCGTGTATTAAGTTTTTGCGATATGCTGCATTGCCTCGTCAGCGCTGATACGGTAACGTACGCACTCGAGTGCAATAATAAGCCGGTTTACCTCGTGCTCTTTGTGATAGAGGTATGAGTATATTGTGGCAACGGAATAAGGATCCTGTCTGGATTCACTGGAAAGTATGTGCTTCATAATGGCTGCATACATGGATTCCAGCGTATCGACCTTGAAGGAATCATACCGTTTCGCATAATAGGTTTGTTCCAGCAGCTGGGAAAATGCACTCATATTCTCGGCTTCTACCAGTGCCTTTACCACATCCTTTTTCAGCCGGTGATGAACCGGAATCAGCAGGGCGTAGATTTGTGCGCTGGTCATGTGATAATAGCGTTTGGAACGGTAGATCCACTGAAGGTTCAGCATGTCAAACTTGCTTCCCCATGCAGCGGTCAGCTCTTCCAGATCCCGCTTTGTCACTACTTTTGATCTGTCTTTCCACATCTGTGCAAAGTAATACAGATCCAGGGTCATCTCATAGTCGAACAGGGTCGGACGCTCGATATCCGCGAGCTGCGACAACGGGGCATAATATTCTGTCCCTTTCAGGTTCGCAATCAGTTCTTCGATCGTCCTGGAGGACGCCAGAAGATTGATGTCCAGCTGGGAATGCTTGTTAAAGAACTCGTCGAATATGGACAGGTTCAATACCACATCACGGTGATCAAACACCGTGTTCAGGCATTCTTTGATAACGGACACTTCGTATCGTTTAAAGTAGAGCGCAAGGAACTTTCTCTGCTCCACATTTGCAAAACGGTACAGCTTGGAAAAATCCCGGTATACCGTCAGGCGCAGCATTTTCTCGATCTGACCTCGGTGAAGGTCAGCTTCGTTGTAGCCCTCAAACAGATCCTCATAGCCTTTATGCTGCTTGAGGTAAGAAACTGCCTGCGGTACACTCTCCAGTTCCACGATTTCCCGAAAATTCTGGTCGTTTAAAAGATGGCTCTGCATGGCTCTTATCTTTGTGGTAAGGCCGCTGTAGGATAATAGACCGCTCATCGTTTCACTTCCTTATAATGTTTTCGTAAATCTGCGTGGACAGTGTTCCGTGATTCTGTTCGTAATAAGCGTCCAGTGAAGATAGAAGTTCGGCGGCAGAGTCCCGCTGCTTTTTCTGATCCGCATCTGTAGTAGAATGAAGTTTTGTTGTGATCTCTTCAATCCGCTTTGCCGTTTCCGCTTCCAGATCTGCATCGAATTTTGCAATCCGCTCTTCCTGCTGCTCATCCTGGAGCTTCTTCTGATTCTCGGCAGCCTGCATAATCTTGGTAGCAGCCGTTTCGATCTCTGCAAGTTTGTTAATTACAGATTCCATAGCATCGCTTTCCCTCCTTATTTATTTAAAAGACAACAAAGACGAGGAAAACTCCCCGCATCTTTGCTGTTAGTATTCTACACCTTTTTTTCCAAAGTTGACATATTGAAATCGTAAAAAAAAGTGGGATTTCGATCGACTTTTTGATTAAAAATAGACAATGGGTCATATTTTTTCTTCCAATCTCAATAGCCAAAAGATGGTCCCTCATATGATTTCGATATGGTTCCAATCCGATTGTCATATTGCTGATAAGAAATGCTATGTGCAGGTTGATATTGTATATAGTATTTTGAAAACTTCGAAAATTTGAAAACGGGATTTTTCTGTTTTGCTTTTTCGGGAGCTATGATATACTGGATATGATTGGCTTTTATTCTAATATTTATCACTTAAGAAAGGAATTTTACGCATATGCGCCTTAGAAATATCAGAGGATCAAAAGATGTGATTGCTTCCTGTCCGTTCGTTGTGCAGGAGCCGGAGAGCTGCCGGGGACGGTGGGCTGAAATTTTTGGAAATGAAAATCCGATTCATATTGAGGTCGGTATGGGAAAGGGCCGCTTTTTGATGGATATGGCGGTTCTGCATCCGGAAATCAACTACGTCGGCATTGAAATGTACGACAGCGTACTGCTCCGCGCAGTACAGAAACGGGAAAAACTGGAGACGGAAATCAAAAACCTGTTCTTTATCCGCATGGATGCGCGCCAGCTTCCGGAAGTATTCGCAGAAGGCGAAGTGGACCGCATTTACCTTAACTTCTCCGATCCGTGGCCGAAGGACCGCCATGCGAAGCGGAGACTGACGTCGCATGAGTTTCTTGCACGGTACGAGAAGATTTTAAAGAAGGACGGAACACTGGAATTCAAAACCGATAATAAAGATCTGTTTGACTTCTCTCTTGAAGAGATGAAAAATGCAGAGGGATGGGAACTCACTGCATTCACATACGATCTGCACCACGATGTGGTTCTCTCAGAAGGAAATGTAATGACGGAATATGAGGAGAAGTTTTCCTCAATTGGAAACCCGATCTGTAAGATGGAGGCACGGTTTCTGTAGCGGAATGCTTTCGCAAATGATTTGATTCCCATCCAAAATACAAACCGGCAGCAGAACGGTCTCTTGAAAAGTAAGACCGCTCCGCTGCCGGTTTTTCTCTGTTTCTATCGCAATGTAAAAAAGTTGATACACAGACT
This sequence comes from Blautia sp. AF34-10, assembly GCF_003477865.1. Taxonomy (NCBI): domain Bacteria; kingdom Bacillati; phylum Bacillota; class Clostridia; order Lachnospirales; family Lachnospiraceae; genus Blautia; species Blautia sp. AF34-10. The sequence continues at coordinate 30,703 of NZ_QUED01000018.1, forward strand.
TTTGGTATTTTGCTTGTAAAACAAGAAAAACACCGTCCCCGCAGCTCTCAGGTCTGCAAAAACAGTGCTTTCGATGCGCCTTCAGGGACTCGAACCCTGGACAAATAGATTAAGAGTCTACTGCTCTACCAACTGAGCTAAAGGCGCTTACTTTTGTTTTTCTGTGTTTCATTGGATGATCCACTCGCTGAACACAAATAAGATTATAAAGGATTCTGCCGAAAAAAGCAACCTTTTTTTCACTGTTTCTTTACTTTTGTTAAAAACAGCGAAAACAGGTCTTATAATTCTATTAAATTTCACAATTTTTTCGTATATTTCCGTTTGTTTCGATGACGGCTCCAATGGCAGCCGAACCTACTTCCGTTTCTTATCTTTCTTTTTCAAAAGCTTCTCCAGCTCCTGCATGGATTTCTGGATTTTATAAAGACAGCCGCTGCCGGCATATTTATTCTGATAGCAGAAATCCTGGAGTTTCTGCTGAAGGAAACATGATTTTCTGATCAAACTTCTTCTCCGCTTTCCGGCGTACCGGACACGGGCACCGGAAAAGTTCTTTTTCTTCTATATTATACAGGGAATGTCAACATTGACCAGAAAATAGCTTGTTTTAGCCATTGTTTTCCCATTTTCTTTCCGTTATAATACAGCAGAATACCATCTAATATCACTTACTATTTTGGGGGAATTTTATGAAAACACGAATGAATTTCAAGGATGAGTTTTACCAGAAATTAAAGCTCCTCGTCCTCCCGATTGCGATTCAGAACTTTATGCTGGCTCTCGTCAGCGCGACGGACGCAATCATGCTGGGATGGATTGACCAGACCTCGCTGTCGGCGGTTTCGCTGGCCGGACAGGTGCAGTTTGTTTTGAGCCTTTTTATCTCAGGCATCGCGGCGGGCGCCGGTATTATGGCAGCGCAGTACTGGGGGAAACAGGATGCCGCTTCGATCGAAAAAGTGATTCCGATCGCACTTCGCACCAACCTGCTGTTCTCCGGCCTGTTTACCATCCTTGCCGGTTTCTGTCCCGAAATGCTGATGCGCATCTTTACAAATGATGCGGCCCTGGTTGCAAGCGGAAGCCAGTATTTACGCGCTGTTGCACTCTCCTACGTACTCTGCGGTATTTCGCAGGTCTATCTGATCCTGCTGAAAAACACCGGTCATGCAGCAGTCAGCTCCCGCATCAGTTCCACTGCGGTTGTACTGAACATCATTTTAAATGCCATCCTCATCTACGGTCTTTGCGGTGCTCCGGCACTTGGGATCCGCGGAGCAGCTTATGCAACGGTAGCTGCCCGCGTTGTGGAACTGATCTGGGCTTATCTCGAGACAAAGAAACCGGAGCGTGTACGGATTCTCTGGAACCGCCTCTTCTCTTCCGCAGGGAAAATACTTTCAGAAGACTTCTGGCGCTACACGCTTCCCGTGCTTGCGGCCTCCCTCGTCTGGGGAATTGCCTACGTTCTGTACTCCGTTATCATGGGCCACATGGGAAGCGATGCTGTTGCAGCAAACTCGATTACCTCGATTGCAAAGAGCCTCCTCTCCTGCCTGATCCGCGGTGTGAGCGGCGGTGCCGGTGTTCTGATCGGAAACCTGCTCGGTGCAGATGAACTCGAGAAAGCACGCGAATACGGCGGCCGCCTGACGCATCTTGCAATTGCCATCGGCGTTGTGACCGGCGGTCTTCTGATGTTGATCTCTCCTGCAATCGTCCACTTCGCTCCGCTTACCGATACCGCGGCAGAATATCTGCAGTACATGCTTCTCTTCTGCGGTCTGAACTTGATGGCACAGTCGGTCAACACCACCGTTCTCGACGGCATCTTCTGTGCCGGCGGCGATGCAAAATTCGATATGCAGGGAAATATCGGCGCGATGTGGTGCTTTTCCGTACCGCTTGGCTTCCTCGCCGCGTTCTGGCTGAAGCTGCCGGTCATGGTTGTCTACTGTATCGTAAACCTCGATGAGATCGTGAAACTGCCTGCGGTTTATCTTCATTATAAAAAATACGTCTGGGTACGCAACATCACCCGCGATATCGAAGAATAATTGCCGAACTATAAAATCCCCTGCGGAAAATCCAAACCGAATGGATTTCCCGCAGGGGATTTCGTTCTTTTATCGTATTACAAATATCGCAATGATTTTACATCGATTTTCTCTCTGCAATTTCCGCCATCTTTGCTTCATTCAGACGTGTGTCGCCATGGACACGGCTGTAGGAAAGATAGCCGTTCATACGGTCGATCTTTGTCAGGTTCTTGGAACCGCAGACCGGGCAGACATCCATGTCGAGTTCCTGGTGGCCGCAGTCATCGCAGTAAGCCAGGGACAGGTTGACGCCCTCGTAGTAGCCAAGCTCCATCGCACGCTCGATCAGTGTCTTGATCGCGCCTTTGTTGTAGCCGACCGGATAGCGCACGTACTGGATTTTTCCGCCGTTGCAGAGCTCCCAGAAACGTCCCTCGAGATCCTGTTTCTGGATCGGGGTAATGTCCTCGGTTACGTGGCAGTGGAAACTGTTGCTCACATACGGGCGGTCCGAAACGTTGCGGACGATGCCGTACTGTTTGCGGAACTGCTCTATCTGCAGGCCGCACAGGGATTCTGCCGGTGTGCCGTAGATCGCATAGAGGATGCCGTCCTCTTTCTTAAACTCGGCAACCTTGTCGTTGATATATTTCAGCGTGTCGAGTGCGAACTGTCCGTCCTCAACAAGAGATTTTCCGTTGTACAGCTCCTGCAGCTCGTTCAGCGCCGTGATACCGAACGATGCGGTCATCGGCTTTAACAGCGGGCGGATCTTGTCGGACGGTTTTAAGTGGCCGCCGTAGAAACCTCCCTCGCAGTAAGCCAGCGGGTTCGTGGATGCACGCATCTCGCCGAGGTAATCGTAGGTCCGTTTGTGCAGATCGCGGATCATCTCGAGGTAGAAGTCGAGCACTTCGTGGAAATCGCGGTTCTCGGAACGGGATTTTGCCAGGATCATCGGAAGATGAAGGGAAACGGCTCCGATGTTGAAACGTCCGACAAAGATCGGTTTGTCGTTCTCATCTGCCGGCTCCATGCCTCCGCGCTCGTACCACGGGCTAAGGAAAGCACGGCATCCCATCGGGCTGATGACTCTCTTGTATTTCTTGTACATCTCGGCGATGTAGCCCTCGCCGCTCATCGACAGCCAGTCCGGATACATGGTTTTAGAGGAACAGTCAAGTCCTGCCTCAAAGACATCTTCTGCGATGCCGCCCTCTCCGTGAATTGCCTTGTCATATAAGAAGACGATTTTCGGGAAGAGCACCGGCTTTTTGTGGCCTTTCTTGCCCTGTCCGTTTTTGTGGACCTCGAGAAGGGAGATGGAAATCATCTTCTCGAACATGCTCGTTCCAAGGCCGAGGGTCACGGTAACGAACGGATAATCACCGCGGGAAGATCCAACAGTGTTCAGTTTATACTCAATTCCCTGCCATCCCTGATCGCACTCTCTTCTTACTTTGTCGATCGCATACTCGATGGCTTTCTCCTGTGCACCCTCCCAGGATGCGTCGGTATATTTCAGGAACTCTTTTACGTAGTAATCGTAGCTCTTCTGTGCGTACGGAGCAAGGATCTTGTCCACCTCCGGCACGGTAAAGCCGCCGTACTGCTGTGCAGCGGTGCTGAGGACGATATCGCCCATGACATCAAATGCGGTGTCGAGTGTCTTCGGCTCGTTGTACCAGACATTTCCCATCTCGAAACCGCCTTTTAAAACGTTTCCGACATCGAACAGACAGCAGTTCATGGTATCGAGACGTGCGGACTGGTCGTGGATGTAGATGTAACCGTCCTTACAGGCCTGCAGCTCGTTGCGGTTCATGAAGAACTTGCGGTACAGCTCTTTGTTCAGCTCGTTGAAAATCAGGCTTCGCTTCGTTGCAACGAGGGCGCTGTCGGTGTTGGCATTGCTCTTGTCGCCGATGTAGCGGATGGACTGGCTCTTCGTGTAGACCTCGTCCATCATATGGATAAAATCAGTTTTGTAATTGCGGTAATCGCGGTAGCTTTTTGCCACAGCCGGGTTTACTTTTTCGAGTGCTCCCTCCACGATATTGTGCATATCGCTGATCGGAATTTCGGTCTTTCCAAGGGAATATACGTGCTCGGTTGCGAACTTACAGATAAAGTCAATCTCCTGCTGTGAGAAGGTATACAGGATTCTCTGTGCGGATTTATTTACGGCACGGACGATCTTCTGCGCGTCGAATTCTTCTTTGGTGCCGTCCTTTTTGATAATATAAACCATTGTGGTGTCCTCCAAATCAAACACTATATCTTGTGTGTCCCCCACCCTTTTCTTGTAGCGGGCACCACATATTGTAGCATGTTTCTTTTGAAAAGAAAAGGCATTTCCTGTAAGTTTTTATTTTCAGAATATTGCATACTGCTCTTTCGTGCAGACAGAAATCTGCATTTTTCAAATTCGTTCTGCAAGCGTTCCTTCAAAAACGGTCTCGGCCGGGCCGGTCAGAAGGACCTTATTTTTCGTCCGGTCCCATGTAACGAAAAGCCTGCCGCCGCGCAGTTCTACGGCAGTTTCTCCCTCTGAAACACAGCCGGAAAGCATCGCCGCGACGGCTGCCGCACACGCTCCCGTTCCGCAGGACAGCGTTTCACCGCTCCCACGTTCCCAGACTCTCATTTTTATTGTGTGTTGATCTAAAGTCTGGATAAACTCTGTATTGATACGGTCCGGGAAGCAGGAAAGGTGTTCAAAAGCGGAACCGGTCTTTGCAATGGATATTTTTTCCACATCTTCCACCTGAATCACCGCATGCGGATTTCCCATCGAAAGGCAGGTCATCGTATAATTTTCCCCGCACACGGTAATTTTATGCTCCAGCACATATTCCCCCAGAGAAACAACGGGGATCTGTGCGGCGCGGAATTCCGGCGTTCCCATCTCCACTGTCACCTGACAGATCTCATTCGGATTCTCCCCCGTCTGCAGATGAATCACACGGTTTCCGCTGCCGGTTTCGATAGTCAGCGTCGTTTTTCTCGTCAGCCCATGCTCGTACACGTATTTTCCCACACAGCGGATGCCGTTGCCGCACATCGCGCCCTTCGAGCCGTCGGCGTTGTACATTTCCATCGAAAAATCTGCTGTTTTGGATGCCCCGATCAGAATCAGCCCGTCCGCGCCGATGCCGAAATGGCGGTCACTTACCGCTTTTGCCAGCCGCCCCGGACTCTCCACCCGCTCCTCCATGGCATTTACATAGATATAATCATTTCCGCAGCCCTGCATTTTTGTAAAACGCATACACAGCCTCCTCCCAGACTTCTGCCCTTTCCAGTTCCTTACTAAATATGTATTCCGTACCGCGCTTTTGAAAAACCATTTTTCTCAAATCCGCTTCAGACATTGGAAAACGAAGCGGAATGTGATAGAATAGGGGGAACTGATATCGTTACTTACATGAAGTAACTTTCAAATATTTTTAACCATTTATTATGAGGAGGTTTTGATGAAAAAATACCGTTGGGTTTTAACAGCAGTATTTGCCGCTTTCCTCGTGGGAACGAGCGGCTGCGGAAAGAAAACAGAAACGATTCCGATCACAACCATCAGTCAGAGTACCGACGATGACGACCCCGAAGACAATCTGGCGGCCTCCGGCGATTCCGATGAGATTCCGGAATACGATGTGGATCTCTCGAAGAACCTGAACAGTTTTCAGCTTGCCATCTGGGGCGATACATACGAAATTCCGGAATCCTACGCGGATTTTACAGCGCTTGGCTGGGTCTACAGCGGCGACGACACGAAGGAAATCCAGCCGGAATCCTTCTCAAAGGGCGAAAGTTTTGAAAAGGACGGAAACCAGATTACCGTCGATATTGCCAATCCGGATACCACGGCAAAGCCAGTGGCGGAATGCCTGATCGGAGGCATTCACATCGACACCTCGACCGCTGAGGGCCAGAATATCTATGTCGGCCTGCCGAACGGCGTCACTCTGCAGCAGTCGCTGATGGAGGATGCGGAAAGCATCTACGGTGCGCCAAAGGACCGTTATGAGACCGATACCTCTGTGCAGTTCACGTATGAGTACGGGCTGTACCAGACGATCACGCTCGGCTTCGATAACAAAACGGGAATTCTGTATTCCTCGATATGCAGAACTTTACGACCACGGCTGATGCAGAAGCGCTCGATGGTGTCAGCGATGCCACAACACCGGAAGTGGAGGCCTACCAGGCACCGGAAGCCGACAGCATTGAAATCAACGACTGGACCGTCCGCTTTGACGATGTACTCTATCATCTTCCCGTTCCGGTCAGTGAACTTCTGGACCACGACTGGACCGTCAATACGAAAGAGTCCGATACGGCCGTTTTAAACGGAAAATACGGCTACGTCACGCTGGAAAAGGGCGGTCAGAAGCTTTACTGCACCGTACATAATTACGGCGCGGAGGCGACGACAGTGCGCAACTGTTTTGTTACTTCGCTGTACGGCGATCTCGATACGACAAAGATTCCGATTTCAATCACAAACGGCATCACGCTCGGCACTTCCGAGAGCGATTTTCTGGCGAAGGCAGGGGATGCCAAATCAGAAAAAACGGAAAAAGAGGATAGTAACCTGACACTCTACACATTCTATAGTGATGACGAAAAGCTGGACTACACTGAAATCGGCATCGACAACGATCTGAAGCTGGTACGCAGCATCAAGGTGGTTCACAACCAGCCGGAAGCGCCGGAAGAAGAAGCCAAAAAAACTTCCGCGGAAGATTCATCTTCCGTTTCCGACAGTCAGGAACCGTCCGAAACACCGGCTCCGTAACGATACTTTCAGAAAAATGGCTGCATGGCAGCTTACTACAGACGAAAACGAGGATTTTTATGGAAAACTTATACGACGTTATCATCATCGGCTCCGGCCCGGCGGGTCTTTCTGCCGCGATTTATGCGAAACGCGCAAAGCTCTCCTCTCTTACGATTGAGGCAAACTTTGCAAGCGGCGGCCAGGTGCTGAATACCTATGAAGTAGACAACTATCCCGGCCTTCCGGGCATCAGCGGCATGGATCTCGGAAGCACGCTGCGCGCACACGCTGAAAAAATGGGCGCGGAATTTTCCCGCGAGCGTGTGAAGGAGCTTGTTCTTGACGAAGAGATCAAGATTGTCCGCACGAGAAAAAATGAGTATCATGCCAGAACGGTCATTCTTGCAACCGGTGCGGAGCACCGCGCGTTAAATGTACCTGGTGAAAAGGAACTCTCCGGCATGGGCGTCTCTTACTGTGCAACGTGTGACGGCGCATTTTTCAAAGACAAAACCGTTGCCGTTATCGGCGGCGGCGATGTCGCCGTGGAGGATGCGATTTTCCTTGCCAGAACGTGCAAAAAGGTTTACGTGATCCACCGCCGCGATGAACTGCGGGCAGCCGGTGTTCTCCAGGATGCACTGCTGGCACTGCCGAATGTGGAAATGGTGTGGGATACGGTTGTGGATTCCATCGAAGGAAACGAGATGGTGTCCGGCGTGAAGGTAACGAACAAAAAGGCAGGGGAAGCCGGTGAGATCGCGGTGGACGGCGTGTTTATTGCCGTCGGCATCGTTCCGGTCTCCGCACTGATCGCAGGCACCGTAGAAACCGATGAGGCTGGCTACATCAAAGCCGGCGAAGACGGTGTGACGAGCGTGCCGGGCGTGTTCGCCGCAGGCGATGTCCGCACGAAGCAGCTCCGTCAGATCATCACGGCAGCCGCCGACGGCGCGAACTGTGTGACTTCGGTAGAGAAATATCTGATCAGCCACTGATGGCTTCTTTCGAATAGAATACAGCAAAAGCAGGCATTCTTCGTATTGTACGGAGAACTGCCTGCTTTTTCTGTTTTTCCGTAGTTTCTGAAATCTGAAAAACCTTTCATGTCAGTCGTATAAAACTTTAAAACCTCTTTTGTCGAAATTGCACAAAGAAACCGGGTTTTTTCCACACGGGCCAATTTTATAAACATCTCGTCCACAAGTTATCCACATGGTTAACCACCGAAAACATGCCTAAAAACAAGTTATACACCGAGTTATCCACATTATCCACGAAAAACGGTGTGGAAAGCATGTGTTTAAATCTTGCGAAATCAGAACGCGTGTTTTGGTCATAACAGAGAAAACCGTTATTTCGCCAAAAGATTTTATAAAGCACTTGACTTTTTAAGTGTCAATCTCTGTTGGTTTTTGACTTGAATTGTGTGAATTTTTCGTACAATTTAATATTACATTTTTCGTGTTCTTTTGCTGTTTTTACAATGGCTGCAAAAAGAAAATCTCCTGTTCGGAAAACGATTGTTTCGTTCCCAGACAGGAGATTTTGATTGGATTTTTCTTTGTTTTACTCTGCCAGCTTTCCAAGCCGCTTTGCTTCTGCCCTCAGCTCTTCGATCCGGCGGTTGCACATGCCCACCGGGACGCCGGTGTCGATGACACGTTCACAGCTCTTCATCAGCTCGCAGGCGCGGGCAAATGCCTCGTCGCTGATCTCCTGGAACGGTGCTTCGGTTACCGTCTCCATCGCCAGAATGCGGGCGAGCTGGTAATCGATATCGTTCGTATACAGGACGCCTGCCGCAAACGGGACATTTTCCTTCTGCAGTTTCCGGAACACCGGGATTCCCGTTCCGCCGCCTGCGAGGACAAAGACGCGCGGTGTTCCCTCCGGCCGCGGCAGCTCGATGCTTCCGAAGCACGGGTCAAACGAACCATTGTCAATCTCGTACAGTTCGCGGATGATATCCTCGCGGAAAATTGTCTCCGGTGCGCCGAAATGGGAAATAGCATCGCCCTTGACGCAGATGATCTTATCTGAAATTTTCTGTGCCAGATCGATCTCATGCAGCGACATGATGACGGTGATGCCCTTCTCCTTTGCCATGCGGCGCAGAATCGCGAGCAGTTCCAGCTTGTGGCGGATATCGAGGAAAGAAGTCGGCTCGTCGAGGATGATGACCTCCGGCTCCTGACAAATCGCACGCGCAAGAAGCACTCTCTGGCGCTGGCCGTCGCTGATGGCGTTGAAATCGCGGCCGCCGAGCTCTTCGGCATGAACGGCGCGCATCGCCTTCTCGACCTTCTCCTCATCCTCGCGGGTCAGCATGCCGAGCCGTCCGGTGTACGGATAGCGGCCCGTTGCCACAATATCGTGGCAGGTCATCAGCTCCGGCTTCATGCGCTCCGTCAGCACAACGGCCATCTTCGTGGACAACTCGCGGAACGAAAGCTCATGCAGGTTTTTCCCATCAAACTCCACATTTCCGCCGACCAGCTTTAACTGGCGGGTGATGCTTTTCAGAATCGTTGATTTACCGGAACCGTTCGGTCCGATCAGCGTAACGATCTCGCCTTTTTCGATGCTGATGCAGATATCTTTGATCAGCGGCTTCTTATCATAGCCGACCGTCAGGTGGTCCAGATGAAAATAATATTCATTCATATTCTCTTACCCCCTTTTCCGGCGCAGCATCATGAAAATGACGACCGGCGCACCAAAGATCGATGTGACCGTACTGATGGACAGCTCCAGCGGTGCAAACGCCATACGCGCGATCAGGTCGCACATCATACAGAAGACGGCTCCGCCGAGGAACGTTCCCGGGATTACGACGAGCGGACGCGATGTGCCGAGGCTCTGTTTAACGAGGAACGGGACGGCAATGCCGACAAACGAAATCGGACCGGCAAATGCGGTGACGCATGCGGAGAGAATACTCGAAAGCAGAATCAGCGCGATGCGGAATACTTTGATGTTGACACCCATGCTCTGCGCATACGCCTCACCGAGCTGATATGCACCGATCGGTTTTGCCATCAGGAACGTGATGACAAAGGTGATGCCGATCACAGCCGCAGAGATCGCTACGTTGCTCCAGCTCATGCCGGAGAAGCTTCCCTGTGACCAGCCGTGGAGGTTGACGATATCGGAATCCTCCGCGAAGGTGACAACAAAATCCGTGACCGCCGAGCAGATGTAACCGATCATAATACCGCCGACGAGAAGTCCTGCCATATTTTTGATCCGCCGGGACATCAGCAGAATGAAGCTGACGGAGAGAAGGGATCCTAAGAATGCTGCAACAATCATCGTGTAAGATGTGATATTGCGCGCCCGCTCCAGATAAAAGATCATGGTCAGCGCCACGACCATTTTGGCTCCCGAGGAAATTCCAAGAACAAACGGACCGGCAATCGGGTTTTCAAAGAAAGTCTGTAAAAGGAAGCCCGACAGGGACAGAGCACCGCCCAGGATTGCCGCCATCAGAATACGCGGAAGGCGGATTTTCCAGATAATATTGTACTCTTTCCCCTCTCCGGTCCGCCGCAGCAGAATCCGGAAAATTTCCGGAATCGAAATATTTACGTTTCCGGAATTGATATTCAGCACGGTGATGGCGGCGAACGCCAGAATCAGCACCAGGAACACAGCGGCATACCGCGAACGGCGCCGGAAGTTTCCATATGGAAACTGTTCTCTTTTCCTGTCATATTTTTTTTCTCTGACATACGTTCCTCCATCAGGATAATTTTCTTAAGAATACCATCTGATCCGGATCGCCGCCCGTTACCAGAAGGTTAATGTCGTTGGTAAACTGTGCAATTTTATCGGTTGCCTGATACATCGATTTCTCGGTTGTCCAGACGTTGCCCTCTTTGACTGCTTTGTAATCGGCAAACATGGAATCCTTTGCCAGCAGGTCGTCCAGGGTTTTGACGGTGGAATCGATGCTTGCGTTGTAGATCAGGTAGTCCGCATCTTCGGCCGTATCGTAGAACTGCTCCATCGTGATCGGCACGGATGTTTTTCCGCTGTCGTCCTGGAGATCACGGAAGGCGTTGCGCGCACCGCCAAGCTCGATCATGTTGGAAATATAGTCCTCCGGGTTCCGCACAACGGCAGCTCCGCTCGTATTAATATAGAAGAAAGCGACCGTTTTTTCGGTATTCTGGAAATCCTTCAGATTTTCCACAACACTTGCCTGATTTGCAAAGAAGTTGGCTGCCTCCTCCTCTTTGTCCAGCATGGCACCGTAGAGTTTGATCCATTCGGTTCTGCCAAGAGGCTGGGATTCGTAGCTGGAACGGTCGATGAAGACCGGAATATCGAGCATCTCGATCATCTCCTGTACCTCGGGGAATGGAGGATCATCGTGGATTCAATGGCCAGATCACAGTTCTCACTGACCAGAAGTTCGTAATCCGGCTCACTGTATTTTCCGGCGAAGATCATCGTTCCGGCATTCATCGCGTCAACGGCATCCTGTACGTACCAGTTGTCTGCGGTTTCACCGGAGAGACGAATCGTATCGAGGGAGTCGATGGCATCGAACAGCGCCATCGGAGAGGTTGCTGCCATGTAGATGCGTTCCAGCGGCTGATGGATTACAATTACGTCGGAATCGAGGTCATCCGGCGCCTCTTTTCCGTCCGGGACGAGCAGATACTGCGCGCCGTCTTTGACATCGATCAGTTTATAGCCGTCTGTGCAGTAGTATACGTTAAAGCACTCGGCGTAATTCAGGACCATCTGGCTCTCGATGGTGATTCCGGTGATGTCCGGTGCGTCGCTGACATCGTCTGTCGTTGCGAAACCATCCGCGGATGCGGTATCACTCCCGGAGGTGCTGCTCGCGGCAGTGGCTTCGGAGATGCTTTCACTTTCAGCCGTACTTTCCGAGACGGATGTGCTCTCCGTCTGGCTTTCGGAAACGTCTGCTGCGGATGCTGTGGATGTGCTGCTCTGAGAAACTGCCGAAGTGCCCGACGCGGACGATGTGCTGCTTCCCGTTGATGCGATGCTGCCGCAGGCCGTCAGTGACATCGCTGCTGCAAGAAAAAGTGCGGCCCATTTTTTCAGCTTTCTTTCGTTTTTTCCTGTCATTTGATATTCCTTTCTTAAAGAAAAAGCCGCTGCCATACGGCAGCAGCCCTTTCTCATTTTTTGCTGCAAATTATTGTACTTATTTATTCTCTTCTGCCTTTACCATCTGCTGGAACAGCTCGTTTGCCTGATCCTCGCATCCGAAGATCACGCCGTAGACTTTCAGCCACTCTGCTTTCGCAAGATCGGTCTTCTCGTCTGCGGAACGGTCAACCAGCATCGGAATGGTCAGGGTTGCCAGACGCTCTGCGGTGTCGGACAGACGCTCATTTTCCTCTTTCAGAAGTTCTTCCGTAGTCTTGTCTTCGTCTGCTTTCTCATCCGTTGTCTTATCGTCTTTATCGTCCTTCTGATCCTCAGCTTTGGTATCTGCGGTCTCGTCGGCTGCGTCAGTATCTTCCTCATCTTTTGCATTTCCCGGAAGGAACTCAGACGGAAGAATTGCAAAGTCGATTTCGTCTTTTACCAGAGCTTTGTAGTCCAGATCATCGAATGCTCCGTCGAAGGAGATTTTTTTGTCTTCCATTGCTTTTGCAATGTTTTCGATCTGGCAGTCTTTCTGCTCCATGCCGACTGCTTTGATGCTCTCTGCTGCGTCTAACTGCTCGTCGAGAAGTTTCAGGGCATCCTCAGATGCTACGTATGCTTTCTCAACCGGAAGCTGGATCACGATCATATCTTTGTCCAGTCCTGCCGGAATCTCAACATCTTTCGGAACGATCAGATATTTGACAACATTGCCTTCGTACAGCTCTTTTGTCTTTTCGGTCAGATCTTTCGCTTTCTCAGTGCCGGTCTTTTTGGAATCGGATGCTGCTGCCGCTTCTTCCTCGTCGGTTGCTGCCGCGGTATTGGTATCTTCTGCTTTCTTGTCGTCCTCGGTCTGTTTCTCCGGATCACGCTCGGTATCTTTTGTCATATCGATCTCCAGCAGGGTGATGCCTTCGTCGTAATGATACATCTTGAAGTACTCTGCGTAAGCAAGTTTTGTCTCTGCTTTGTATTCCAGTCCCATGATCTCCGGAGCGGTGGTATCCAGCTTGGAGTTATCGGTGCTGATCGTGGAGATTGTTCCGTCTGCTTTTACAAATCCTGTGCTGGAAGAAGTGCTGCCGCCCTTCTTTGCTGCTGCCAGGGAGATGAAGATGTTGTAGGAAATCTCATGGGCAACGGACATTCTGGTGGTCATACCGATGATGGTATTGTTCTTGTTCAGCTCAACCGGAATGGTGAAGATGCTGCTTCCGCCGCTGACATTTGCCATGTATTTATTTCCGTTTGCTTTTACATATCCGTAGTACGGACTGCTGAATGCGATCGTTGCATAAGCCTGTCCGTTCGTTACAGTAATCTTGCTGCAGGAGATGGTTACCTTTCCGGATCCGCCGGAGAAGGAGAATCCGTCTGGTGTGTAAACGCCGTCTGCCAATGTGGTTGCACTGTCTACTTTGGATGTGCCGCCGCTTAAGTCAGACTCATATTTGGATTCCTGCTCCGGTTTGGTATCGGCCGGTTTCTGGGTCGGTGCCGGAGCCGGGGTGCTGGTCGGTTTTACAACCGGTGTCTCAGATGGAGATACGGTTGGGGTCTTGGTCGGAACGATGGTTGGTTTCGGATCGTTGGAATCATCCGACGGCAGATCTCCGGTCTTTTTCAGGCTGGAGGATGCGATCGTGATGGTTCTGTCAAACCATTTGCCGCTCTTTACTGCGTGAGCTGCCACTGCCAGGCCCTGATCCAGTGCTTCTACCGGAATTTCAAACTGCAGTCCTGTTTTGGTCTCGCCGTTTAAGGTGTACTCACCTTCTCCTTTGGATGCAATCCATGCACTCTCATCTGCTGCTGCATCTGCTGCTGTTCCCAGATACAGGTAATTGTAACCTACTCCGCTTAAGGTGATAAGTGCTGTCATTTTTCCATCTTTTGCAGTCAGTTTTACTTTGACTACTTTAAACATTGCTGCACCAGTCTCAGCAGTTGCTTCGTAGATACCGTCTGCAATTTTGTTTGTCTCATCTGCCGGAAGATCTGAGGTCTTTTTCAGACTTGCTGATGCGATGGTGATGGTTCTTGCATACCATTTGTCCCGTTTTTCAGAATGGGATGCAACGGTAAGCGGCTGATCAAGTGCTGCTACCGGGATTTCATACTGCATTCCGGTTTTGGTCTGTCCGTCATCGGTCGTATAATCCGCTGTTCCGATGCCCGCGATCCATGCGCTCTTATCTGCAGCAGCTGCCTCTTCCGGAGTTCCCATATACAGGTAGTCATAAGCAACACCGCTTAAGGTGATCTTAGCTTTCATATCACCGTCTTTTACGGTCAGCTCCACAGCCACTACTTTGAACATCTGAGCACCCGTCTCGGCGGTTCCGCTGTAAATGCCATTTGGAACTTTAGATGGCTCCGGGGTCGGCGTTGCGGTTGGTGCCGGGGTCTCAGTCGGTTCCGGGGTTACGGTCGGTTCCGGGGTTGGTGTAACATCTGGTGTTTTCGTTCCCGGAATCACAAAGTAAAGCTGCTGTTTCGTATACCAGGTTCCGTCTTTCTTTCCAAGAACAATCGGAACGGTTGTGCCGGCTTTGTCAGCATCTACTTCAAACGCAAAGGAAAAACCGTCGTTTGCTTCCTGCATTCCCTGAATAACCGGTGCTTTTGCAAGGTCATCATTATTTCCAAAATACAGTTTATCAAACGATGTGTTGTTTGTTTTCAGGGTAAGAACAAGTTTGTCGCCCTTGTTGATCATGGTTGCCTCAGAGATGAGGAACATTTTGAATGCTTGACCGTTGTCCTTTACAACAGGTGCTTCTACGCTGACTGGTGTCTCGGAAGAATCATCGCCTGGTGTTTCACTCGGGGCCGGGGGCTCGGTCGGTTCCGGGGTTACGGTCGGGATTGCAGCGGTGCTGTGGATCGTAACAGTTTTATCAGCCATGTTTTTTTCTTGGCTGAGCGAACGGCAACATCCATCTGTTTGTCAAGCTCTTCCACCGGAATTTCAAAACGATATCCGGTCTTTTCTGCACCGGTCTTCGTATCCGTATAGGTTTCGCTTCCTGTCGGAGCAATCCAGCTCTTTTCATCTGCTGCCGCAGCTTCTGCTGCTGTTCCCGTATACAGGTAATCATAGCCGGTTCCACTCAGCAGAATGGATGCTTTCAGTTTTCCATCTTTTACGATGAGTCTGGAAGAAATCACACGGAACATGCTTCCGGTTGCTTCTGCAGAAGTCTCATACTCACCATCTGCCGGTTTTGCTGCTTCCGCTGCTTTTGTTTCTTTCTCCTCGGCTGTATTGGATGCCTCATTTTTGGTTGTTTCTTTTACTTCCGTTTTCGGCTGTTCTGCCGCCGGACTGGTATTCTCTTTTACAGCATCTTTGGTTTCTTCTTTTGCCGGTGTTTCTTTTTCAGCATCCTGGGAAGTCTCATCTGCTGCTTCCGGCTCTTTTTCTGTGGTATCGGCAGTCTCTTCACCGTCTTTTGCAGTGTCCTCTGCAGTATCTTCCGAAGCATCCTCATCTGCAGATGGTGTCTCGGTCTCGTCAGATCCTGCCGGTGTCTGATCCTCTGCAGGCGCAGCCGGTGTTTCCGTCGGCTCTTCTGCCGGAGTCTCTGCAGTGCTTTCACTGCTCTCGGTTTCTGCCGGTGTTGTTTCCGGTTCTGCCGTCTCTGCTGTTTCTTCGCTCTGCGGCGCTTCCTCTGCGGCTGCGCTGCTTTCTGTCTGTGCTGCTTTTTCCTGCGTATCTGCTAATACGCTGGCAGTCGGGCTCATGATCATGGACGCCGACAGCAGCAGTGCCAGAAATTTGCTTGAATTTCCTTTCATAACTTCTCCTTTTCTTCGGATCTCCTTCGCGCATCTGCTCCGGATTCCGTCTGACTTTTTCAGGCAGCTGGGCGGTGCCTGCCCCCGTCAATGATGTCTCCCTGCAAGTAATCTTGTTTTTGAGGACACATTTTTTCTGCGAAAAGACAAACAGACATCTGCTTTTTCTGCAAAAGAGTTTCTCCACCGGAGCTCTTTTTCGGACGCATGGCGACAAAAAAGCAGATGTCCGATTTTACTTCGTACATCTTTCCATGAATATATGCTTTCATCGGAAGCGATTCACTAACCTTTCCAGCAGGTTCCTGACTCGCAGATCTTCACGGCAGCCGCGCCTTCTCATGCGTTTCGCACAATGGCATTTCTGCAGCTAACACTCCCTGCTTACAGTGACCGGATCGCTCAGGATTTCCACCTGATTCTCTTTTACCTTCGCGGATTCTTTTTCAAATCCGTTCTGCACTGAAAAGTCCCTTATTTCATTCGTTACTGATTATAGCAAAGCCGTTTTGGAAAGTCAAATGAAAGGCCACGGAAAAAGCGCATAAAATCAGCATTTTTTACATACTTTATGATAACTGTCCGCACCGGAGCCTATTCTATGAAACCAGCTTCTCTGCACCGCCGCATCCTGTTCCCTCTGCTTCTGTGCGGCGGACTTCTTTTCGCCCTGCTGTTCTGGTATTTTTCCCCGTTCTTTTCCCCTGGTGAGAACCGCCGGTTTTCCGCGTATGTGGAGGAACGGTTCCACTCCGAGGTAACCTCTTCTGCCATCACGCTCCACTATACCCTCGCCGATCCGGCTTCCCGCGGAATTGCCCCCGGCACTGCCTCGTTCGGCACGGTTTCCATCCCTGACCGCACCTCGTATGATGCCCTGCTGCAGAGTGTGGAAACAACGCTCACATCCTTTCATCGAAACCGCCTCTCCGCAGAAAATCAGATCACGCTCGATCTTCTGCTCTACGAGCTGGACTGCGAGAAAATGCCGGGCAGCACCAGCCTTCTTGCGGAACCGCTCGGTCCGTCGCTCGGGATTCAGGCACAGCTTCCCATTCTGCTCGCAGAGTACCCGTTCCGCACACAGCAGGATATCGCCGACTACCTCCATCTTCTGCAGGATTTCCCGCGCTATTTCTCCGACCTCATCGCACTCGAACAGGAAAAATCCCGGCAGGGCGTGTTTCAGAATGACCTTGCGGTCGATGGCATTATCCACCAGTGCAGTGCTTTTCTCGCCGACGCGGATACACCGGAAAGCCATCTGCTCCACACCGTTTTTCAGAATAAACTGCAGGCGTCTTCACTGTTTTCTGAGGCGGAAAGGAATCTCTGTCTGCAGACGCATGAAAAACTCCTTACCTCCTGTGTTTTTCCCGCCTACCGCTCTCTTTCCGATGCGCTTTCTTCACTCCGCGGCAAAGGAACACAGAACGCCGGTGGTCTTTCCCGGCAGGAAGGCGGACTTTCCTACTATGCGTATCTGCTCCGCAGCCGCGTCGGTGTTGATGCTTCACCGGAGGAGCTGACCCGCCTTTTAACACAGCAGCTTGCGGACCAGTGTGCCGAAATGCAGATCATTCTCGATCAGAATCCGTCGCTCTCCCTCTCCGAGCAGGCGCTCGTGCTGCCGTTCTCCACGCCGGAGGAAATGCTTGCCGATCTGCAGAATGCCGTTTCTGAAGATTTTCCCGTTCTTTCGGGTATCGCATACGAAGTAAAGACCGTGGATGACTCTCTCAAGGATTTTTTAAGCCCCGCCTTTTATCTCACACCGCCCGCCGATGTCAATTCACCCAACTCCATTTACCTGAATCCCGCGGATGAGATGACCGGCATCGAGCTGTATTCCACACTTGCCCACGAGGGCTTTCCCGGCCATCTGTACCAGACCGTCTCGTTCTCGCGCTCCGACCCGCTTCTGATCCGCCGTCTCTACGCGCCGTCGGGTTATGTGGAAGGATGGGCAACTTACGTTGAATCATATGCCTGCCGCTACGCCGCACGTAATCTCGATGCAAACACGCAGGCGCTCTGCCGTCTCTGGTATCTGAACCGCTCGGTGCATCTTACCCTCTGCTCGCTGCTGGATCTCGGAATCCACAGCCAGGGATGGCTCCTCTCGGATGCGTCAGCCTTTCTGGCGCAGTTCGGAATCACGGATGCGTCGGCCGCTGCCTCTTTATATCAGTATATTCTCGAGACACCTGCGAACTATCTGAAATACTGTGTCGGATCGCTCTCGTTTTCACAGCTCCTCTCGGAAGTGCAGGAACAGGAAGGTGACTCATTCTCATTGATCGGTTTCCATGAAAAACTGCTCCGTCTCGGGCCTCTGCCGTTTCCGCTCGTAGAAAAATATCTGTAAACGGTTCGCCCTGCTGAAAAAAAGATCTCACAAACTTTCTTCTATAAATAATAGAAAGTTCTGTGAGATCTTTTTCATTTTCAAAATTCTTTAACCTAAATTGTAAAGAGATGGATCTGTCGGCCGCTGCGGATCAATAACAGAGGCAGAATCAAACAGATCGCTTGTTCTGTCCTCGCCGCCTCCGTAGAGGTTCTGGTACAGGCGGTATCCATCCAGGTTTCTTCGTCCCATACGCAGGTAATTGTCTCTTACCTGAACGAAATACTGGGAGGAATCTACGTTGCAGTAGATGTTGAAGCCCTGACTCTTTAAGTAAGCAAACTTCTCATTGTCCATCGTGTAATCGTGCCAGTCGGAAAGATCCTGTCCATGTGCAAAGATGATGATATCGCTTCCGCCGATGAGCGGTGCAACATACGTCAGCCATTTCTCGGTATCCGCCTGGATCGTCTCGATCGGTTTGTCGCCGACACGGATATGGCCCCAGGTATGGCTTGCGAATGTCCAGCCGTCTGCTTTGATCGCATCGGCTACTTTTTTCGCCTCCTCGCACTCTTTATCCCAGTCGAAATCCGGGTGTGCATCAAGCCATGCTACCTGATCATCCGTCAGATCTTCTCTCGTCTTGTAATCACCGTCGGTGCGGTATCCGAGGATTCCATCGTAGCCGGTCAGTGCTACGGTTCCGCGCGCATTGTGGTATACGGCATCCGGATGCGCTTCGATAAACTGATCCATCAGCGGGATGCAGTCGTAAGCACCGGTCACAACAGTTCCGTCATCCTGAATATATTCGCAGGTCGGTTTTCCGTCGTCGCCGACTACCATCTTGCTGGCAATGCCGCGTCCGTCGTAAGAGTGGTAATAGGAAAGGTCATCCAGAGAAAGAACGAATGCTTTCTTGCCCTCCGGCAGGTAAATGTCCCCTTCCTCGTAATGAACGGTTCCGTCATCATCTACGGTCTTTTTCACGAGATCGTTGATCGAAACCATGACATATCCTCTGTCGTACATCTGCTGGGTGATCGCGTTGAACTCATCCACGGTGGTCATCCACTGGCAGAAGCCTGCGGTCTGTGCGTTGTCCTGATAGAACGCTTTCTGCGGATCGACTACAAGAGAATGATAGAAAATGTGGGTTACTTCGTTGACGTTGACGCGCACACAGGCATCTCTCGTGCTGGTGTACTCTGCTACTTTTGTGATGATATCCGCGTCGGTCGCTGCGCCCTCTACGCTCTGGAGCTTTTCAATGGCTCCATCGTAATCGTATGTCTGCGCAAGTGCATCGGCTTCCGCCATAATCTGTGCTTTCGTTGTCGGCGCTTCAGCACTTCCCGTGCTGTCCGACGATACGGAACCGTCCACCTCTGCTGTTTTCTGATCCTCTTTTTCCTGTGCTTTCTGCTGGATTTTTTCTGTTCCTCCGGCCAAAGCCATATTCCAATGCCGAAGATGACAAGCAGAACACATAGAATTCCTGTTTTGATCATCAGCGCACGCTTCCGCTTTCTTCTTCGGAGCTCCTTTTTACTGATGTTTTTTTTCTCACTCATTTTTCCTTCCTCCCAAAACAGCTTTTGCTTTTCTGGCAAATATTACAGTTTTACCGGACTGACAGAAATTCAGCCCGGACTCTGCTCTTTCTATTTTAGCTCAAAATACCGGTTCTGTCGAGTAGGTTTCCGGCAGGTTAAGAGAAATGTAAGAAAACCGGTAACGCTCTTTCTTTTATGCGCGCTGGCCGTGTGCCTCATACATGAGAACGGCGGATGCAATCGCTGCGTTTAACGACTCCACTTTTCCTTCCATCGGAATACGGATCAGGCACTCGGCGGCCTCTGCCATTGCATCAGTCAGGCCGTTTCCCTCATTTCCGATCAGGAATGCCGTTCCTTTTGTGTAATCCTCCTCGCGGTAGGAATGCACGCCGTGCAGATGTGCCGCGTACGTACAGATCTTCCGCGCTTTTAAGCCTTTTACAAATCCGACCGCATCGTCGACGATCAGAAACGGCATACGGTAAATCGAGCCCATCGTCGAGCGAATCGTTTTCGGATTGAAGATATCCGCGGTACCGCGGCTCATGATGATGCCGGTGACTCCTGCGCCCTCTGCGGTGCGGATGATTGTTCCGACATTTCCAGGGTCCTGCAGATCCTCAAGTACCATCAGAAGCGGTGTCTTTCCGTTGTCCATCACCTCCTCTTCGGTGTAATGCGGCATGCGGATCACACTAAAACACCCTGCGGCGTCTTCGTGTCGCACATGGACTGGAACACGCGGTCGTCCACTACTTCGTATTCTGTCCCGTCGGACGGCATTTCATGCATTTTGCTGCCGCTCTCAGACACATATACTTTTTTCAGCCATTCCCGCGGCGCTTCCTGGAACATTTTCCAGCCCTCCGCCACGAAAACGTCCTGCTCCCGGCGTTCTTTTGCTTTTTTGTTCAGCGCAATAATGTTTTTTACCTGTGCATTGCTGCTGCTTGTAATCATGAATGGTCCCCTCATTTCCTGTTTTTCATCAATTTGGCAAGTTCTTTGTTTTCGCCGATCAGAATCAGCACTTCCTCTGCGCGGAGCAGCGTCTTCGGATTGACCGTGACACGGATGTCTTCCCCGTCCTTGACGGCGATTACGTTGATACTGTATTTCTTCCGCAGATCCAGCTCCTCGAGGTTATGCCCCGTCCACGCTTCCGGCACGGGAAGCTCTACCATGGAGAACGAATCCGACAGCATGAAGAAGTCCTGGAAGCCGCCGGAAATCAGGCTTTTTCCGAGGCGGATGCCCGTCTCACTTTCCGCCATCACGACGCGGTCCGCGCCGACTTTTTTCAAAATATTGGCATGCATCTGGCTCATGCCCTTTGCGATGACGAGCGGCACGCCCGCCTCTTTTGCCTGCAGGGTGGCGAGGATGCTCGACTCCATATTTTCAGCGATGCCGACGATCACGACATCCATGTTGCTGATGCCAAGCGATGCAAAAACACGGCTGTCGGTGATGTCCGCGCGCGC
Organism: Blautia sp. AF34-10; assembly: GCF_003477865.1. Lineage (NCBI taxonomy): Bacteria > Bacillati > Bacillota > Clostridia > Lachnospirales > Lachnospiraceae > Blautia > Blautia sp. AF34-10. The sequence goes on from NZ_QUED01000018.1 coordinate 51,864, forward strand.
CGCATATGTGACGAGATCGGCGATCTCCTGTACCAGCTCCGGGTCTTTATCGACCGCGAGCACTTCTTTTCCTGCCTGCGCCAGCGTCGTCGCCACGGCGAAGCCGAATTTTCCAAGTCCGATGACTGCGTATTGTTTACTCATGTTTTTTCTCCTCTTTTATCCAATCAGCACCCGCTGTTCCGGGCGCTGGATATCCACATCTTTTCTTCCGCTTCTCCGCCGCAGTGCAATAGCCAGCGTAACCGGTCCAAGACGTCCCATGAACATGACCAGAATTACGATGATTTTTCCCGCCGCCGGAAGGGTCGGCGTAAGCGACCGCGTCAGTCCACAGTTGCCACAGCAGAAACGATCTCATACAGGCAGTCCAGCAGAGGACTTCCGGTGACAGAGATCAGAAGCACCGTCGCGGTGAATGCCATCGTCAGTGCGAAGAAGAAAATAACGACCGCGGTGCGGATGTTTTCTTCCATGACCTTCCGTCCCCAGACCACGGTGTCGGAATCGCCGCGGATGTAGGATGCGACGACCACGAGCAGAATCGCAACAGTCGTCGTCTTGACACCGCCCGCCGTTCCCATCGGAGAGCCGCCGATGAACATGAGGATCATACTTACCATCGCGGAGCCGTCCGAGAAGTTTGCCTGCGGGATCGTCTCAAAGCCGGCGGTTCGCGTCGTCACGGACTGGAAGAAGGCCGCCATAGCCTTCTGCGCCGGTTTTAAGCTGCCAAGCGAGGATGCGTTGTTCCAGTCCAGCGCGAGGATCAGAAGCGCCCCGCCGAACAGAAGAATGACGGTTGTCGTCAGAACCAGTTTGGTGTGGAGCGTGAAGCCGCGCACGAAGTTTTTCCGGGTCCGTTTTCCTTTTACAAGATCCTGCACGCGCTCCAGCACTTCCCACCAGACCGGAAAGCCAAGGCCGCTTAAGAAAATCAGCCCATCGTCGTAAAGTTGATAAGAGGGTTCGTCACAAACGGGGCGAACGAGGATTCCCCGACGAGGTCAATTCCGGCGTTGCAGAAGGCGGATACGGAGTGGAACAGGCTGTAGCCGATTCCCTTCCAGAAACCGTATTCCGGCACAAACCAGAAGCTGTAGAAAAAGGCTCCCGCCAGCTCCACCGCCGCCGTGCCGATCAGCAGCTTCCGCACAATACCGACGCTGCCCTTTAAAACCGGCAGATTGTAAGTGTCCTGGATCAGTTTACGGCTCTGCAGACTGATTTTCCGGCGCAGGATCAGAAACACCATCGTCAGGCACGCCATGATGCCAAGACCTCCGAACTGAATCAACCCGAGTATCACAATTTTTCCAAAGGTACTCCATGTCGTCGCCGTCGGAACGGTGACAAGGCCCGTCACGCAGACAGATGTCGTTGCGGTAAACAGGGCGTCGAGCCAGTAAACGCTTTTTCCGTCCGCCGCAGAAACCGGCAGGCAAAGAAGAATTGTCCCCAGCAGAATCACCGCAGCAAACCCCAGCATCATAATCCGCTCCGCCGGTGTGTGCCATTTATTTTTGCTTTCTTTTTCGGCCATCGCTCCTCCTATTCTGCCGCTTCATTTTCTGCTTCACTGCTGTAGTAGAGCTTTCCGGTCTCACTGTCCGTCACGGTAATATCCGCAAAATATTCCCCGCAGGAACCCTCACACTGGTAATAGACGTCAAACGAAACCGTCATGTCATCTTCTCCTTCCAGGTATTCCGCGTGAACCTGATTTTTCGCGGTCCGCGTCGTTCTGCTCCACACTTCATCATCCGCAAGAAGCTCCTTTTTGATCTTCACAGGAAATTCACTGGATGCAATTTCGTGCTGATTGGACTCGTTTTTGATCCGGTAATAGAGATTCATGTACAGCCCGTCATCTTCCTCATGGAAAAGCCAGCCGTAGATATCATCCTCCGCAACAATCGTCGGCTGGATCAGCTCAGCGTTTGTTTTAGTCGTGAATGCATTCATCTCATGCGTAAACTCATTCTGCATCCGGCGATGCTTCATCAGCCAGCTGCCTTCCTTCACACCGGCCGCAGCCACGGCAAGAACGACAGCGCCGATGCAAAGGCCAATGATTTTCTTTTTTGTCATTATTTAATTTCCCCTTTTCTTTTTGAAATACAAAAATAAGATACCCCTAAGAACATACTTATGAGTATCTTATCAGTTTGCACATATAAAGTCAACGGAGCCGGTGGAGACTTTCCTGCCACCGTTGTGTGTAGTTTAAAATTATCCTGAAGCGAGGAATATCCCCGTCAATGACGAGGATATCTTCGATGCTTGTGTTTAATAATCTGCTTAAAATGAGAAAGTTGTCCAGACTTGGCAGGCACTTGCCGGAAATCCATTTATAGACCGCCTGTGGATTTTCAAAACCCATGGCATTCTGAATGTCTCTCACGGTGTATCCGCTTTCACGAAGAAGGGATTTGATGCGGCTGCCAGTTTCTTTCTGCTGGATTGACAAATAAATTGGTTCCATCCTGCACCTCCATATGTTTAAGCCATCCCGAAACACAGTTTTATCTTATCATCCGGTACTGGAAAAATCCAGTTTTTTCTTCCTGTTTCTACACAACCCGAATGATCTGTTCATACAAAAGGATTTTCTTTTCATCTACATTCCGATTGTCATGTGCTGCAAGATTGTTCCGTCCCTCTTCCATCTCTTCTTCGGATGCAAGCTCCTCTTTCCACCAGCTCAGGTGATTGATCCGGTACGGCTTCCAGCCGCGGTCAAAAATCTCATCTCAACGACTCTCTTGCATATGCGCTTTCCTTTTTACCGGAAGAAGATGTTTAGCTCTCCTGTTTCTTTTCTTCTATCAAATGATGATTCAGCCATTTTCCTGATTTGAACCGGATGGTAAAGAGAATGGACCGCAGGCTCCAGTCTGCCGCCATGCCGATCCAGACGGCGATCGGGCCGAATCCCCATACGCGGCACAGATAAATGCAGAGACTCACACGGCACAGCCACATCGTACAGCAGGACGTGATCATGGAGAATTTTACATCCCCGGCAGCCCGCATGCCGTATCCCGGGACAAACGCCATGACCCAGCAGAGTGGCTTTACAATCGTGATAAAGATCATCATCTGCATGCAGAGCTTTGCACTCTCTGCCTCCATACCGCCGATTATCGTAATCGGTTTTGTCAGCACAAATACCAGCAGACAGCTTGCAACGATAACCACTTCTGACAGCCAGCACAGTTTTTTAATATAGTAGATTGCTTCATCCTTCCGGCCCGCGCCGAGACACTGACCGACTACCGTCATCAGTCCGATGCCGACACCAATCGCAGCGACACCGTTCAGGTTCTCAAGGATGTTCGTCATCGCCTGCGCGGCAATGGCAACCGTGCCAAGTGTGGACACAGTGGACTGAATCGCCAGCTTTCCAAACTGGAACATACTGTTCTCGATTCCCGATGGAATACCGATGAACAGTATTATTTTGATCAAACCAAAGTCCGGCCGAATGGAAAGATACTGCTTCACAAAAATCGGTTTGCTTTCATCCCGAAGCTTCCACAGTACGACAACCGCACAGAAAATACGCGAAATTAAAGTCGAAATCGCGGCTCCTTCGACACCCATATGGAAGCCGAAAATAAGAATGGCATTTCCGCCGATGTTCATAAAGTTGGAAATCACCGAAATCACCATCGGACTGCGGCTGTTGTTCTGCGCCCGCAGAATGGATGCGCCCGCATCGTAAAGACCGATAAACGGGAATGACAGCAGCGTAAACAGGAAATACACCTGTGAATTTTTCATAACATCCGCTTCCACTGCCCCGAAAATCACACGCAGCAGCGGAACACGGAAAATCAGGCAGCCCGCGGATAATGCGACGGACAAAACTGTCATAACAAAAAGCACCTGCTGTGCCGAACGGATTGCTCCATCCCGTTTTTCGCTTCCAATATACTGCGAACAGAGAATCGCTCCTCCTGCCGCCAGCGCAGAAAGCGCCTGAATGACTAAGATATTAATGGAATCCACCAACGAGACTGCCGAAATTGCGGCAGACCCGACATTGCTGACCATCATCGTGTCGACAGTTCCCATCAGGGAAGAAAGTAACTGTTCAATGATGATCGGAATTAAAAGCTTGCGAAGATCCGTGTTACTGTATAAATGAGTTTGTTTTGTTGTAGTTTTCATTGTTTTTACTTCTGCATGACCTCATCTGCCGGATATGCTTTGCCAGCCCTGCCTTTTCCACACCTTTCTTTTTTCTCTCCATTCTATTCCATTTGACGACCCATTGCAATCATTTCGCGAATTTTGCTCTTATCTGATTATTTTTATCAAGCACAACATACTTTTCTATCTCATAATGACTTTTTCAGTCTTTCCAAATCTTCGCTGTCCGGATGTGACAAAGCACGGTCAAAATTCTGAATCAGCAGATCAAGATTGGCCGGATGTTCCAGGTTTTCTTTCATTTTCATATACCGTTCGCGCACAGACTGTGGCATCTTTCCCTGGCACATATACTCACCGATGACCGTATTGCTTGCATCGATCGACTGTTTGACTTGTCCGAGAATCTTTTCAAAATAGGCATCACTTCCGCCAAATCCAGCTGTTCCAAACAGGAAAATCTTTTTATTTTTTAATTTCGACAACAATTCTAATGTCTTTTGGTCCGCATTCCCTTTGTCCGTCCAAAATCCGATATAGCATACGTCGGATTGCGGTACCTGCGAATCGTTTGTGCCAAAATAATCGCATTTGTCCTTTGGCAACGTTTCATAGATTACATCAGCCAGCTTCTTTGTATTACCCGTTAAGCTGCAAAACAGGATCGAATAATGTTCTTTTATCATAGCCCATACACCTCCAGTTCAGGTATTTATGTGGAAAATCCACTTTTTTGTAAATTGTATTATCTCTTCAGATCACATCTCGATTTCGCTTACGCTGCATCCCGATGTTGCTTCTCACTATTTCCTCTCAGGCTTTTAAGTCAAGCGGATATTCGCAATCCGCTTCGCTACTTGCTCATAACCGAATAGCTGCTTTGCAGCTTCAGTTAAACTTAAAAATATTAAGTCCGGTTTCTTCATCATGAACTCTGTCCACTCTTCCGCCAATTACCGTGATGACCATCTCACAGGTTGCACTGACAATCGCTCTGTTCAGGTGTCCTCCAACCACCTCGCCGTTCTGATTTCCGGCGCTCATATGAAGGTGTGCATAATATTCTCCGTCCATTGTATTGATTGTACCTGTCAGTGATGTAATTTCATAATACCCTTGGAAGCTGTTTGCATCATATTTCTTTTTGTCTGTCTTATATACTCCAACTGTGAAATCGTTGATCGCTCCAAGAGCCTGGATACTGGCAAGCTTTATATTCTCCTTTATGGCAATTACCTTCAGCTGCTCCAGTATTTCCTCGTCTTTGTCAATCCTTGCTACTATGACATTGTCAAATTTTCTGTATTCCATTTTGTTCTCCTTTCTCTTTCCGTCTGCCACTTTTCAGATATTTCCTGCAATCATCTCAATATTTGTTCAGGAAATGCTCCCTGTTCGGATACTCCTGCCGATATGCCCGGAGGGCGGCTTCCCGGAGCAGGGTGAATTCTTTTTCCATGTGAAGCAGGCGTGGTGCCTTGAACGCGATCACACTGATCTGTTCGGCGATTTTTTTCGCGATTCCTTCTTCGGACAATTGTCCCATGCCGAATACCAGAGAGGTAAATCCTCTGCCTCCTCTGCTGACCTGAATAAATTTCAGGAATACATTGTACAGTTCATCTGCAAGAATTTTCTGGTATCCCTCATCTGACTGCATGGCTTCCGCCAGGCACAACGTAGAGAGAATCCGGGCTCCCATCTTTCTTCTGTCGCCTCCCGGATCCAGAGAGGTTCCTTCCGCCAGATACTTCAGTTCCATCAGGCATTTGACAAATTCATCCTTCTGGAGCCTGCGTTGTCCGTATCGGGCCGTCCAGAGCCGAGCCCGGTATTCTTCTTCCCAGGCTTCCTCCTCTCCGATATATTCTTTTAAGATCTGCTGCCGTTTTGCCGGATCTGTCTCCTGATAAAAATCTTTGGTCCATGTATGTTCCATCTGTTTTTCCTCATTCTGTCAGTCGGATATTCGCAATCCGCTTCGCTGCTTGCTTGATTGGTTTAAAATAAAGACACGTCTTTACTTACTCTTTCTGCCTGCAAACGCAGTCTTCCTGCTTACATTTCGGAGTGGGAAATCGTCTCTTCTGCGTTCAGGTACTCATCGATGTTGCTGCCGTCTACCTTCTGATATTCTGAAAAATAATACCGGCCTTCTTTCAGGCTTTCCTGGTCAAATTCCTCTCCCTCGAACAGCTCCACTGCCATTTTCGCCATTTTCTTTGCCTGATCCACTCTGTCATTTAGGATGCTGCCCTGCATCTCTCCTGCCTTTACGGCTTCCAGAGCCTCTTCCAGGCCATCAATTCCGAAGATCACCGGCCATTCTTCACGGACATAGCCTGCTTTCCGATAGGCCTCCACAGCCCCAAGTGCCATCTCATCGTTGTTGGACATAACAAGTTCAATCTTTTTTCCGTACTGGCTGATCAGACGGTTCATGCGGTTTTCCGCCTGTCCCCGGTTCCAGTCCGCTAACTGATAACTTAGCTTTTCCAGTATAACATCTTTTTTCATCAGTGTCTTTACGGAATATTCCGTTCTGCTGATGGCATCCTGATGGCCCGCTTCTCCTTCCAGAAGCACATATTGGATCTTTCCGTCCTTGTTTTTATCGACTTCCGGATGGCTGTTGATGTATTCTGCTGCGATCTCACCCTGCATGATCCCGGACTGTTCTGCATCACAGCCCACATAATACAGCTTTTCCCACTGCATCAGGTCTTCTCTTACCGGTTCCCTGTTAAAGAAGATCACAGGAATGTCTTCATTCCTTGCCATTCGGATGATCCGGGACGGAGCTGTCCGGTCCACAAGATTGATACAGAGCACATCACAGCCGGCATCAATCATCTCTTCCACCTTTTCGTTCTGTTCCTGCTGATCGTCGTTTCCGCTTTTTGTCGATACGATAATCCTTCGTTCTTTGTTTTCCATGGCTTTCAGCTGCGCCTTCAGTTCATCCGTCAGTCCATTGATAAAGGATCATCCTGCGTGTAGGTTATCACTCCGACCCGCAGGGTTTTCTCTGTCTGGTCCGACTTGCCGGAACACCCCGACAGCACAAGCACCGCACTCCCTATCGTGGCAGATAATAATACTGCCACCCTTCTTTTCTTTTTATTCATAGGAATATAAAAACCTTTCTAAATCTTCGTCCATAGAGAAATTTTCCTTGCCAAGTACCTGATATTCGGTTATATATCCTTGCATTTTATAAGACCTGTGCTCGATCCTTTTGGTTATTTCTTCCACACTTTTATAGCCGATTTCATATCCGTCCGGCACAGCCAGCCCCTGAATGTTTCCGTTATCCAGAAGTGCAATCGTCTTCAGACTGTAACCCACTCCATAGAGCTCCGCGCCCTCGTATGTTCCATTTTCTGCCTGCTCTCCAAACTCTTCCAATATTCCTTCATCCAGGATGACAAGAGCATCCGCCTCTGTTTCCTTCTTCATCCGCTCCACAATGTCCTGTTCTTTTCTCCGGTAAATACACCAGCTGATCTTGCTTTCGCTGCCTTCCAGCGCCTCGTTCAATCCACAAATCTCCGCCTGTACAGCCTCGGACATTTTCCAGTCGGCGATAATTCCGATCTTCTGCTTTTTTGTTCTCAGCCGTTCTCCCAGCCATCTTCCGATCTCCCGGTAATCCGGCTGGATCGTGGGACTGGCAGTTTTCCCTTCTTTTACCGCCAGACCATCTGCAATCAGCAGATACGGTTTATTTCCACACTCTTTTTTCAGCATATTTTCCGTCTCATGACCGGGTGCCGGATATATGATAAAGCCATCAATATCGTTGTCCTTCTGTTCCCTGATAAATTCTCTTTCCGCCTCCGGCCCGTCGATCTCTTCCGTATTGCAGATGATCATATGAACGTTGTTCTCTGCCGCAGCCTGCTTCATTCCCTTGATCAGGGCATCCCAGCGTTTGTCACCGGACTCCGGAAGAATCACCGCAATCCGGGGCTCTGCTACGTTCTGATCGAAAATTTTCCATACAAAGAATACTGCCAGCAGCAGCAAAAGAAACTCAATTATAAGAAATTTCATTCTGTTCTTTTTCATCCGCCCGGTCTCCTCTGTATGTATTTTTGTAATTCCAATGCTTCTGCGTTTTCCGGTGTATATGGGATTGCCGGAATACGGATCGTAACCCTTGTTCCTTCGTCCGGTTCGCTTTCTATGGAAAGTCCGTATTCTTCGCCAAACATCAGCCGGATTCTGGAATGCACATTGATCACACCCACACCGGAACCATGCTTCGGAACCTTGCTGTTATCCGTCAGAATATTTTCCAGGACTTCTTCCCGCATGCCCATCCCATTGTCTTCGATGGTGATCAGAATGTCCTCGTCTTTCTTTTTTCCGCTGACGATGATCATGCCGCCATCATCCTCATCCATATTGCCAACGCCATAATAGATGGCATTTTCCAGGATAGGCTGGATCACCAGCTTTACAATGCAGTAGTTTTCAATCTCTTCCTCAATCCGGAATTCTGTTTTAAACCGCTCTTTGTACCGGGCCAGCTGGATATTCATATAGCTTCTGCTGTGCTGCAGCTCATCCTTAATGGGAATGATGGTCTTACCCCGTGACAGACTGACACGAAGTAATTTTGCCAGTTCGGAAATCATACGAACCGCTGCTTCATTTTCCTGGGCTTCCACCATCCATGTGATGGACTCCAGTGTATTATACAGAAAATGGGGGTTGATCTGGCTTTGCAGGGCATCCAGTTCACTTTTTCTTCGTTCATTTTGCTGCCGGATGATCTCGTCCATCAGTTTTTCGATCTGTTCATAGGACTTCTGCACAGAATGTCCCAAATGGCGGATCTCCGAGGAGCCGCCGATATAGATATCCGGTTTTCCTCCTGCCTCGTGGGCCTTGACGGAAGCATCCAGCTCCCGGATCGGTTTGGATATCTTCCGGGAAACCAGCTGGTTTCCCTCCAAAAGCATGACCAGAAGAACCAGAACAGTAGCAAATACATAGTAACGGAAGTTCTTGTAGTTTGCCGCCTGCACACTCTCCGGCACAACACCGATCATCTTCCAGCCTGTATAGGCTACGCTGCCGACGATCACGGTCTCGTTCTGACCGCCGGAACGGATCTCGTAGGTTCCGTCCTCGTATTTTGCCGCGTCCAGACTGTTTTCTTCAAATAATCCGCGGTTTAACTCCGTTCCCCGTGGATGATAGATCATCTCTCCGTCCTGACTGGTCAGATAATAGTAGATTCCGCCGGAACAGTCATTGATCTGTTTCATCACGTCCCTGATCACAGAATATTTCATATCCAGCAAAAGAATACCGGTTTCCGGTGTCTCTCCCTTGTTGACATCTACATACCTGCTCAGGGAAACAACCCATTGGTACCGATAGGATCCATCCTCAAACAGCTCCTGGATATGCGGTGTGGAAAAGTGTATATTTTCAATGGCATCTTCCGCATTTTTGTACCATTCCTGTGTCTGCACCTTCACGTTTTTCTTTTCTGCCGCCACCGGCTCCGATGCGATCAGATTTCCTTTGGGATCATACAACGCCAGGCTCTGAATCTTATCGGAATTGGTCTCATAGAGCAGACTGAACTGCTCCGAGAATTCCCGGCTGGATATATCAAACTGCTGGACTACGTTGTAGTTTGCCCCGTTCAGGATCTGCCGGATATCCAGCAGATCTGCATTTAACCGGTCTACGGTAGCCTCCACGGTAGCTTCCGTGTTGTCTACCGCTGTTTTTTCCAGAGCCAGCTTGAATCGATGGTAAAGCAGCAATCCCATTACAATGATCGTAACCAGTGAAATCGCCATAAGGACAGACAGGATGATCGACTGTATATTAAATACGATATTCTTCCGGGAATCCGGCTTTCTTTTTCTATCTTTCATGTATTTTCCCTTTCACCTGTTCCCTCTTTTCTGCCTGATGTACTCTCGGAGTCTTTCTGTGCTTGTTCTTTCTGCTTTCCGTCTTTTTATTTTCCGGAAGCTCTGTATTTGGAAGGGGAAACACCGAATTTCTTTTTGAATACATAGCTGAAGTAGTTCGCATCCTGATATCCCACTTTTTCTGCGATCTTATAACTTTTTTCATCGGTGTTCAGCACCATTTCTTCTGCCCTGTCCATTCGGTAATCGGTAAGATAGGAAACAAAAGACTGACCGGTTTCCTTTTTAAAGATGGACGAAAAGTAAGAATTGGACACCCCAAGATCTGCGCACACATCATCCAGCGAGAGCGCCGGTTCCATATATCTGTCTTTTACGATGTTCTGCGCATCGGTGATGATCCGTCTGGAGGTACTGTTTCTGGTACTTCTCAGTTTTTCGCTGATCGCCATAGACATATTGATGATCCAGTTTGTCATAGAGCTTTCATCCAGCTGAGTCACTCTTTCGTAAAGATTCTGTACATTTCCGGAAATTTCATTGAAATCCATGGAATTATTGGCACAAAATTTGAAAAAGCCGCTGACAATCTCCATGGTGGCCAGATTGTACTGGCTGATGGTGGCTGCATTCTTATGGAGCTTTTCTGTCTCTTTGATGGCTTCTTTCCGGATCTTTTCCTGATCCCCTACATGGATAGCACGAAACAGCTCCTGCATCTTTGTTTCTTCTAAGGGAACCGCCTTTTTTGACTCTTTGGGAACAATCTCTGCGATATTGATGGCTCGTTTCGTTCCGTACAGGACACGGTAGGATACCGCCTCTCTGGCTCCCTCGTAGGAAATACTGATATCGTACAGATTGTTGCAGACGGTTCCGACCCCTGCGGTAACCGCCGCTCCCATAATTCTCCATGCCCAGCGGCAGAACCGGTCACACTTGTCCGTCAATTGAGCTATCTCATCTTCTGAATGGAGTTCCATAATCAGAATGGTATTACCCATATAGATGAACTCCTGACAATTACAGTTCTCCATCAGCCGCTGTTTGATCTCACGTTCCACGGACATGGATAACAATAAGGGATTCATGCCCTCCGGCACATCATTTTCCGAGGTATGAAAAATCATGCAGCAAAACAAAGGTCCCTTCATATCCACCCGATAGTCCAAAAGGAATCGTTCATAATCCTCTTCTCTGACCCTTCCCTCGATCAGGGAAATAAAGAAATTGGACTGCAGCTTTGGTAATACCTCCTGGAAATAGTCTTCCAGTTTTTTTACATTTAACTTTTCTTCCCGTTCCCTGTCCAGTGTGGTTTTCAGCTTCATCAGGCTTTCTGACAGTTCGGTGGCGCTGATGGGTTTCAGCATATATTCCTTGATCTCCAGATGGACGGCCTCTTTCGCATATTCAAATTCGTCAAAACCGGTGCAAAGCATAATGTAAATATTGGGATAGTCCTGGTTCAGTTTTCTTGCCAGCTCCAGCCCATCCATGTAAGGCATTTTAATGTCCGTCAGTACCACATCCGGCTGAAGTTTTTCCACCAGCTCCAAGGCCTTCACACCGTTGGTGGCACTTCCCACTACGTCAAATCCCAGATCATTCCAACGGATCTTTTTTTTCATAACCTCGATGACCTCTACTTCATCATCGACAAGAATCACTTTATATTGTTCCATCCTTATCCTCCTGTTTTCCGGAGCATATTATTGTTCCTTCATTATAGCAGAAGATTGCTCTCTATTGAATGAATAGTTACAAAAATTTGCCAAAACAGAATAAAAGACCGCCCTGGTCATCCATCGGACGACCGGGCTGTCTTATATTCTATCGGTTTATGAATATTTCATTATTTTTTCTGTACATATTTCAGACAGTCAAGTGTTACGGCTGCCAGAATAATGATACCTTCGAAGATGAACTGAAGGTTGGTATCAATACCCAGAATCGTCAGGGCGTATGTCAGGGAGGTAAAGATCAGTACACCGGTTACAACTCCGGAAATCTTACCGATACCACCGGTAAAGGATACGCCACCAACTACGCAGGCTGCGATGGCATCCATATCCCATCCCTGTCCGTAAGCTGCACTACCGGAACCAACCATACGGTTACATTCCAGCCAGGAACCGAAGCCATACAGGATACCTGCCAGCATAAATGCTCCCATTGTTACTTTAAATACAGAGATACCGGATACTGCTGCCGCTTCCGGGTTTCCACCTACCGCATACAGGTTTTTGCCAAAAGTTGTTTTGTTCCAGATAAACCATACAATGGCAACTGCTGCAACAGCCCACAGAATGATGGTCGGGAATTTTCCGATCTGCGGAATGAAAGTATTCGGGATGGCAGAATCAATCGCACCGAAGGATACACCCTTGGTCGCATAGGTAACCAGACCGAAGATGATCAGCATGTTCGCCATGGTAGAGATAAACGGATGCATTTTGAATCTCGCCATGAAGAATCCGGCAATCATGGCAAATGCTGTCGTAAGGATTACACACATTAACAGTGCAAACAGTGCTTTCGCTGTAGCAGGCATAGCGGAGAAGTCAAATACATGTCCGAATACGGCACCTGTATTGATTCCGTTATGCATGATGATGGTTGCTGTAACCATACCCATACCAACCATACGTCCCACGGAAAGGTCGGTACCTGTTAACAGGATCAGACCGGCAACACCAAGTGCAAGGAACATACGCGGGGATGCCTGCTGTAAGATATTCAGGATGTTGGTAACAGTCAGCAGCTGTGTATTTTTAACGATCGGTGTGATGATACACAGTGCGATGAAGATCAGAATGATTACAATATACAGACCGTTTTTGTACAGGAACTGAGATAAATCGAAGGTATATCTGTAATTTTCCAGTTTCTGTATTCTCTGCTGCGGGAATGTAAATTTGGAAGCCCGCAACAGGTCGATCAGGTGATATTTATGCATGAATGCTTCATGTCTTCTGTCCTTGATCTCCTGAAGCTTCGATTCGTGAGCCATCTGTGCATCAAACAATTTATTTTTGAGCACATATTTCTCAGCCTTAATCTCTTCTGCACCCTTCAGAGAAGCAACCTTTTTCTGATGCTCGCTCTTTAGATCTGCTTTGACCTTCTCATATCTGCTGTTTTCTTCTGCTTTTGCAGCTTTGCAGCTTTTGTTTACTACGTCGTAATAATCCTTTTTGTAATGCGCAGCCAGATAGCTTTCTGCCTCTGTGATCAGCTTTTTGATTTCTTCTTTGTTGTCTGCTTCTACTTTTTTTGCATTTTCCAGCTCTTTTTTGCTGTTTTCAATGATCTTATCTCTCTGTGTTGCGGATAAGTTCTTGTTTTCTTTTGCGATCGCGATCTGTTTTTTCAGATCGCTCACTTTGTCAAAGCCGTCTGCACGTAATGCATCGATTTTTTTCTGGATTTCTTCCACATATTCATCGATCGGCTTCAAAAGCTTTGCTTCTTCTTCCGACGAAATAATAACGCTGTTTTCTGCCATTTCCAATTTTCCTCCTGTTACAGGTATTTAGCACTGAGTCTCAATAATTCTTCCTGGTTTGTTTCTTTGGTATTTACGATTCCGGCCAGACGTCCGTTAGACATAACACCGATTCGGTTGGTAATACCAAGAATCTCCGGCATTTCGGAAGAAACAACGATGATTGTTTTTCCCTGTTTCGCCATATTGATAATCAGTTCATAAATTTCATATTTTGCTCCAACATCAATTCCTCGTGTCGGGTCATCCATCATGAATACGCTCGGTGAACGCTCCAGCCATTTACCAAAGATGACCTTCTGCTGATTACCACCGGAAAGGTTGGCGATCATATCATCCGGTCCCATACATTTTGTATGCATGATCTTGATTTCTTCAGCCGTTGCACGCACCATCTTGTCATGCGATAATGCGACTCCGCTCTTATAATGCTTCATGTTTGCAATGGTAGTATTGAATGTAATATCGCCCTTCAGGAACAGACCATTGGCTTTTCTTTCCTCTGTAATCAGAGCAAATCCGTGATCCATAGCATCCTTCGGGGAGGAGAAGTTCAGTACTTTTCCATCATATACGATATTTCCTTCTGCTTTTGTACGAATTCCGAAGATTGTCTCCAGAAGTTCCGTACGACCGGCACCAACCAGACCATAGAATCCGAAAATTTCTCCTTTTTGATATCAAAAGAGATGTTCTGCAGTTTCGGTGCATATTTTGTTGATATATTCTGTACGGAAAGAATCGTTTCTCCCGGTGTATTGTCTACAGGCGGAAATCTGTTGTCCAGAGAACGTCCAACCATGGCGGCGATCAGTTCGTTCATATCCGTTTCTTTACTTGGCTTGGTCATGACCAGACTACCGTCTCGCAGTACGGATATTTCGTCACAGATTTCAAATATTTCATCCATTTTATGTGAAATGTAGATCAGAGCAATTCCCTGTGCCTTCAGCTGACGCATCATCTTAAAGAGTTTTTCAACCTCCGGTGCAGTCAGGGATGATGTAGGTTCATCCAGTACAATGACTTTTGAATGATAGGAAATCGCTTTTGCGATCTCACACATCTGCCTCTGAGATACAGACATTTTCTTCATTGGCTGCGTCAGATCAACTGTAATTCCCAGCTTTCTGAACAGGTCTGATGTTTCTTTTTTCATTCTTCCTTCGTCGATCACTCCAACGGAATTCTTTGGGTATCTTCCAAGGAACATGTTATCTACAACACTTCTTTCAAGACACTGGTTCAACTCCTGGTGTACCATCGCCACTCCGTTTTCCAGTGCATCCTTCGGACCGGAAAAATTTACTTCTTTTCCGTCCAGTACGATGGTTCCTTCATCTTTCTGATAGGTTCCAAAGAGGCATTTCATCATTGTCGATTTTCCGGCACCGTTTTCACCCATCAGTCCCATAATGGTTCCAGGTTTGACATTCATGCTGATATGTTTCAGAACCTTATTTCTACCGAACGATTTGCTCATGCCGTTAATCGATAAGATATATTTATTCTTATCATCTGTCATAGCTGCGCTTCCTTTTCTTAATAAAGAAGGGTATCATTGCTGACACCCCTCTATAATTTCATTCATTTACGGTAACAATTCAGAGACCTCATCTCGATTTCGCATGGCTCCGAATCGTTACCATTTACACTCTTATTCTGTCTCAAATTATTTGGAGAGAAGTGATGTATATGCTGCTGCATTATCGGTCTTAACCATGTTAATTGCAAAAGCATCATACTCGCTCGGGTTTCCAAGACGGTTTGTGATATTGGACTCTGTCTGTCCGTCTCCACCGATGTAATCTATCTTCAGGTTCAGCAGATCATCATATTTCTCCAGCAGTGGCTGATAGGTAGAGCTCAGGAAGTTATCCGATGCGTTGTAGATATTCAGCCATACTTTTTTGGATGGGCTCTTGCTTTCATCCAGCTGTTTTGCAACTTTATCGTAAACTTTTGTGGAATCTGTGAAATCGTTATAGTTATCGGCTGTTACAGCAATATTTAATGCGTAGTAAGATCTCTCTTCTTCGCTGTATCTGTAATCTTCACCCTCTGTCAGGCAGTTGCCGGCTTCATCTGCTGTACCGATACCGGTATCAATGTCTACACCGTCCAGTGCGTTACGCAGAACTCTCAGTGTCAGGTAAGCCTGAACGTCTGCATGCTGAGAAATTGTTCCGCCGTATCCTTCAGCGATTGCTGCTACAGCATCGCTGTTTGCATCGTAACCGAAGGTAGGAACTTTATTATCTTTTGCCCATGCGTTGAACATAGACATTCCCATACCATCGTTATTGGAAACTACAACATCGATCTGATCACCGAAGGAAGCTGTCCATGTTCCGATCGCGTTACCAGCTGTTGCAGCATCCCATGTTGCACCTGCTGAGTTTTTCATTTCCTGAGAAGCCAGCTCACGGATGGTATATGTTTTTCCGTCTACATCCAGAGTTGCATCCTGCACAACCTTTGCTTTTCCATCTACGTTTGTTCCGGCTGGTGTAGAATCTACTCCGCCGTCTGCATCTACACCTGTTCCAAGTGCGGAACGAACACCACGTGTACGAGCGATAGAATCGTTATGTCCGATATCACCGATTGCCAGAACATATCCGATTACGCCGTCACCGTTTCTGTCGATCGTGTCTGCGTTTTTCTTGATGTAATCCAGAACCATCTGTCCCTGCAGCTCAGCACCCTGATTTGCATCGAAACCTACATAATAAGTATTTCCGTTGAAGTTCAGAGCATCTTTGTCCAGTTCGCCGGTAGCACTGCTGGATGGCTGACGGTTGAACCAGCACAGAGGTTTGTCCTTGTTTTCTACGCTTCCGCCCGTTGATGCCGTAGAATCTGCTGTTTCTGTTTTCTGGGTAGAATCTTTAGACTCTGATGTGGATCCTCCACAACCAGCCATGGATACTGCCATAGCTACTGCCATAATTGCTGCTAATGCTTTTCTTTTCATTTTTATTCCTCCCGTTTGGTGATTTTGCTAGATTCGCTTCGTTCCTAGCTGATGAATTCATTATAATCACAAGAGGACTGAAAAAAAATAGAATATTTTTGGATTAGTTATTGAAATTTTTGGTTATTTCTTGTCGTAATTCCCCAAAACTCCAAGAATCATGCAAAAAAGCAGTCCCACAGAGCGCAAATTACTGCATGACAGATTTTCGTCGTACCTCGGGTACGCCTTCCAATCTGTTTCCTGTAGTTTGCGTTCTGCAGCACTGCTTTTTTTGTATTATTTCTTACTTATGCTTTAAGTGGGGTAAGAGCTCTAAAATCCTCTTGCAGGCGAGACTGCATCAGCTTTCTGACGTTTTAGCATCTTTATATTTTCGCATCAGAATCATATAGCTTATGATCAGTAAAACAGCTGCACTGCTCCATGCACAGATCTCGGCATAGTATATTCCCTCTTCGCCGATCCATTTCGGCAGCAGCAGCGCAACGCTGACACGCATCACAAATTCCGCAATGCCGCTGGCAAGCGGAATCAAAGTATTGCCCAGCCCCTGGATCGCGGAACGATACACATGCAGCAAATACAGTATCCACAAAAAGACAGCCATGATAAACAAATACTTATATGCAATATCTAACACCTGTCGGATCTGCTCCGGTTCACCGGATACAAACAGAGACAATATATTACGCCCAATCAGCACCATCATACCGGAAATGAAAACAGAAGTGAGCACTGCCATATAGGTACCGCTGCGCACACCTTTTCGGATTCTCTGATATTTCTTTGCGCCAAGATTCTGCCCTACATACGTTGTAATCGCATATCCATAGGAAACGGCTGCCATCTCCAAAATTCCATACAGCTTGTTCGTTGCCGTAAATCCGGCTACAAACAGAAAGCCAAAGCCATTGATCACATACTGCACCGTAAGTCCTCCCACAGAAATGATCACGTTCTGTATGGCAAGAGGAGTCCCCAGCTTCAAAAGCCGCAGACTCATAGACGGCTGCCTGTAAAAATCCTCCTTTTCCAGTCGGATATCCTGATTTTCCGTAATACAAGCAGACAGTACAAGGCTGAAAATCCCTGTGCAATAACGGTCGCTATGGCTGCTCCGGCTACGCCCCAGCCAAAAACTGCCACAAACAGCAGGTCAAGTCCCACATTGATCACTGCTGCCACGGTCATTGCAATCAATGGAGATCTGCTGTTTCCAAGTGCCCTCAGGATCGCCGCAAAGATATTATAGGCAGCTATAATCGGGACTCCCGCAAAAATCAGCCGTAAATATAGCATCGTCAGATCAATAACATTATCCGGTGTCTGCAAAAATAAAAGAACGTGATAAACTGCTCCTTCACTTACTGCGAGTACAATCACAGACAGTAATGCTGTCATAATATAGCTTTTCGCCACCGCACATTTCAGATTTTCCTTTTCCCCTGCTCCATAGTACTGCGATACAAGAATCGAAAAGCCCTGTGTGATACCTGTCATGATGCCCAGCACCAGCCAGACCAGCCAGTCTCCGGCGCCTACTGCCGCCAACGCTTCTACTCCTACCACCTGGCCAACAATCATGGTGTCCGCCATCGTATAAAACTGCTGGAAAATATTTCCGAGCATCAGTGGTATGGCAAACGTTATGATCAGTTTTCCGGGGGATCCCGCAGTCATATTCTTTTCATTTGTTCCCATAAGATTAAGAAGCTCCTTTTCTCTCTTTCTCCTCCTGCCGCTATTTTACAGGGGACCCTTGCGAAACACAATTCTATTTTTTCACAAAGTTTTTCCGATATTTTTGGTGGCTATTACTTTCTTTTGAGGTAAAAAGAGATTTTCGTTGGTTTTCCATTACAGAGTATGAAAAAGAAGCAGCGTATTTGAGACGCAGACATAATATGCATCCAATTACGTATCGGATTCTACATCTTAATTCCGCAGTATTCCCATGTCACTGTATCGAGCAAGAGGAACTCCTCTGTTCCAATCGGCTTTCCATCTCTGTAAGTTGAAAACACATCCGTGCTAATCAGATTTCCCTCTTTCGTAATTGCATCCATAGGTGTATGACCTACAACCTGCAACAACTTACGTGGCTTATATAATCTCATTTTTGAATGCTGTGGTCTCAGCCAGATCGGCGATGCATCATTCCACATCTCGATTCTTCCGAGCTGATTAATCGTCTCTAGCACAGCATCCACATCATTATATTTTGCTCGCGGAACATATTCCTCTACAAAGAAATTCAGTACGCCTCCATGAGAAAAGAGAACATTGTCTATTCTCTGAACATATTTAATGGGATTATCTTCTGGAACAGCCTCTCGCAAATCCAACAACTTTCTTTGCACTGTCATTGAAGCCATGGAGCTATAACCGCTCTCCAGACAATGCCACAGATAACTCAAATCGTGATTCCCATAGCACCAGGCTGTTTCCGGAAATGCTTTTGCAAACCGAACAGCCTCATCATAAGTTTCTTCATAAAGTCCGACATTATATTGCTTGTCCCAATCATCAGGGATGTCCATCAGACATACCGCTCGATCGGCAATTCCCTGATGCATAAGAGCTGTAGCCTGTTTAAACATCTGCGGTTTAAGATGAACATCAGGAATTACTAATATCTTCATACCATCATACCTTCTTATACTATTCTACTGGATATATCACCCTTTGTCCGGATATCTTCCAACTGATACCGCATTTGCAATGTCTTAATCCAATGAACTGCTGTTTCATAGCACCACCACAGACAGGATTTCCGAGAAATAGTTGCAGCGGCTCGCAATCTTTTTCATAATTTTATATACTGGCAGACGACAGGTGGCAAAAAGAACCGGTCTTCTCATAAATGCCGATTCCCTGGATTTGACACTCCCCACAGCTAAAGCAGGGGGATTCTTGTTTCTTCCACCACTGCATTGACGAATACCTTACGGTACTGCAATGTCTTACACAGTGTCCACAAGCTATGTTTATCCTGTTCCCGTATGCCCTACGGTACAGCTTTTCATCTTTATGCAGACTGCATCTGCAGTGCTTTTTTCAGAATATTAATGCCTGCATTCGTATCCCGGTCATGAACTGCATGGCATTTCGGGCACTCC
>NZ_QUED01000019.1:0-69977 GCF_003477865.1 Blautia sp. AF34-10
TTTTAAAATATCTGGATGGACAGAGTAAGAAAGTAACTGAACTGGAGATACAAGATATAGCGGATTATGTATCTATTTTGGATGTGTCCGATATTAAATATTCCACGTTTAACCGATATATAACTCATATACATACATTTCTACAGTTTTTGAAAATGAAAAATATTGAAGTGTTGAAGTTTTATCCGGAACGATTTTTTAAAAAAGGTTTTCCAGAACACAACGAAAGAAGTGTTCCAGAAAAAACAATTGCTCATCTGATTAAGGAGTTGCCGGCATTCCCAGAGCATTTACAGTTGATGTATTTGATTTTGTTTTGCACAGGAATTAGGAAAAGCGAGGTTTGTACAATAAAATCGGGAGCCTTTTATTCACAAGGCAATGAGAATTGGATGCGCATATATCAAAGCAAAATGCGGAGGGAAAAAGTCATTCCTGTTCCGAGTTTATTGGTTGGACTGGTGAACGATTATGAAAAAAAGTACGGAATAAAAAATGGGGAGTATTTATTCAAAAATAAAAAAGGTGGTGCATTTAATGGACAGACATTTTCAAATCAGATGATTCGGGAGTGTAAGGCTCGTGGGATTGCCTGTGGAGATTATATCTTTAGAGCACACGATTACAGACATAACCTTGCAACTTCAATGTACGGAAATGGAGTTTCTATACAAGGGGTACGAGATTATCTGGGACATTCAAGTGAGAATATGACAAAACAGTACATTGATTTCATGCCGGAACGTATTGTATCGGCTGAAGATAAATATTTTTCAAGAAATCAGTCATTTAAATTGAAAGGAGTAGAAGATGATGAAAGGTAATATTAATTTGATTTCTTATGACTGTTATCAACAAGCTACAGAAAAACAGTTGGCTGGGCTGAAATGGAAGGAAAACAGGGTGTACTACATATCAGAGATTCGTAATGAAAAGATACAGGATGAGATTTATGGGTATATCGATGATAGATGCAGACGTTTATCATTATCAACAGCCGTAAATGATATTTACAGATTTGATCTGTTGAAAGAATTTCTGAATGAGAAGTGTACAAGCTGTAGCAGCATTACTGATAAAAAATGGGAAGAACTGGAGAGAAGCTATAAAGCATTTTTATATAAAAAAGGATTGGCGCTGTACGTTAGAAGAAATAGACCGGATAGGCGGAATGTTGAGCAACAAAATAGCGCTCAGGTTTCTTTTCTGAAAATGTATTATGAGTATGTTGTGAAGTGTAAAACAGCAGATATTCCAGAAAATGAAAAAGATGTATGGGATATGAGAAAGCTGGATATTGTGCCAAGGAGTAATCCGATTCGTGGAAGATATAGATTAGATTTTCGTGAGATTAGGCAGAGAGAATTTAAAGAGATAATAAAGAGAATATTGTATAGCCACTGCCAGACAAAAGCAATGGGTAGTATAAAAGGCGAATTGTGTGGATTCCGTCGGTTTGCTAGATTTATGTATGATCGGTTTCCAGAAGTAAAGCATTTTACAGAAATTAGCAGGGATATGATAGAAGATTATCTGGTTTATATAAAAACGGATACCGGTCTTACATCAGTCAGTTACACAACAGAACTGTCGGTTTTGGATAATCTGCTGGATGAAATTGGGCGGGAACTGGAAATAGAAAATTTATGCAATCTTTTTCTGTCCAGTGATTGCAGAGCATATGACAACGCTTTGCCAGAAGCGTATTCAGATGCAGAAATCAGGAGATTTAATAGTGCATTAACAAAATTAAAGCCCCAGTTAGGAAGATGTCTAATAATACATCAGATGCTCGGTACAAGAATAGAGGATACGTTGACTTTGCGAAGGGATTGCTTATCTGAGAAATCTGGGCATTATTTTATAACTATTCTCCAGCATAAAACAAGGAAATACAAAAGACCAGTCAGCGATCAGCTGGCAGAAGTGATTAGAAAAGCAATAGAAGTTTCAGAAAAGGACCATCCAGATTCAGAATATATTTTTCTGCAAGATAATGGGAAATTATATACAGATTCAATGCTGAAATATCATGTAAATATCATGATTTATGAAAATGATATCAGGGATGATAATGGAAATTATTTTGAGTTTCGTACACATCGTTTTAGACACACTTTTGGAGTAAAACTTACAGAAATGAAATTAGATGATGATAGCATTGCAAGGCTGTTGGGGCATAAGGATACACGAACCATACCACATTATCGGCGGTTAAGAAACGAAGCATTAGCGGAGGATACAAAGGCTGTACGAGATGAAATGAATGAATTATTAGCACAATACAGGAGGGAAAAGGAAAATGCAGAAACACGATAAAATGGTAGCACTGGCAAAAGAAAAAAGTGCGGAAATGACGGAAACAGCAATAACAGCTATTGAAACAATGTATAGAAAAAATATAAAAATTTCAGTTGCTGAACTTACAAAATTAACAGGACTTTCCAGAGGTTTTTTCTATAATAATCCGAATGTGAAACAGGTCATGATGGAATTGAAGGAAAAACAACAGGGAATGATATTGCGAAATCCTAAAAGCGATGCTATTGCAAAAGCACAGGAAGCACGGATTAAGAGTTTAGAACAGAAATTATCCGATAGTGTTCCGAAAAACGAATATGAGAATCTACAGAAAAAATATGAAGAATTACAAGTGAAATATAGTCAAATGAAAAAGGGAACACTGTTGAAGATGTACGACCAATTATAGGAAGAAAAGGAGAATATTTTATGCAGAACGAAATTTACGATGAGAAAAATGGACTTACTTATATGTTATGTGGTGATTATTATTTGCCGGAATTGGCACTTAAAGATATTGAACCAACATATGGGAAATATGGGATGCTTCGTAAAAGCTATTTACAGGAACACAGAAGGGCAAAATATCAAATATTGTTGTTACAAGGAAAACTTGTTGAGCATTTGAATCAGATTGATGCAGAAGCAAGGGATAGGGAAGAACAATTAGTAAAACAGATGATGGAGAAACAAGGAATTACAGAGAAATTAAAAAGACAGGACAACATGGAATGGACTAGGAGGATGAATACCATTTGTCATGATGCAGAAGAGATGATTTTGACGGAAATGATATACACGAAAGGATAATGAACTGTATTGGATAGCAAGAATTTTGCAGCCCGGATAGCAAAAAAGTGGAAGTCCGGATAGCAAAAAAATGGAAGTCCGGATGGCAGGATTCTTGCTGTCCGGAAAGATAAAAAAGTGAGGGATTAAAAATGTTGGTTAAGTACATAATAAAAGTGTTTTTGTGTTTGATTCTTGTAGTAATGACATTGATTTGCTGGTTATTAAAAATTCCTATGATGTTGGGAAATATTTTTCTTTACTTTTTATCAATTATATTTATTCTGACAGGTGTTTTGAGCTATGGATTTGCATTGGAATCTGCAAGAGAATGTGGTCGAATGATAATAATTGGGATGGCATTTGGTGCAATACCAGACTTTGTCCCATTTTTGGGAAAAAGTTTAGAGACATTGGTTGACAAACTGTTGAGTATGACAAATGAATGAGAAAGTCGATATGAAAGAGGGCTGTGAAAGGTTCTCTTTTCTTTTTGCAACTGTGAAATGGCAAGATAATAACGTTATATACATTGTGTATTAAGTACAGATATTGTATTTCTGCATGATGGGAACATAGGGAGTCCATATAAAGGCACTCAATACCGGGCATGCGGGATCTTTGAGCACGGCACATGCAAACAGCGTGAAAGATATGATCTCCCGTCTGGAAACGATGGTGCTGATGGGAGTGCAGCTCCCGTTGGAAGCAATCCGCCGCCAGATTGCATCGGGAATCGAAATTCTCGTGCATTTAGGACGCGGAGAGGATGGAAGCCGTCGGGTGGAGGAGATCGCAGAGATCACAGGGATGGAGGAGGACGAAATCAAAACGGTTTCTTTGTTTCGAAGAGAATATGGGAGAGGCCTGCAAAAGACAGGCGAACTGGTACACAGAGAAAAACTGGAGGGGAAAACAGGATGAGAATACGTGCGGGAAGCCAGGCAAAGACGGGCATGGCAGAGGAGAAGGAGACGAAGGGGATTGACTATCAGACCTGGGAATTTACCGGTCGGGAATATCTCGAAATAGCGGGAATCAGTCTTGGGATTGCCGCCGCTGTGAACCTGCTCTGTTACCGGGCGTGGTGGGCATGCATTGCTGTGGTTCCGGTTGGAATCGTATGTTTTCACACGTATCGGAAAAACCGGATTCAGAGACGGAAAGAGGAGCTGTACGACAGCTTCCGGGATCTGATTGCGTGGATGCACACGGCACTGCGTTCCGGCTATTCCATGGAAAATGCAGTGCTGGAGGCGGCAGGACAGCTGGAACAGTCGCTGGGAAAAGAAAACATTCTGGTACAGGAACTGCGCCGGATGCGTCATAAAATGATGATTTCCGTGCCGGTGGAACAACTGTTTCAGGATCTTGCGGTGCGAAGCCGCATTGACGATATTGCGACGTTTGCAAGTGTACTGGTGATTGCGAAGCGGACAGGAGGAAATGTCTGCGAGATCTTTCAGAATACGTGGGATATTTTCTGTACGAGAATTGACACGATGCGGGAAATCCGTGCGGGCGTTTCTTCCCGGCGGTTCGAGCAGAATATTATGAGTGTTGTGCCGTTCGGAATTCTGGGATATGTACAGCTTTCCTTTCCGGAATTCTTAAGTGTGATGTATGGGAATGTAATCGGAGTTTTCTTCATGAGCGGATGCCTTGCCGTGTATCTGGCAGCATGGGTGCTTGGAAAGAAGATTCTGGACATTGAGTTTTAAGAAGCAATTGAAGTTTAAAAAGTAAGACTGCGAATCATAACGATTCGTCCGCAAAAAAGGGGAGAAATCAAATGTTGTGGATTTGTCTGACCGCATGGGCGGGGCTGTTCATCTGGTATTTCCGGATGAGAAAAAAGGCGGAAGATCACAAATTGGTGAGACGGATTTTCTGCCTTGCAGCGACAGGGTTTATAGCGGGCACTGCACTCTGCCTTCCGATCGGAGTGCGAAAAGTTTCAGGAGATGAAAAAGCGGAACTTCAACTGGAACGGGGTGCCTTAGGCAGCCAACCGACAGAGGAAAAACTTGAGGTTTCTGTTGGAAATCAGAAACCGGAAAGAATTACACTGTCTGTACCTGCAAGAGCTTACAGCGCAGAAGAGATAGAAGAGGCGTTCAGTGCGGCGATAGAGGCGCTGGATGAAATCATCTTAGGTGAGAATCTGTCTTTTCATACGGTAAACAGAAACATGGATCTGGTTACGGAAATACCGGGAAGCCCGGTGGCGCTTAGCTGGGAAACAGACAGGCCGTTGTTGATTGACAGCCGGGGTTTGCTGTCAGACGAGATTCCCGAAGAAGGAGTGGAGGTTACGCTGAAAGCGGAACTGGAACTTCAGGGGGAAACAATAGAATATATACGGAAGGTTCAGGTCTATCCACCGGAGATAAAAGGGCGGGATGCGGTTCTTAGGGCACTGAAAAAAGCAGTGGAAAAAGAAAACGAAGCGCATCCCGAAGAAACAGCCTATTATCTGCCGGAGACACTGAACGGAGAAACTGTAACATGGTCAAAAGTGCCGGATCTGACAGGTCTGGAACTTATGGCACTTGCCGCGGCGGCAGGAGCAGTCTGCTGGGCGGCAAAAGGAAGGGAACAAGAAAAAGCAAGGCAGAAAAGAGAAGAACAGATGCTGCGGGATTATCCCGAAATTGTCAGCAAAATGGTTCTTCTTCTGGGTGCCGGGCTTGGGATGCGGAAAGTACTCGAGCGGATTGCAGTGGATTACCGGAAAAATCTGGCGCTTGGCGGGCAGAAACGTTTTGCTTATGAAGAGATTGTATTTACCTGCCAGGAGATGGAAAACGGTGTTTCCGAGCAGGAAGCGTACCAGCGCATGGGAATGCGTATGGGAACCGGAGCGTATCGTTCCCTTGCTGTTCTGCTGACGCAGAATCTGAAAAAAGGCAGTAAAGGACTGCTGGAATTATTGAAACAGGAATCGCAGGAGGCCTTTGAGGAGAGAAGAAGGCAGGCGAAAACAACAGGAGAAAAGGCATCGACAAAGCTTCTTCTTCCGATGGGCATGATGCTTGCGGTTGTATTGGTCATACTCACGGTTCCGGCATTTTTGTCCTTTTATGCATAGGGGATGTTTTTATCCCCACAACAGCTGGTAAAGAGAGGGAGGTGGGAATTATGAAGCTGATATCGGAGTTCTGGAAAGAGGAAGATGCGGTGGGTGTTGTGGAAGTGATTCTGATTCTCGTTGTGCTGATCGGACTCGTACTAATCTTTAAAAAGCAGCTTGTGAGTCTGGTCAATAGTCTGATGGAGAAGGTCACAAACCAGAGCAACACCGTATAAACGGGAAAATGTCCAATACGGAACTCCAAAGAAAAATTTAGAAGCCGGTACGGACCTATATGTCATTTGCATATCTGTGTCTCGGTATATCCTTTATCCGATCCACGGCATCTAAAGTTCGAAAAAGTAAAAGTAAAGTGGAAGGAGCTGTATCCCATGAGGGAAACAGAAAGACAGAAAAGATGGGCAGCCGGAAGCATAACAGCATATTTGTGTCTCGTTCTGATACTGATGCTTTCCCTGATTTCCGGGACAATTGCGTCGGTGCGAAATGCCCATGCACGGGTGATGACGGCCTGCGCAATGGAACAGGGACTGTATTCTCTGTTTGCCGGGTATGACAGAACACTGCTGGGACAGTACGAGCTGTTTTTTTATAACGGCGGGGATAAGAGCGGTGTCTGGAAACCTGAAACCATGAGCAGAAAAGTCGCAGAAACTGCGGGAGAAGTTCTGTCCCCCACTGCATCGGGGATGGGAATTCTATCAGGCAGTTTATCTGGCGGACAGGTTACAGAAGTTTATCTTAGCGGCTATCGTCTTGCGACAGACGAGGAGGGAAGTGCTTTCTCCCGTCAGATCTGTGAGGCAATGAAAGCCAGCCTTGGAACTTATGGAATACAGCAGCTTTCCCAGAAATTAAGAGGAGAACAGGAAACCGTGAAACGTCAGGAGGACGGACAGAGCGGTTACGAGGAAGAGGAGGTTTTAAAACAGTATGAAGAATCCAAACAGCCAGAAGAGGGAACAGAAAAAACAGAAGGTGAAGGAGAATCTGGAAACGGCACGCCTTCGGAACCGGATCAGAAGCAGCCGGTACCGGAAGATTTTGTGAATCCGATTGAGGTCATTCAAAAAGTAATGAAAATGGGAATTTTAGGACTGGTCCTCCCGGAAGGGCAGGCACTGTCACAGGGGGAAACGGATGTATCGTTTCTTGCATCAAAACGGGAGCTGCAGAGTGGGTTTGGCATGGCAGAGTGTGGAAAAGAACTGAGCTTTGTGGATAAGATGCTTTCGTCCGAATATATTCTGTGGAAATTTCCGTGCTATACCAGCAAGGAGAAGAAGGAAGGGCTGCAGTGCCAGGTGGAATATGTGCTCTGCGGAAAAAACAGTGACCAGGATAATCTGGCGGGAACCGTGAACCGTCTGTTGGCGCTGCGGGAGGCGGCAAATCTGGTGTATCTGGCGAAAGATGCGCAGAAGCAGGGCGAGATGGAAGCAATGGCGGGGGTAATTGCCGCGTCATTTGGAGTTCCGGCGGCGATGCCGGTTGTGAAAATGGCACTTGCCGTGTGCTGGGCATTTGCAGAAAGCATTCTGGATCTGCGGGAACTGCTGGATGGTGGAAAAGTAGCACTGTTCAAAACGGCAGAATCGTGGCAGCTTTCTCTGGAACAGCTTCCGAAACTGCTGGAAACAGGGGATCAGAGCAGAAAAAATGCACCGGGCGGCATGGAGTATTCCGATTATCTGCGGCTGCTTTTGATGCAGAAATCGGGAAAAGCGGTAACGTTTGGAGCGATGGATCTGGTGGAATACAATATGCGGACAGAACAGCAGCAGCCGGGTTTCCGACTGGATTGCTGTGTCGATGAACTGGAAGCCGGTTTTACGGCGGTAATTGGGAAACGAGAGTATGAGATTACGAGAAATTATGGATATGAGATGCAGGGAGCAGCCTGAAAAATGGGATGACTCCGGCAGGGATACAAAAGGGTGTTCTTCTGAACGGCACATTTATTTCTGGAACCTTATCAAAAAACTTATCCACTCTTCCGGGAATTTTTATAAATCCGGATCAGGAGAGCAGCCTTTTGTAAAACGAAAATGGAACAGGGCAAGCCTGACGGTGGAAGCTTCACTGGCACTTCCTGTTTTTCTGATCGCGGTTCTTGTGTTATTAAAAATCGTGGATCTTTACCGGCTGCATGGAATGCTGACGGTATCTCTGCAGGAGTCCGCGCGGTATCTTTCCGTCTGTGCCTACGCGGTGGATGAGACGGGAAAAGAAACGTATGAAATACCGGAAACGGCCGCGTGCATTGCTTATGCAGAAGCAAAGATTCCAAAAGAAATCCGCGAAAATGGAATGGTGACACTGGCAGGAAGCCGTGTGAAAAATGGATGGCTGGAACTGAAAGCGATTTACTGGCCGAAAATGGGAAACCGTATCGTTCCGGTGCGGAACCGGGGAATTGCAGCGTGTGCGAAAGTGCATCTGTTCTGCGGAAAGACAGAAGAGGAGGCGGATGAAGAAGAGGGCGAAGCAAAACAGATGGTGTGGGTGACTGAGAACGGCAGTGTGTATCATACCGATTCGTCGTGCAGTCATATCAATCTTTCGATCCAGGTTTCCTCACCGGGTGCGCTTGCGTGGAAACGGAATCAGGATGGAGAAAAATATAAGGAATGCGAACAGTGCGTGGGAAATGGCGCTGCGGGTGCGGAAGTTTACTATACGAAATACGGAAACCGGTATCATAACAGTCTTTCCTGCAAAGGGCTGAAACGTAAAGTAAAACTTGTAGCACTGGAACAGACGGATGGACTGCCGCAGTGCTCGAAATGCGCGAAAAAGGCGGCGTAAGAAAGCCGGATATGAGCAGAGCAGGTGTCTTCTTTCCGGGTGAGACTGGAAAGAAGGACGGTAAACAGAAACTCGGGTTTGCGGAAAGGAGGAAAATATAAGTAACTAAATATATTGTCAAATGTGATATAACGTGTTTAAATATATAAAAGGAGAATCATATTATGAACACATCAAATATCACAAACTACAAGCCGAAAGATTTTGCTGAACTGTTAGGGATATCTGTTAAAACGTTACAGCGTTGGGACAGAGAAGGAATTTTAAAAGCAAATCGAACTCCGACCGACAGGCGTTATTATACGTATGACCAATATCTTCAATTCAAAGGCATAAATATCGAAAATGATAAACGTCAGGCAGTTATTTATGCCAGAGTATCTACAAAAAATCAAAAAGACGATTTGCAAAACCAGGTCGCATTTTTGCGACAGTTTTGTAATGCCAGAGGAATCATTGTAGACCAATGTATCGAAGAGTATGGAAGTGGTCTTAATTACAACCGCAAAAAGTGGAATAAATTATTAGATGAAGTAATGGAACAGAAAGTAAAAACGATCATCATAACCCACAAAGACAGATTTATCCGATTCGGTTATGATTGGTTTGAAAAATTCTGTATGAAATTCAATACAACGATCGTGGTGGTAAACAATGAAGAATTATCACCACAGGAAGAACTTGTACAGGACATTGTTTCCATACTTCATGTGTTCTCCTGCAGATTGTATGGACTTCGTAAGTATAAAAAACAAATAGAGAGGGACGAGGAAATTGCTAAAGAGCTTCAAGACGGAAATCCATCCGACAGAAGAGCAGAAAGTCAGGATTCATAAAACAATAGGAACTTGTAGATTTATTTACAATTTCTATCTGGCCCATAACAAAGAACTTTATCAAAATGGCGAAAAATTCATGAGCAGCAGTAAATTCAGAGTCTGGCTGAATCATGAATATCTTCCACAACATCCAGAATATTTATGGATTAAGGAAGCATACTCAAAAGCAGTGACCCAGGCGGTAAATCATGGACAAACTGCATTTAAAAAATTCTTCGATCATGAAAGTGCTTTTCCGAAGTTCAAAAAGAAAGGCAGATCTGATGTGAAGATGTATTTCGTAAAGAATAATCCGAAAGATTGTCGCTGCGAGAGACACAGAGTTAACATCCCGTCGCTTGGATGGGTTCGCATCAAAGAAAAAGGATACATTCCTACGACGAAAGAAGGATATACCATAAAAAGCGGGCATGTTTCCATGAAAGCGGGCAGATATTATGTTTCGGCTCTTATAGAAATTCCTGACAACAAAACTGCTGATCCTTCTAACGAAGGAATCGGCATCGACCTGGGGCTAAAGGATTTTGCCATTGTTTCAAATGGTAAGACCTATAAGAATATCAACAAATCAGCAAGATTAAAGAAATTAGAAAAACGACTCGTTCGGGAACAGAGATGTCTCTCCCGAAAGTATGAAAATCTAAAGAAAGGAGAGTCCACTCAAAGAGCGAATATACAAAAACAAAAACTTAAGGTACAAAAACTTCATCATAAAATAGACAATATCCGTACGGATTACATCAATAAGACAATCGCAGAGATCGTAAAAACCAAACCATCTTATATAACGATTGAAGACTTAAATGTATCGGGGATGATGAAGAACAAACATCTTTCAAGAGCAGTTGCTTCGCAGAAGTTTTACGAATTCAGAATAAAACTGAAGGCGAAAAGCAAAGAAAATGGCATTGAACTTCGGGTTGCAGACAGATGGTATCCATCATCAAAAATCTGCCATTGTTGTGGAACGATCAAGAAAGATTCAAAACTTTCCGATAGAACATTTCGATGTCATTGTGGCTATGTTGAAGACAGGGATTTCAATGCGGCACTGAATCTGAGGGACGTAAAAACTTACAAGATTGCATAAGGAAGCAAATGTAAGTATGTACCGAAGGCTATTTCGGGAATTAACGACTGTGGAGTGTACATGGACCTACGAGTAGATATGATTTCGGTCAATCAAAAGTATACACACTGAAGCAGTAAGTAAGATTCGTGAGAACTTACATTATCTCGATGTGATAAGTATATTTAATCACATTTTGAGTGGCAGGCCGCGGCTGTGTATCAGGAAGAAGTAAAGAGTGCAATTATATTGCTGTATCTGGGGATTCTTGCCGGAATGGATGTGAGGAAACGGCAGATCAGCCTTGTCCTGACCGGTGTTTTATTCCTTGCAGGCATTGGATGGCAGATTCTGGTGGAACAGACATCGTGGCTGGAATGGCTGCTGTCCCTGCTGCCGGGAGCAGGATTTCTGACGCTCAGTTATATATCACGGGAACAGGTGGGATACGGGGACGGCCTTCTGCTTCTGACGGTTGGAATCTGGCTGGGATTTGGGCAGACGTTCGGCGTTCTGACGCTGGGACTCATTCTCTGTTCGGTACTCTGCGGAGTCCTTCTGATGCGGAAGAAAATACGGAAACAGGATTCCATACCGCTGGTGCCGTTTCTGCTGCTTGGATTTGTGGGGAGGTGCGGAATGCTTTGAAAGTGAAAATGAGAAAAGCAAGTATTACGGTAGAGGCAGTTCTGGTCGTGCCGCTTGTTCTGATGGTGATTTTTCTTCTGCTGTCGCTGACCTTTTTTGTACACGCACGGAGCTGGTATACATTTGCGGCATATGAAAGCACAATGCTTGCCGCCAGTGAAGGCCGTCTGTCTGTGGAAAAAGGAGAGGCAGCCGCCCAAAGCCGGATGGAATGGTGGATTTCCCAGATACCGCTTCCGGCTGAACCGGTGACTGTACAGACGGAATGCAGAGAAAAAGAGATTCAGATAAAAGCAGAAGGAAACATTCTGCCAATCTGGAGCCGGAACGCGTGGGAATATTCGGTTTTGAGTGAAAGCAGGAGAAACAATCCGGTGAAAACGATCCGGAAGATACGGGCAGTAAAACAGATCTGGAACCAGAAGTAAGGACGGAAGCGGAGAAATGCAGATTGATTATAAAAGAGATTTGAATCATACATATGTTATTTTACAGGAGGAAAAAGAGCCGGACACGGCGTCGTATCAGATCCGTATGCTGCTGACAAACACAATCCCAGGGCTTTTGGACTGCAAAATCGGGAAAATGGATGATAAAACATTGTTTTACTATGAGGTGACATCAAAGCAGTCGCTTCAGAGTGTGTTTGAACAGCGCTCGATTGGGGCGGAGGCGCTGCGGAAACTGTTTGAACAGCTGCTGGATCTTCTCGAAGAACTGGGGCAGTACCTGCTTGCACCGGACGGTCTCGTTCTGCAGCCGGAGCTGGTTTTTGCAGATGCAAATCTGGAGAACTTTTCCTTCTGTTATCTGCCGGGAAAGCAGGGACACACAGGCTGTTTTCAGAAGCAGATCCGGGAGCTGATGGAATATCTGCTGCCGAAGCTGGATCACCAGGAGCAGGATGCGGTAGTACTCGGGTATGGACTGTATCGGGAGATTTCGGCGGAGATCTTTTCGGTTGAGATGATTCAGGCACTCTTATATCAGACAGGGAAAGAGAAGAAAGAAACGACGGAGCAGGAGGGAAAAGAGCGTCCCAGGGAAGAAAATCCGCCTGTACAGATGGAGGAAACACTTTGGGGAGAACAAGAAGCGGAAGCGGCGGAAAATTTTTTTGTGGAAGCGGAGGAAGAAAAGGATGAGGGACGCTGGAAAAATATTGTGGAAGCAGTGATCTGCATCGGATTTCTGGGAGGTGTGCTGGCACTG
Organism: Blautia sp. AF34-10; assembly: GCF_003477865.1. Lineage (NCBI taxonomy): Bacteria > Bacillati > Bacillota > Clostridia > Lachnospirales > Lachnospiraceae > Blautia > Blautia sp. AF34-10. The sequence goes on from NZ_QUED01000019.1 coordinate 12,761, forward strand.
CGGTGGACACAGGCCGAAACTGTTTGGTATCTGGTGCTGGGAGGAGCGGCGGCTGTTGTGGGAATTGTAAGTCTGGCATTGGAACTTGTCAGTCGATGGAAAAGCGGCAGTCGGGAACAGAAACAGGAAGCTATGGGAAGGCCGCAGGAATCCGGAAACAAGGAGAAACAGGAGATGTATTTTCGGAATATCAGAATCGGAAGGGCCTAAAACAGAAAGATGGAACATGGAATCCGAAAAGCGATACAGAACAGCAGGGATGGAAAAGGGATTCCTCAGTCGAAAAAGAGAAAACATGGGAAAAGAATGAAGAACAGGAAAACAGAAAGATGCACAGCCTGATGGAATTGGAGGGGCATGAAGAGGATCTGTTTGGAAAAACGGAACTGCTGACCAGCCCGGAGGATGAGGGAAGGGCATATCTGATTCCGATAGATCCGATTGATCTTCCGCTGATTCCGATTGAACGCGGAAGCACATTGATTGGAAAACTGTCAGCGGCGGCAGATGTAATTCTGCCATACCGTACGGTAAGCCGCCTTCACGCAAAGCTGGTCAGTACAGAAGAGGGAGATTATCTGCTGGATCTGAATTCGCGGAACGGAACAACGGTGAATGGCGTTCCATTGATGGGCGAGACAAAAAAGAAGCTGGAGGATGGAGACGATATCTCATTTGCCGGGAAGAAATACCGGTATAAGGCGGGAGAGAAAAACAGAAATTAGAGAAAAATGACGCATTACACTTTTTCGATTTGGAGAAAGCGCTGGATGCGTTATTTTTAATATGGCAGAATGATCAAAGAAAAAAGTTATGCGAATGAAACAAAAATATTATAGAAAAGAAAATTATGCATAAAATTAAAAAAAGAAATAATGTAAAAAATAATGTCATAAAACGTCGAAAGTCGTCGTGAAGCGTCAATAATTGTCGAAAAACGTTTATCAAAAAAGAAAAAAATTTGACGATTTCTTGCATTTACAAGTGAATTAAATTATAATAAAAAAATAGCACAGATAAGGAAATGATGTAATGGAAGAACAAAGGAAAAACAGTTACGATCCGAACGAAGATATCGTGGACCGTATGTGGAAGAGATCAAAAAACAGCATCAATCTGGTCATCGTTGTATGCAATATTCTGGTATTCCTTGCAGTCACACTGACCGGAGGGACAGAGAGCTCCAGACATATGATGGACTGCGGTGCGGCGTATGCGCCGCTGATTGAGAGCGGAGAATACTATCGCCTGTTTACGAGTATGTTTCTTCACTTTGGCATCCAGCATCTGATCAACAACATGCTGCTTCTTTTGTTCCTTGGGGATTACCTGGAACGCGCAGCTGGAAAGATCCGTTATCTGGTCATCTATATGGGCGGCGGACTCGTCGGAAATCTGTGCTCGTATCTGCATGAACTGTTCCTGATGAAAACAGGGGAAGCACCGGCAGTTTCCGCCGGCGCTTCGGGAGCGATTTTTTCTGCAGTCGGAGCGATGCTTGTTCTTCTGGCATTTCGGAAAGGAAGGCTGGAGGATCTCACCTTCCGGCGGATGGCCGTCATGGCTGTCCTTTCGCTGCTGGTCGGATTCCAGTCTTCAAATGTGGACAACTTCGCACACATCGGCGGTTTTTTGGCAGGTGCAGTCCTGATGGCGGTTCTCTATCCGGGAATGGCAAGGATCAGGAAAAGGGGAAAACGACCGTAAAGGTGCTTCCTTCCCCGGGCACGGAAGAAACGGAAATCGTGCCGTCGTGTGCAGTTACAATTTCCTTGCAGATGGCAAGTCCAAGGCCGGTTCCGTTTTTCTTATGTGTGACAAAAAGGTCAAAGAGAGTCGGCAGATCCTCGGCGGGGATTCCGCAGCCAGTGTCCTGCACACGGATGGTCAGAAAGTCACCGTCGAAACAGAGAGAGATTTTGATCGTTCCGCCGGAAGGCATTGCTTCCGCCGCATTTCGGATCAGGTTCAGAAAAAGCTGACGAAATTGCGTGGTATCAAGGGCAAAGCGCGGAATGGCAGATTCCTTGACAAGTTCAATGGAAACCTGTTGTTTTTCGAGGAGAACGCCGGTATCGGCACAGAGATTCTGGAGCAGAAGATAAGGATTCACGTAAGCGCGTACCGCCCGATATGAATGATTATAGCAGGAGAGCTCATCGAGCAGGGAGTTCAGAAAAGCCATATTTTCCTGGATTTTCTGAAAATAGAGATCGTTGGAAAGCTCCGGATGCGCTAAAAGAAGAAGCTGATGAAAGCTGTGGATAACCGCAACAGGATTTCGAACCTCATGTGAAATCCGGGAAATCATAGCGTGACATTCTTCCGATAAGCCCTGTGAATTGGTTGTTGGTTCTTTTGACATAGCCGTATCCTCCTTATGATGCGTAGGTAATGATTTTTGATTAGGCAAAAGTTTAGCATTGAAAAGGGGGAGCGCGCAACAAAAAGCGTTCTGCATTATTTGACATTTTTCGACAAATAGTGAGAAAATAGAGTTGTCCGGAACCGTGCGAAACGGGATTCGGAACAACAAAAAAATCAAAAAAAGTAAAGGAGAAAAAGATCATGGATTGTATTTTTTGTAAATTAGCAAACGGAGAAATTCCAACCGCAACACTGTATGAGGACGATGAGTTCCGTGTCATTCTGGATCAGGGACCGGCAACGAAAGGACATGCGCTGATTCTTCCGAAACAGCATTTTGCAAACATTTATGAGATTCCGGATGAAACCGCAGCAAAAGCAATGATTCTCGGCAAAAAAATGGCAACAGCCATGACAAAAGCACTGCATTCCGATGGCTTCAACCTGGTACAGAACAACGGCGAGGCAGCAGGACAGACGGTATTCCACTTCCATATGCATCTGATTCCAAGATATGAAGGGGACAATGCCGGTATTGCTGCATGGAAGCAGGGAACTCTCGAGGATGCGGTAAAAGAGCAGATCATTGAGAGCGTGACGGCAGAGCTGAAGGCCTGAGAAAGGGCTGGCAGCAGCCAGAAAAAGAATCAATGACAGACGAACAGGGGCGGAGAACAATGGACAAAAATAACTTTTCAGAAATATATAAAAAGTATGTAATGACAGCCTATTCAGCCGCAATGCAGGCGGTGCACAATGAAGCCGATGCGGATGATATCGCACAGGAAACGATGGTGAAACTGTACCTGAATATTGATGCGCTGGATGAAGACAGAGTAGAAGGCTGGGTCCGTGTTGCTGCAAAGAATCTGGGAATTGATTATCAAAGAAAAGCACAGCGTTTTGACTGGAACGAACTGGATGAGGATCTTCGGGCGGAAGAGATGGAACTTCCGACGCTTGTAGAGGAAGAAAAGCAGGAGAGAAATCATTTTTTTCGGGAAATGATGGACGCACTGAAAGATCATGATGAATCGGGTTACTATATTACGCGTGAAATCAAGGTACATGAGCGTCCGGAAAAGGAAGTAGCATCCGAAATGGGTATTACCATCGGAAATCTGCGGGTGAAAATGACCCGGACGAAAAAATGGCTTTGCCAGCACTTTGCTGACAAAGCCAGAGAATGGGATTTCTGTAGTTACTATTTGCGTTCGCATTCCTGGATCAGGGAAAGGATGCGGCCGATGGAATCGGTGTGGCTGCTCTTCTTCATCGCATTGATGTAGGTCTGACGATTTTCGTAAACCTCACGGATTGCGGACTGAAGGGTCTGCGCATTCACGGATTCTTCTTCCAGAACTTTACTGTAACCCTGACGCTCAAAGGAACGCGCATTTAAAATCTGGTCTCCGCGGCTGGTATTGGCAGAAAGCGGAATCAGAATGTTTGGTTTTGCCAGAGCACTGATTTCGCAGATCGCATTTGCGCCGGCGCGGGAGATGATCAGATCTGCTGCGGCGAAGAGATCCGGGAGCTCATCTTTGATGTACTCGAACTGAACGTAACCTTCGGTACCATTTAAGGATGCATCCAGTTTATCTTTACCGCAGAGATGAATCACCTGGAAATCTTTCAGAAGTTCTGGTAAAATAGAACGGACCGCATGATTGACAGCGACGGAACCAAGGCTTCCTCCGATGACGAGAATAACCGGTTTTACGGCAGTGAAGCCGCAGAACTTCAGACCTTCCCGTGCATCGCCGGACAGCAGTTCCTGGCGGATGGGCGTTCCGGTCAGAACGGCTTTGTTTTCCGGGAGACATTTGACTGTTTCCGGGAAATTACAGCAGACCTTTGCAGCGGACGGAATACACAGTTTATTTGCCAGACCAGGCGTCATATCCGATTCGTGGATGAGCGCCGGGACTTTACATGCTTTGGCGGCAAGGACAACCGGTACCGAAACGAAGCCGCCTTTGGAGAAGACAACGTTTGGTTTCAGCTTTTTGAGCAGTTTTTTTGCTTCAAAGTAGCCTTTTACGACGCGGAATGGATCGGAAAAGTTTTTCGGATCGAAGTAGCGGCGCAGCTTTCCGGATGAAATTCCGTAATACGGAATGCCGAGATCTTCGATCAGCTTGCGCTCCATACCGTCGTAGGAACCGATATAAGAGATTTTATAACCTGCTTCCTTTAATTTTGGAATCAGGGCAATATTCGGGGTAACATGGCCGGCGGTACCTCCGCCTGTCAGAACAATATGCTTCATGAGAATTCCTCCCTGGAATTTGATAATATCATTTGGCTTTTATTATCCCCTCAAGAAGAAAAAAAGTCAAGAGCGGTTACAACATGGAAAATGCCGAGGAACGGAAGAAGATGAAAAAGATAGAAAAAGAAGAACAGCTGAAAAAGAAACTGGAGCAGACGATGGAAGAAAAAATGGCTGCGGATTCGAAAACGGTGGAAGGGGAATCGGCAGTTGTAAAGGCAGAGGAAGGAAACACAGCAACAGAACAGGAGCCGGAGGCTGCGCCTGCACTTTCAGAGGAAGAACTGAACGCAATGTACGAGCGCTTCCAGCAGCGACTCCAGAAGGAAGGACTCGCGGACGCGGAAGGCAACCCGACAGAAAAAACACTGGAGATCCGCCGCCAGATCGTGGAGAGAAAGGCAGAACGCGAAAAGCAGGCGGAGAGACAGAAGAAGATTGCGAAGAGAGCGAAAACAACAAAACACTGGGTACGGACGGCAAAGGCAGCTGGTGTTGTGTTGGTTGTGGGGGCGTGCGTTTTTGGAGCGAGTATGACGAGCGAGGCGAATCGGATTCGGTTGGTGGAGACGATTAATGGAGTAAGAAATACGGGTGATGTGGCTAAGATGAATAATGGAGAAGATAGAGAATATTCAGCGGGAAGTTTTGAGGAAGCAACTCAAGAGATCAGGAATGTTTTACATATTGCGGTTCCAGAACTTTATTATATTCCAGCGGGAATGGAGTATAGTAGAACATATATATCTAAAGAAACAAAATTAGCAATAATACAATATCATTATCGAGAAAAAGAAATTTATTTTCGATTGTCAGCAAATGATAATGATTTATCACAAAGTGATTGGCAGGATAGAGAAAAGATTCAGGTGGAAACGCTTGATAGTGTATTAGATATTGAAATGGGAACAATCTCTGAAAACGATGAAGAAAATTATTATGCAAAATGGTGTTATAGAGATGCCTACTATGAACTAAGTGGACAAATTGATAAAGAAGAATTGATGAAGATTTTAAATGAAATGCAGTATAATTTGTAATTATTATAAAAAGTGTGCGTATATAAGATGTAGGTGAAGACGAGGGGAAAGAGGAAGTATGAAAAAGGTTATGAATTTAAAAAACTTACTCTTTTGTGCTTTGTTCGCTTTAACCATGTCATTGAATGCTGTAAATGTACAAGCCGAAACACTGGATTATTTAGGTCAGACGATAGATGGATCTATTTTAACGGATAAATTGGAATCGAGTGGAGAATATTTAAGCGTAGCAAGAAGTACGTATTTGCATCAAGGAACTGTAAGAATTACTAACAACGGAGGTGGCTATGTAGGAATATTTGGCGGAACGGAATGCAATGTAAGTTGTAACACTGTAAAGCTGAATGTGTATTTGGAGCGTTCGAATGGAAACGGAAATTTTTACAGTTATCAAAAGTGGGAAAATGTTGAGTATAATACTAATTCAGTGTATATGAGTAAACAGGTCAAAGTGGAAAAAGGTTATTATTATCGTTTGAGAGGCTATCATTCATGTACAAAAAATGGTGTGATCGAAAATGGTGGTAGTGTAACGGACGGTATTTACATTGGCTAGTGAAAGTTTCTACATAACGTAAGTAATTAGCTGCAATATAAGCGCAAAAGAGGTAGCGTAAACGAACGGACAAAATTTCTAACCCAGCTCAGTTTACACTCCCTCATCCCCTTTCGGGGCCAGTCCCCTATAGAAACCTTATAACAATGAATATATTAAGACGAAAACGCAGATCTTTCAGGATTTCAACGCGTCGAAATTCCTTTTTCCAACCACAACACAGATCTGAGTCATCATGTGTTACTATGTTCAGCGTGTGAGTGATCATACGGAACATCGGCTGACCCCGATAAGTGAGGCATCGGTATTACTGCAGGAATACCGGTGCCTCTTTTCTGTACGCTTCTACAAGCCGATGCCCATAATTGAACAAAAATATCAAGATTGTTGTGTAATCTGCCTTAAAATTCCGTTGGAATCCGCCAGATATTATGCTATAATAATCAAAAAAGAGAGAATAAGCATAAAATACAAAGGAAATTTCAGATTATTTTCGCGGACAACGCGTCAAAGACCATGCTGGCATGAGAACTTGATGACTGCTGGCCGCGATAACGGGCCAAACGCATAACGCGTGTTTTGACCCGTAGTGACAACATTTTGTCCCCGAACAAAACGGGAGAACAGGAGGCATCTTATGCGTCTTACATTTCTTGGAGCAACACATGAAGTGACGGGCAGTTGTTATTATCTGGAGGCTGCCGGAAAGAAGTTTTTAGTGGACTGCGGTATGGAACAGGGACCGAATATTTACGAAAACAAACCAATTCCGGTCCCGGCATCCCAGCTTGATTTTGTATTGATCACGCACGCGCACATCGATCACACCGGAAATCTGCCGCTGTTGTATGCGCACGGCTTCCGCGGCCCAATCTATATGACTCCGGCGACGGTAGCGCTTTCGGACATCATGCTCCGGGACAGCGCACACATTCAGCTTGCCGAGGCCGAGTGGCGGAACCGCAAGAACCGCCGGGCGGGAAAAGAAGATTACGTCACACCATACACATGGAGGATGCCCTCGGCGTGATCCGCTTACTGGAGGGCATTCCGTATCATCAGCGTGTGACACTATCGGACGGCATTCAGATCCGTTTCCTCGATGCCGGTCATCTGCTCGGCTCCGCATCCATTGAGCTGTGGCTGACAGAGGACGGTGTGACGAAAAAACTGCTCTTCTCCGGCGATATCGGAAATATCCATCAGCCGCTGATCAACGACCCGGAGTACCCAGAGAGCGCTGATTACGTGATTATGGAATCCACCTACGGTGACCGGAGCCACGGTCCGAAACCGGATTATGTACCGGAGCTGGCAAAAATCATTCAGGAAACGCTCGACCGCGGCGGCAACCTCGTGATCCCGTCGTTTGCTGTTGGAAGAACGCAGGAGATGCTGTACTTTATTCGTGAAATTAAGGCAGAACATCTGGTTCACGGCCACGGCGAATTCCCGGTTTACGTGGACAGTCCGCTTGCCGTTGAGGCAACCAATATTTTCCGCGATCATCAGAAAGAGTGCTACGATTCCGATGCAGCTGCGCTCCTTGCGCAGGGCATTAATCCGATTCTGTTTCCGGGCTTAAAGCTCTCGATTACATCCGATGAGTCGAAAGCCATCAACTTCAACGAAACCCCGAAGGTCATCATATCCGCGAGCGGTATGTGCGATGCAGGACGAATCAAGCATCATCTGAAGCACAACCTCTGGCGGCAGGAGAGTACGGTTCTCTTCGTCGGCTATCAGGCCGTCGGTACACTGGGACGGGCGCTGATCGGAGGCGCGAAGGAGGTGAAACTGTTCCAGGAAGAGGTTCATGTGAACGCGCACATCATCCAGTTCCCGGGCATGAGCGGCCACGCAGATCAGGAAGGACTGCTCAAATGGGCGGGCAGTCTGCGGGCAAAACCGGACCGCGTTTTCGTAACGCACGGCGAAGATAAAGTGACGGAAATTTTTGCAGAAAAACTGTGGGACGAATTCCGCTACCCGGCGATGGCTCCGTTCTCCGGAACCGTATTTGATCTGAAAGAAAATGAATTTATCGAGAAAACTGTCGGCATTCCGATCCAGAAAGAAAGTGCCGCAAATGCAGGAACCCTGCGCACGAGAAGCAGCGGAAATGCCGTCTTCGACCGCCTCGTTGCGGCTGGTCAGCGGCTGCTCACCGTCATTACAAGAAACAAAGGCGGTGCTAACAAAGACCTTTCGAAATTTGCTGACCAGATCAACAGTCTCTGCGACAAATGGGACAGATAAAGCAGTCCGGTGGCTGGAAGAAAGACTGTGCTATTAATATAGAAGAAAAACCGGAAGAAAGCAGGCGGCAGGGAAGCTGTGCTGCATCAGAAAAGAAAAAACAGAAGTGGATAAATTACAAACTCCCCGGGGTGAGCATTCCCCGGGGAGTTATTATAATAAAAAAGAGCAAGCGTAAAAAAAGTTATTTCTGGATAGCCTGTTCCAGCGCTTTTGCAAGCTGGTCTGGACATGATGTTCCGCGTCCGTTGCAGTCGATGCCTTTCATGCGGGAGATGGCTTCGTTTACGTCCATGCCCTCAACGAGTCTTGCAACACCCTGTGTGTTTCCGTTGCATCCGCCTACGAACTGTACGTTGTGTACTTTACCGTCTTCTACCTCAAACAGAATTTTTCTGGAACAGGTACCTTTTGTTGTATATTCCATCGATAGGATCCTCCTTTGTGAATAAAAAATTAGAACATTATCGTGAACTTCAGCCACGATAATTCTTCGGTTCCTGCTATTATATCATAGATTACGAAAACAGCAAAGAAAAAAGATACCACAGATCCCAAATTTATTGTATACTGTAACAGGAATTACAAAGAAACCAGAAGGAAAAGAAAATGGACTCCCGGAGTTTTCCGTTCTTACTTTAGCGGCTGACCGCTGACAAAAATGATTTCATAAAAGCAAGAACAGAAAGAATCGGAGAGTACATGTAAAGTTATTGGAGGATATCATAAACATGAAGTTAATCGGAATTATCGGTGCAATGGAAGTTGAAGTTGCAAGCTTAAAGGAAATGATGACGGATGTTACAATCCGCACGAAAGCATCCATGGAGTTCAACCACGGTTACCTGAACGGAAAAGAAGTGGTTGTTGTGCGCAGCGGAATCGGCAAAGTAAATGCCGGTATCTGCACCCAGATTCTTGTAGATGATTACGGCGTGGACTGTGTCATCAACACCGGAATTGCAGGCTCCCTGCGGAATGAAATCAACATCGGCGATATCGTCATTTCGACCGATGCTGTTCAGCACGACATGGATGTGCGCATCTTCGGATACCCGCTCGGCGAGATTCCGCAGATGGGTGTTTTAAGCTTCCAGGCAGACGAGCACCTCGCAGAGGTGGCAGAGGAAGTCTGCAAGGAAGTCAATCCGGAAATCCAGGTATTCCGCGGACGCGTGGTCAGCGGTGACCAGTTTATTTCCAGCAAAGAAGTGAAAAACCGTCTGATCGAGGAATTCAACGGTTCCTGCGCCGAGATGGAGGGCGCTGCGATTGCGCAGGGCGCTTATCTGAACAAGATTCCATACGTCGTACTCCGCGCCATCTCCGACAAAGCAGACGACAGCGCAACAATGGACTACCCGACCTTTGAGAGCGAGGCAGCCCGCCACTGTGTCAACCTGCTGCAGGAAATGGTAAAACGCCTGTAATCTAAAAAAAGCAAGAAGAAAAAATCGACAAACGGGCAGGCGAAAACCAGCGAAACCACGCGAACCGGCACGAAAGCAGTCCCCTGAAGGAACGAAAAATAAAAATTCACGCGAAAAAGCACAGAATCACAAAGAATTTGACGAACGTTTTTTGTTTCCAAATTTTTCCGGCAGTGCTATACTGTGGCACATCGGAGGAGGAGACGTCCTTCTGTCCGATATGCCAGCGGAAGAATCCTGTGCGCGCAAATTCTGCCGCGGCATCCGCCGATGCACCGCAACGGAAGCACCGGCATATGATCATGACAGGCAAATTCAAAAATCATCAGGGGGAATAAGAATGCTGGAGTTTTGTGTGAAACAAAATGTGTTCTTATACGCAATGATAGCAGCAGGAATCGCCGGTGTGTGGTGCCTGTTCTGGAATAACCGTTTCTACACCCGGGCCATCCGCGATCTCGGAAGGCTGAAGGAACCAAAGTCGAAATGGACCAGGTCGGTGCTGGAAACGTGTCAGAGAAAAGCGCATCCCTTTTCGAATGCCGGGGCGTTTATGCGCAGCCAGATTGCACAGGGCAGGTCAGCGGGAATGGCAGTCCCGACGCTTCTGCGCGGAAGCCAGAATATGATCCTCACGGTTCTGGCACTGTCGATTCTTTCGCTGTGGGCGATCTACCGATACCGTTATGGAGAGGCGGAGCTGATGCGCTACCTCGGAACGGGCACCGCGCTCGCCGGAGGCCTTGTCTTTTTCCGGCTCTGTCTGGATTTCGGCGGAAAAGAGGAAATTCTGCTGAACGGCTGGACAGACTATCTGGAAAATGAGTTTGCAGCGACGAAACAGAGTGCGGTGCTGGAAACCGTACAGCAGACCGAACGGCAGCCGGTGCAGGCGGAAACCATGGCACAGGCAGGAACCGGAGCGGCGAAAGCAAAACCGCAGACTGCGGGAAGCGAGTCCGCCAAAGAGCGGAATGAACTGTTCGCAGACCCGGAAAAAGAAGCGAGGATTTCGAAAGTCAGGGAGGGCATCCGCCAGACCGCCGCGGCCGAGAGCAGGTTTGCCGGAATGCTGACGCCCGAGGAAGAGAAGCTGATGAGGGAAATTATCAGCGAATACGTGTAAATACCAGGGGATCAGGCCGGGGAGCATGGCATATCGACATGACCATATTTCCGAATCGGCAGTCCGCAGGTATCTAAGATAAAAATATTTCAGGCAGTGCTGTCTTTCAAAACAGACAGGCGGCACTGCTTTCCCGGATAAAGCAGAATCATCATCTGCAAAAGGAGGAACCAACATGAGACTTGTAATTCTTGAGGCAGAGTCACTGGGAAAGGACATGGATCTGTCCGGCTTTTCCCGTTTTGGAGAAGTGACAGTATATGAAAAAACAACGGAGGAGGAATGCCCGGAGCGTGTGCGGGAGGCGGATATTGTCATCTGCAACAAGGTGCGCATGTGCAGCCGCACCCTGTCCGGCGCGGAGAACCTGAAACTGATCTGCGTCACCGCAACCGGCATCAACAACATCGATCTCGATTATGTGAAGCGCCACAACATCGCCGTGACGAACGTCGCCGGCTATTCCACCGTCAGCGTGGCCCAGCACACCTTTGCGATGTACTTCTATCTGGCAGAAAAACTCCGTTATTACGATGATTACGTAAAAAACGGCAGCTACGCCGCCAGCAGTCTTTTCACCTGCATGGACAGACCGTTCACCGAGCTGGAGGGCAAGACGTGGGGCATCATCGGCCTTGGCGCGATCGGCAGAAAAGTGGCTTCGATTGCACAGGCATTCGGCTGCCGTGTGATCTATTACTCCACCTCCGGTGCACACGACGATCCGGACTACGAGCGGGTCGATCTCTATCGTCTGCTGAAGGATTCTGATGTGGTTTCCATCCACGCCCCGTTAAATGAGGCGACCGAGAACCTGATGAATATCGAAACGTTTGCCAACATGAAGCGGAACGCAATTCTGATCAACGTCGGCCGCGGCTCGATCGTGAATGAGCGTGACCTCTGCTGTGCCCTGCGCGAGGGCCTGATCGCCGGAGCAGCGCTCGATGTACTTTCCAGCGAGCCGATCCGCAGTGACAGTCCGTTGCTGAAAATGGCGGACGATGACCGCCTGTACATTACGCCGCACATCGCCTGGGCATCGAAGGAAGCCCGCACGCGCCTGATCGGACTGGTGCAGAAAAATATTGCTTCGTACCTGGAAGGCGGCATGGAAAACCGCGTGGTATAAAAGGGGTACAAAGCCAGGGACAAAATACATAAAAAGAGCCGGACATCCGACGGAACCGCAGAGGGGACTGTAAGAACAGCCGCTCCCAAGTTCCGCCGGATGCCCGGCTTTTGCATTTGCTTTATTCGCTGCAAAAACGAGAGAACATTATTCCTCTGTAATCTGAATTTCCAGATAATCAAACTCCAGCGATTCAATAAAATTATCCTGTGTGAACCGCGTTTTCGATCTCCGTTTAAACTCCGAAATATTCGTATCGAGCCAGATCGGCTTCGCCAGATCCAGGCATCACAGATTTCATCGAGCGCACGGAAGACCTTGTGCGTTCTGGTATCCTCATCGTCGATGCAGACGGTAAGATCCTGAAGAATATGATTGTTTTCCACTAATTTTCCCCACATCTGAAACATATTAAAAATCCTCCTGAAAAGTACAAAGTGAACAGTGCATTTGGAACGACCGTGTTAATCGCTGGTAACGGTATGCAGTTCTTTAAAATCCTTCGGCGAGATCCCGTACTCTTTTTTAAACGCGCGGTAAAAACTCGAATAGTCGTGAAATCCGAACAGCAGATACACCTTCGTGACCGGTACATCGCCGAGCAGCGCTTCACGGCACCTTGCCAGCCGCTTTTTGGAAATGTACTGGTGGATCGACATGCCGATTTCATCCTTGAAAACGTGTGCAATGTGATATTTGCTCACAAAAAGTTCCGCCGCCAGCCGTTCGAGCGACAGATCCTCGGACAGGTGCTCATCAATATAGAAACAGAGCTGTTCATACAGCGAAAGCTGCGCCTTCCGGGTGAGCGGGTGGTGCTGTTCATACACCGTGCGGTTGATCTGCATCAGCAGGTCGCTGACGTAGAGAAAAATCTGCGTCTCTTTTCCAAAATGATCGGACCGCATTTCCTCAATCAGTCGGATGGTGCGGTACTGGATCGTGTTGAACTCGACGGAATCGAGCGGGAACAGATATTTCTGATTTTCGGCAGCGTATTCCATCAGGTAAACGTAGTCGGCGGAACGGGCGCGGAGCTGTTCTGCAAAAGCGGCGCTGACCCAGAACACAAAGCGGCGGTACGGCACAGACAGGTCGTGCATCACCAGATGATGCGGCACGCCGGGCGGAATCAGAAGAAGATCGCCGGGCGTCGGTGTGTAGAGCACTCCGTCGATTTCCAGTGAGATCGCCCCTTCGAGAAAGAGATAGAACTCATAATGCGTATGCGTATGTTCTTTTACGCCGGGCACATCGTCGGTGCTGTAATAGTATAACTCAAACGTATCCGAAATCATGTACTGCCGGGTGGCAAATTTCGTCTGCAGTTTTTCTTTCATAATAAAAGCATCCTTGCAAAAAAATGATATTTTTGAACCATAACAACAATTCCCAGCATATCACAAAACAGCAAGTTTTACAATGTATTCGGCAATCCGCACAATAGAAAAAAATAACCTGTCCGGTTATGATACAAGGGAATAAAATAAAAACAGAATGCAGAATAATTTTCAGATAAAGATCAAAACGGAGGAACAGCTATCATGAATCAGATTCTCGAACAGCTTGGAACATACGGCATTGTGCCGGTTGTCGTTTTACAGGATGCAGCAAAAGCAGAGCCGCTTGCCGAAGCTCTCTGCAAGGGCGGACTTGCCTGCGCCGAAGTGACCTTCCGCACCGATGCGGCAGAAGAATCCATCCGCATTATGAGCGAAAAATTCCCGGAGATGCTGGTGGGAGCCGGAACTGTGCTCACAATCGAGCAGGCGGACTGCGCCGTGAAAGCCGGAGCAAAATTTATCGTCAGCCCGGGCCTCAACCCGGAGGTAGTAAAATGGTGCCAGGCACACGAAGTACCAGTGATCCCGGGCATCGTGACCCCGACTGAGATGGAGCAGGCGATCGGTCTTGGGCTCACCATGGTGAAATTCTTCCCGGCAGAACCGGCAGGCGGACTGAAATACATCCGTGCCATCGCAGCACCGTACACCATGATGAAATTCATGCCGACCGGCGGCATCAACCCGCAGAATGTAAGAGAATACCTGGCATACGACCGCATCGCAGCATGCGGCGGAAGCTGGATGGTAAAAAATATGATGATTGAAAACAACGAATTCGACCGCATTGAAGAGCTGGTGAAAGAGGCGGTTGAGATCGTAAAGGAAAGCCGGACGTGACGACATCCTTCCCGCAGCCGCTGGGCACCGACCGTTGACCTCGAGCGTGATCCGAGATGGGGAAGAAACGAGGAGGGCTACGGCGAGGACCCTGTGCTGACCGGAAAAATGGCCGGCGCTTACATCGAGGGAATGCAGGGCGACGATCCAAAATATCTGCGCTGTGCATCAACCCTGAAACACTTCTATGGAAACAACACCGAGGTCGGCCGCGGCTGGAAGAACTCTTCGATTGACCCGCGGAATAAATATGAGCTGTATCTCGAGCCGTTCCGCAGATGTATTGAGGAGAGCGGTGCAGAGGGCATCATGACGGCGTACAACAGAATCAACGGCACCGTCGGCGGAATGGTCCGGGAAAACATGGAAATCTCGGAATCCGTCATCATGAAACAGGCGGACCAGAAGATGTATGAAAATAAAAAAAGTTCACGGTGAATCGCCGCAATGGATTGTCCCCGCGGGTCTTTTCGTGGTACAATGAAACATAACCGATAAAAAGAAAAACGAGGGCAGAACATGAACGAATTATATGAAATGATTGAAAAGAAAATTAAAGAATCCGGCTATCCGCGGCCGATTTCGGGAAGCGATGTTTACGATGACATCTGCGACCAGATCGAGGGAAAAGAGAACGGTTCCTATGTGGTATTATCGAAATTTGATGATGATGTGATTTTCGAGTACCACATCACGGTGATGGATGATGAATTCAACCTCGGCGTGCTGACGATGCGCACCCCGGAGGGCGTGTTTGAGGCTGATTTTGATGCGTAAAGAAGGGGGAGCGATACCATGCCGAAGATTGAAAAAATTACGAAACAGACGGAGAATCCATATGTAAATCTTTATCTGGTGGAAGGGAAGAACAAGGTGGATCACCTGTTCCGTTACTATGTTGCTTCGCGCGCGAAAACGATGGAAGCGCTGAAGATCAAGACGAAGAAGAATACGCCGGACGGCGTGCTGATGTACAGTCTGTACGGGGAGAAGCGCGATAAAATCGTTCTGGTTCGCCAGTACCGTGTTTCCATTGACGACTACATCTACGAATTTCCGGCAGGCCTCGTAGAATCAGGTGAGGAGTTCCACGAAGCGGCAGTGCGTGAGATGCACGAGGAGACGGGGCTTACGTTCCACCCGTTAAAAGTAGATCCGTGTTATGAAAAACCGTTCTTCACAACCATTGGAATGACAGACGAGGCATGCTCCGCAGTTTACGGCTGGTGTGAGGGTGAGATCAGCCGGAAATACTTGGAGGAGAGCGAAGTTATTGAGGTTGTCTTGGCGGACCGTGAGGAGGCAAAGAGAATCCTCAGAGAAGAGAATGTAGCGATTATGTGCTCGTATCATCTGATGCATTTTATTCATGATGAGGAGCCGTTTGCATTCCTGAAATAAGTGGAGGGGAGCCAGAAAAACACAACCCCTGGAAGTTCTTAGCACGAACTGCCAGGGGTTGTGTTTTTCTGACTCCCATTTACGTTGTGGGGGACGGGAGGGTGAGGACTCAGGTGTAGTATTGGGCCTGGGTTTCGTAAAGATTGGCGTAGATGCCGTGGTTTGCGAGGAGGGTGTCGTGGGTTCCGTCTTCGGCGATGCGGCCGTGGTCGAGGACGATGATGCGGTCGCAGAATTTGCAGCTGCTCATGCGGTGGGAGATGTAGACAGCCGTTTTACCGGCGGTCATCTGGCTGAACTGTTTGTAGATTTCGGCCTCAGCGATCGGGTCGAGGGCTGCGGTCGGCTCGTCGAGGATGACGAACGGGGCATCCTTGTAGAGGGCGCGGGCGATGGCGGTGCGCTGGGCCTCGCCGCCGGAAAGGTCGACACCGGAGCCGTTGTTGTTGTAAAGGCGGGTGCGGACGCCCTGCGGGAGTTGCTGTACACGGTCGGTGAGACCGACTTTTGCAAGAGAGGATTGCAAAGCAGCTTCATCAATCTCGGTTCCGGCGGCGATGTTTTCGTCGAGCGGGAGGGAAAACAGGTGGAAATCCTGGAAAACGACGGAGAATGCCTGCGTGTACTCTTTGTAGCTATATTTGCGGATGTCAATGCCATTCAGGGTGATGTAACCTGAAGTTGGCTCATACAGGCGGCAGAGCAGCTTGATGAGTGTTGTCTTTCCGGCTCCGTTACGGCCAACGAGGGCGGTTTTTTCGCCGACGGCAAAGGACAGTGTCACATGTTCGAGTACCGGAATATTCGTACCGGGATAAGAGAATGAGACATCGTGGAACGCAAATTCGTACTGGCCGTCGTCGCGTTTCTCAATCGGCAGTGTACCGTCGTAGGCCATAGACGGCTGCGCAATGAAATCCTCATAGGTCGAGAGATAGGAATTGATATAGTCGAACTCCGATCCGGTTGCGAGAAATGTCTGAAGATCACTCATGGCGCGTGTCACGGAACCGGCATACAGAAGAACATCCCCAATGGGGAGAACGCCGTACAGAGCCCTGGCGCCGATCACAAGGTACGCAGCGAAATTGGAAAGGAGCGAAAGCAGCGCGTTTTTTCCGTCTGTGATGGCGGAGAAGCGGGCGAAGTCGAGGTACATCGGCAGAAAGTGTTCCATGGCTTTTCCAAACTGTACGTCGAGAAAATGATCGAGATGACCGATGCGGATATCGTCCGCGCGCCGTTCTTCAAGCATCACATTAACGAGATAATTGGCAACCGAGTTGGAATGGTCGTTGCCCTGGTTCAGCTCTATCTTTTTCTGCGTACTCCTGCGGTTGATGCGGGAGGAAAGTGCAAGCTGCACACCACAGAGCAGGAGCAGTGCAAGCATCGAAAACGACGAGGTGAAAAAGTTATTCCTGCTGCTGTCGGACAGAAGAAACAGACGGAGCAGGAAAAACAGGGCATAGAGAACCGAGAGCAGGGAAGTGATCAGCGTATGAATGACAATGAGCTGGTCACCCACATTTCCCGATCCCATGGAGGAGACGTTGGTGCGCCGGATGGCATCCATCGTCTCTGTTTTTCGAATTTCTCAAACTCCAGCTCCAGCGCCTTTGCGGTGATTTTCTGTTCCGTGCGTGCAAGACAGAGTTCTTTTTGGCCGTCGAGATACTGACGGCAGATTTTTTCAAACAATCCCAGCCCATACTGCGTAAGCAGAAAGACGACAACAGTATACAGACAGGCGCGGTACGACTTTGCAAGCAGTAAATTCAAAATTCGCGCCGAGAAAAACAAGGAGAGATACGGCAGCGTTGCAGCTGCAAAAGCGCTTCCGAGAAGCCAGAACAGCACGCGGTGATTGCCCTGGCTCACCATAGTTAAAAAGCGGCAGATGGCATGAAACCGTTCTTTCATTTTCATCAGATATCTTCCTCCGTTTCCTGATAATACTGGCTCTGCACCTCAAACATATGCGCATACGATCCGCCAAGGGCAATCAGCTCATCGTGGGTTCCGCATTCTTTGATCTTTCCGTTTTCGAGAAACAGGATCGTATCGCAGAAGCGTGTCGATGCAAGACGGTGCGAGATGAAAAGCGCAGTCTTATTTTTCAGCAGTGTGCTGTAGGTTTCGTACATTTTATTTTCCGAGATTGCATCGAGCGCAGCCGTCGGCTCATCGAGCAGGAGCAGATGGCAATTTTTATAGAGTGCCCGCGCCATCATCAGTTTTTGCATTTCACCGCCGGAAAGCGTAATGCCGTCGTCCGCCATATCCTTGCCAAGATAGGTTTCTTCTTTCTGCGGCAGACTTGCAATTTTTTCCCAGAGTCCGGCGCGGATGAGTGCTTCTCGGCAACGGTTACGATCGGTCTCTTCCAGTGGGGAGCAGCTCACATTTTCTGCAATCGAAAACGAGAGTGCAAACGGGTCCTGAAAGACCGCCGCGATTGCTTTGTAATACTGTGCCGGATTCAGACTGCCAAGGGGAATGCCGTTGATGGTGATATTCCCTTCCGTTGGCTGATATAGCCCGCAGATCAGCTTGACAATGGTGGATTTTCCGGCGCCGTTGATGCCGACAAGTGCCGTATGCTCGCCCGCATGGAGTGTAAAACTGACATCATCGAGGATCCTTTTATCGCCGCCCGGATGGGAAAACGAGACGTGGGAAAAGCAGATTTCCAGCGGTTTTTCTTCCGCAAGTTCCGGCCGGAACGGCAGCGTGTGGCCTGCAGGGAACGGGAGATCGAAGAATTCCCGCATCCAGCGGATCTGCTCGAGACAGAGCACGGATTTGGAGAGCGCGGCGGTGATCTCGTTAAAATATGAAGAAAAACCGGAGACGGCACCGAGCGCAAGCACAAAGCCGGATACGGTCATCGTGCCGTGGGATAGACGGTAAATCAGAAAGCCATAGCAGATTCCGTCGCGCAGAAGCTGTAGTGTAAGTGTCAGCAGATCATTTGCAAAGTAGGCGCTGCGGATGCGGAACAGAATTTTCTGATACCGCTTGTTGAGCTGGCGATAAACACCATCGAGCCATCCGTTCAGCTGATACAGACGGATATCCTTTCCGGCGGATGTGTTGTACGACTGTTTCTGGAAATAGCGCTGCGATACTTCAATTTCAGACAGATCGTCTCTGCGGCGGACTTCGTAAGAAGCCGCGCGGCGGTAGCTGAGAAACTGCAGAACCGAGAGCACAAGCAGCAGAAGAATGATAGCCGGATGGACGGTTCCGATCAGTCCTGCGTAGAGAATCAGCCCAAGAAACGAAGAATAAATTGTGACATCGTATCGGAACATGCCTTCCACGCCGACCCAGTTGCTGCAGATGGCTCCGACGGCTTTTTCGGCGAGCTGCAGCGTTTTTGGTTCTGTCAGAACCGCATAATCTATCTGCATGAAATGACAGAGAAGGCGGCGCGTAAAAAAGCCGGTCCGGAATTCGGTATACTGCCAGGCGTTCCGCGATTGCAGAAAGGTGTGGCTGACAAAAACAACGGCATAGCAAAGAAAGAGAACGAGCGTTCCAAGTGCAAATCCGGAAAAGCCGCTGCTCTGTTCCAGAAACAGGAGAATCCCGGCAGGAAGCAGAATCCCGAAAAAGCCGGTGAGCACCTGTGAGACGATTTCGAGTGCCTGAAAGAGAAACGGCTTTTTGCTGTAATGCCACAGCTCCCGATGAATATAAATGTAGTTAGACCATAATGAATACATAAAGACCTCCTCTGTCACATGTCTTTCGTGAACTGTAGTTATCCTACCATATTCATGCAAAACACGGGGGAAAAGTACGTAAATGGAACAAAAAAGAACGCGAACAGCAAAAAAAGTGTTCACGTTCTGCAAAATTTTTCTGTAGAATCATCGGACAAAATCAAAAAATTCTGGAAAGAGCTTTTTACAGCGGCAGCATAATCTCCGTCACGAAAACGCCGGGCTCGTTCTGCCGGTTGATATATCCTTCGTACTTTTCCACAACAAGATTGATCCGTTTCAGCCCATGCCCGTGATTTCCGCGCTTCGTGGTGATATACTCGCTGTCCAGCTTCCGCACAGTATCCTTTGTTGCATTCGTAACGGAAATATACAGCTGGTTTTTCAGCACACCAATATAAAGCCGGATATAGGGATCCGCAAGGCCCTCGCATGCTTCCACCGCATTGTCAATCAGATTTCCGATCAGCGCGCAGAGATCAATATCACTCACCGTAAGATTGGCCGGGCAGGCTGCCTTGTAATCCACGCGGATGCCGTTCTTTTCGGCGAGTGAAATTTTGGAATTTAAAATCGCATCGAGATTCACATTCCCCGAGTCGCAGAGCTGGTTGACCTGATCGAGATCATTTTCGAGCAGCCCGAGATATTCCTGCAGCTTATCATACTGTCCCATCTCAACATATGCCTTCATTGACTGCAGATGATTGTGGTAATCATGGCGCCAGCCGCGCATTGTCAGATAGATATTCTGCACTTCCTCGACCTGGCGGGCGAGAAGCTGGTTCTGGTATTCGATATTTTTGCGTTCCAGATAATGGGATAAAAATGGAATGTGCGCCATGAAACATCACCTCGGTTCGTTCGGAATTGGAAATTAAAAAATGCAAAACCTTTAAAACGCATTCGGCCGGTAAAACTGCAGGAACGCATGGTTGAGTGATGCATAGCATCCGCGGCTGACCGGAATTTTTGTTCCGTCCGACAAGAGACATTCCGTCCGCGTGATCCGCTCCACATGAGCGAGATTCACAAGATAACTCCGGTGTGCGGCCGCAAAACATTCCCCCGTCTCACCAGAAGCCTGCCATGCGGCAGAAAGTTCTTCGCGGAACTCCGACAGATTTTTCTTAAAAGTTTCCATTCCGGCGGCTGTATGCAGCGTCAGATAATGATTATCGGATTCCACAAAAAGCAGGTCGGAGAGAAACAGCTTCTGCGTCTCCCCGCCAAGTGAAAGCAGCAGATGCGGCTTTTCCTGTCCGCGCATCGCCTGCAGCTCCTCGAGCAGCGGAAACAGTGTATCCTCTGTCACCGGCTTTAAGAGATACCGGAACGCCTGCACCTCATATCCTTCGAAAACATATTCTTTATGATTCGTCAGAAAGAGAATCGGCACCTCACTGTCCGTTTCACGGATTTTCCGCGCCAGCGCCATGCCGTCCATTCCGCCGAGATCAATATCGAGAAAGATGAGATCAAACGGATACGAGCCGGGATACTGGAACAGAAAAGCGGCGGAGTCTGAAAAGGCTTCCACGGTCAGAGGAAGCCTTTTTCGCTCCGCAAAGGTGCGGAGCAGCAGTTCCATCCGGGAACGCTGCGCCGGTTCATCTTCGCAGTAAGCAATTCTCATGTTATTCACCCAAACATTTTTTGAAGAAGTTATCGTAAACGGTAATCATTTCCTCGGTCCAGAATGCGGCACCGCCGTGGTCTGCGCCGCGAAGAAGATACAGCTGTACATCTTTTCCGGCATCCTTTAATGCGTGGTAGAGATCGACACTCTGCTGGCAGAACACCATCGTGTCCTTGGTGCCGTGTGCGATCAGCATCGGCGGGAAATCCTCGTTCACGTATGTTTTGGAGCAGGCTGCCTTAGCCTCCTCAAGATGCTCGGTAATGTCATAGCCCATCAGCATGCCCTCCGGGCTGTCTGGTTTCTGATGGTTCAGCGTTATCGGATAGCCGTACGGCAGTGTCACATCAACAGCTCCGTACAGATCGATAATACCGCATACCTCGCAGCTTTCCTCATTGATCGGCTCGTCAAGTTTTCCGCTCTTTGCGGTCATGCCGGCAACGGAAGAAACCTGTCCGCCGGAAGAATCTCCCATCAGGAACATCTGCGATGGATTCAGCTTGTATTCCTCCGCATGCGCACGCAGAAAACGTACCGCATTTTTTGCGTCGATGATCTGCGCTGGGAAATGTGCGATTCCGCTGTGACGGTATTCGACGATTGCAACAACGTAGCCGCGCTGCGCCAGACGGGCGATCATGCCGACCTTCTGGTAGACATACTGTTTCATCCAGGCGGATCCCTGAATAAATGTGATGCACGGCCAAGTGCGCTCCGGGTGCGCCATCTGGAATGGTGTGAAAATTTCCAGATGAAGATTGTGCGCCTCGTCGTAGACAACTTCATGCGCATAGCGGATCTCAATTTCCTCTCCGGTCACCGGAATTTCCACGGCGCCGTCTACCGCGTCTGTGTAGTCCGGCATTGTCTCATACGTGTAGTTTGATGGTTCAATGATCATGTGTAAAAACCTCCTTTTTCAAAAACCCATTTTTCGGTCCGAAACAGCAATCCACAGGATTTACGATTTCTTCGACTCCTCATATGATTTTAACTCGGAAAGCGCCTCACCTGCAAGTGGATACAGTGCAATAATGTTGAAAATTGTCATCAGCCCGATGCCGACATCACCAAGATCCCACACAAAAGTGTATGCGGCAATACCGCCGATAAACAGCATTACAAGTGCAAGAACCTTGTAAGCGGTCTGGAAACACCACTTGTCACCGAACAGGTAGGCAACGTTGCTTCTGGCATAGAACAAAATGCCGAGGAACGTGGAAAAGCTGAACAAAAACAGCGTAAGTGCAATGAAAATCACACCGAATTTTCCCAGATGATACTGCATGGCGGTCTGCAAGAGATCCATGCCGGAAAGGCCATTAATCAGATCCTTTGGTGCAAGCAGCATAATCATTGCGGTGCAGCTGCAGATGACGATTGTGTCAACAAAAACGCCGAGCGCCTGTACAAGGCCTGCTTTGGCCGGGCGGTCACATTCTGCGGCGGCAGCGGCGCATGGAGCGGAGCCGGAACCGGCTTCATTCGAAAACAGACCACGCTTTACACCGTTCATCAGAACAGCACCAAAACCGCCGGCTGCCATCTGACGAAGTCCGAAGGCTTCCTCAAAAATGCGTGCAAACACAGAAGGAATCTGACGGAGGTTGACTGCGATGATAAACAGTGTGATAAAGAAATAGCAGACTGCCATGACAGGAACTATAAAATCCAGCACCTTTACGGTTGCATTTTTCCGCAGTACGATGATTGCAGAAAGAATCACCAGCATGATACTGGTGTAAAGCGGCGGAATGGAAAATGCATTTTTAAAAGAAGAAGCCACGGAGTTGCTGATTACCTGACTGATACCGCACCAGCAGATCAGACCGGCAATGGCAAACAGAACAGCCGGCAGAACGTATCGTTTTTTCTTCTTGAGGTGGTCTTCAACCAGATCGTGAATGTAGTAGCAGGACCGCCGCGGTAGCCGCCGTACAGAGGATCTTCTTCTTTGTGAAGCTGTGCGAGCGTAGCTTCGATAAACGCGGTAGACGAGCCGATGATAGCCGTCACCCACATCCAGAACACAGCACCTGCGCCTCCGGCGGAGACTGCAGCGACAACGCCGACCAGATTTCCCATACCGACACGCGTTGCGGTGGAAACGATCAGTGTCTGAAAAGAAGAAAGGCTGCTTTTTTCATTTTTCTTTTCCGACAGGGCACGGATCATGTCCGGGAACAGACGGATAGGAAGAAAACGTGTCCGGATCGTAAAATAGATGCCGGTTGGGATCAGCAGAAGAATCAAAAGGGAGATTCCGAGACTGCCGCCGCCCGGGAGCGGAATCGTAAAAAGATCGCCCCAGAGAAAGTTGTAGACTGTGGTGATGAGATTGACAATCATGTTTTCAAAAACCCTCATTTCAAAATATTTGCGGCACTGTGAAACGTCAAAGCATAAAAGCACCGTTACCTGCTATTATATCGGTTTCTGTTTGGAATGTAAAGAAGGGAAGAGAAAAGATAAGAGGCAAATATCAGCTTTTTCCGAAACCAGAAAAAGTTGATATCTGCCTCTTAAAAATTTTTCAGTCGTATCAAAAGATCAGCCTGCGAGATGCAGCATCTCGATCAGGAACAGCCAGCTCAGGCCATAGAATGTAACGACAGCGACAAGGTCGTTGACCGTCGTGATGAGCGGACCGGAAGCAACCGCCGGATCGATGTGGATCTTTTTGAAGAACAGCGGAATGCAGGTGCCGACGGCACTGGAAATCAGCATTGCCAGCAGCAGTGCGATGCCGATGCAGGCGGAAACGGAAAATGCGAACATCATGGTCTTTCCCTTGAATAAGAAGATGAAAAGTCCGATGACAGCAAAGGACAGAACACCAAGCAGAAGACCATTGCAGAAACCGATGCGCATTTCCTTGAAAACAAGCTGTAATTTCTGTTTTCCGGTCAGGGACTCATCCATCAGGACACGGATGGTAACAGCCAGGGACTGGGTACCAACGTTTCCGGCCATGTCAAGGATCAGGGACTGGAAGGTCATGATGATCGGAAGGGTTGTGACAACCTGTTCGAAAATACCGACTACAGAAGAAACCAGCATGCCAAGACCGAGCAGGATGATCAGCCATGGAAGACGTTTTTTCATACTGTCTTTTAACGGCTCTTTTAAATCCTCCTCTGCGGTCAGACCTGCGAACATCGCGTAGTCCTCACCCATCTCATCATCAACCAGGTCGATGATGTTTGATGATGTGATGACACCGAGTAGGCGGTTGTCATTGTCGAGGACCGGAATAGAATCCTCGGAATAATCCTTCAGTTCTTCGATACACTCGTTGATCGGCTCCTCTGCATATACGTACGGGTAAGAAGTTACGGTCAGATCCTCGAGCGTCTCGTCGCGTCTTGCGATGATCAGGTTTTTCAGATCGATCGCTCCGTAAAATTTCTGCTGCGCATTGACAACAAAGATGGTAGAGATGTTGTCGTTCTTTGCGGCCTGATCGATCAGGCTGCTCATCGCCTGTTTGACATTCAGATCCTCGCGGATGATGATGCAGTTTGTCGTCATGCGGCTACCGATTTCATCTTCATCGAAGGAGGCGATCATCTCAATATCGTGGCGTACTTCCGGATCGAGCAGTTCGATCAGAAGTTTTTTCTTTGCTTTGTCGAGTTTCTGCAGAACCTCGGCCAGTGCATCGGTCTCCATTTTGGAGAGGATGGAAGCGGCTTTTTTGACATCCATCTCTTCGAGGTACTCGGCTACGTTGTCGGATTCAGCATACTCAAAAATATCGGACAGCATGTCCGTGTCCAGAATGCGGTACAGTTTGCATCGCTCCGGAACCGTTAAAAGCGGCAGAACATCTGCCAGGTCATTTTCGTGGTAATCTTCCAGGCGGCTGCCCATGACAGCCGGAGAAGAGTTACTGCGGATTGTATCCAGGATCTCCTGGGTATAATCCTGTACTCGTTTTTCCATTTTTTCGTTATCCTCCATTCTTTTTTTGACAGCAGAAAAAAACATGCGTGCTGTCGGTGCGAAAAAGCATGTTGGAACCCTCACAGGGCAGTAAAAGCACACGAAAAAAGAACCAGAGAATTACGTTTCAAAACTGGTTTGGATCATGTGTCTTACTTCGGGTTTTCATAGGATAAGAAGGGAAAATATTTAAGATTAAAGCAGGACAGAAGGATGGCCGTCATCCTGCATATTTTCCGGTTCCCGTCCTATGCTGGTACTTCGCCCATGAGAATCACAACTATCCATTCTGTTCACCTGCCTTTTTTTAGAAATTTTTTGATCAAACAGCCGTTTTTGCCGGTCTGTTTCGCTTGAAATACAGGATTCAAAAATCATCCCTCAAGTATTCTAACTGCTTTCCAGAAAAAAATCAATTCCTATTTTGGTAAAATTTTCGCAACATTCTTATCTCGTTTCTGTTTCTCCTCGTAAAGCATTGCATCCGCATGCGCGAGCATCTCCGGAAGTGTGGAATCCATGTCTTTCGGAAGCAGATAAAAGCCGGTGGAAACGGTAATATTATATGCTTTTTCGCTCGTTCTATTAAAAATGTCGAATGCGGAGTGCAGCGTCCGGTACAGATCCCTGGACATTGTTTCGTCGGAACACGGAACAAGACATGCGAATTCATTGCCGCCGATGCGTCCGCAGACACCGCGTTTGCCGATGGAATCCTGCAGAAACTGTCCGACAAGGCGGATGGAGAAGTCCCCTTCTTCATGCCCGTACCGGTCGTTGATGATCTTTAAATTATTGCGATCCGCATAGACGGCAAGCAGGGATGTGCTAAGAAAATAATTGCAATTGTCTAAAAAATGTTTGAGCTCTGAATTCACAGACAAAACTTTATAGAAACTTAAGATTTTCCTTTGCGGACCTAAAGATTCCTTTGGTACAGTAAGGATGAAAACAAAAGACATCTGGCAACTTGAGGGAATTTGCGGTACAATCATCTTTGAATCATGTGGGAGGTCCGGCGCGGAAAAAAAGTGCCGGAAAAGAAAAAATGAAAGGTGGAGAAAGAAGAAATGTACAACATTTTAGTATGTGATGATGATAGAGAGATTGTAGACGCCATTGAGATTTATCTGACCCAGGAGGGCTATCATGTGCTGAAAGCATATGACGGCATGCAGGCCATCCAGATGCTCGAGAGGGAGGAGATTCAGCTGCTGATTATCGACGTCATGATGCCGAAACTGGACGGCATCCGTGCGACGCTGAAAATCAGGGAAAAGAGCAGTATTCCGATCATTATTCTGTCCGCAAAATCAGAGGATGTGGACAAAATTCTGGGACTGAACATCGGCGCGGATGATTACGTGACGAAGCCGTTCAATCCGCTCGAGCTGGTGGCGAGGGTGAAATCTCAGCTGCGGCGCTACACGAAACTTGGAAATCTTCCGGCGGACGACGGAGAAAATGTGTATCAGGTCGGGGGTCTTCTCGTCAACGACGATTTAAAAGAAGTCAGCGTCGAGGGCGAACCAGTCAAACTGACCCCGATCGAATACAATATTCTCCTGCTGCTGGTAAAAAATCCAGGCAAGGTATTTTCGATTGAACAGATCTACGAGAGCATCTGGAACGAGGAGGCGATCGGTGCGGACAACACCGTTGCGGTCCACATCCGTCACATCCGTGAGAAAATCGAAATCAACCCGAAGGAGCCGCGCTATCTGAAAGTTGTATGGGGAATTGGGTATAAGATTGAGAAACAATAATAAGGAGTGAATAATTGTGAAAGAACGAAAACTCTACAGCCTGACGGGGAAGCTGATCGTTTTTCTTCTGCTGATCGTTTTTGCCGCCAGTGCGCTGTTCGGGGGCATTCAGACACTGATGCTTTCCAGCGTCGGCCTGACGCCGAATGCGGCAGCAAAAAAGTATGCGTTTGAAGAAACCACCGCATGCGGCACACTGGTGCAGCGGCAGCTTCATAACGTCATGAGCTACTATAATGATATGAGTAAATTCGGCACAAACGGTCGATACGACGGAACAAAAGAGATTGATTACCGTGCCTTTGCAACCGATGGAGAGGGAAGCGGCGGGATAAGTACAACGTACACCATTGACCAGCTTGTCAAGATGTACGATGACGGCAGCAGCGCAGACCTCAATGAGGTGGCAGCGTATACTGCGGACAATTATGCGACGAACGATGCCGGAATTGACAAAGAAGCCTATCTTGCATACGAAGATGGAACTGACGTGAGCCAGGAAACAGAAGAGACGGATGTAGCCGCACTCACCGAAGAAGTGAGCGCGGCAGATGCAGAGACGTTTGACAGCTTTTCCCCGGACGGCGAGGTCTACTTTCCTTCCGATAATGCAGTGAAAAGCCTGAAAGAGAAAAAAATTGATCCTGCTGATGTTTCCTCCCAGTTTTTGTATCTATACGATCAGGGAATGAGCCTGGAAACGCAGAAAACGAAAGCGGGAACGTACCTCTATGAGTACGCGGCGGCAAATCTGAAAAAGGTATCCATCCGCGATCTGTATATGACACTTTCCGGGGTCACGGAAGAAGTTGCTGCTTTTAAAAACCAGGAGAGCGGCATCAGCGTCGATGCGGACGATGCCAATCTCTGGTACTGTCTGGAGGATAAAGAAGGAAATATCTATACGAATGTGGATTCCTGGAAAAATGGTTACACAACAGCCATTGCGCAGAAATCGCCCTATCCGTTCGCCTTTGCTGTTGACCGGACCGGCGGTGCCGACAAAGTCCGTTCTTATGCAACAAGAAAAAACAGCCCGGCCGTGGAAGCAGCGAGAAGCTATCTGCTGAACAATCAGATTGCAGATAATTATCAGAAGATCTTTGTTGCACTGGATCCGGATCTGGCAGCAAGCGACTATTTCTCCCAGTACAGTGAGATCTACAGCCAGTGGCTTCCGAAAATGCAGCTCCTTCTTCTGATGATTGCAGTTGGCGGAATCGGAACGCTGGTCTGCCTGGTCCTGTTCACACTGCAGGCAGGAAGAAATGGAAAAAACAAAGAAATCCGCCTTTACTTTTTCGATCAGTGGTACACGGAAATCGCAGCTGCAGCCGCCATCCTGATTGTGATGGGAGCAGTTGGAATCGTTGCTGTCTGCATCGAACTTTCCTATGGCGGCGTTCATTATATCCAGAATTTTGACGGAAACTACATCTACAGCGGATCCTATGGAAATGAAGCAGATACATGGCGAAGCCTGGTGGCCGCATCGGGCATCCTCGCCGGATTTCTGATCACACTGATTCCGTACTGCTCACTGGTGCGCCGGATCAAAGCACGCAACGTCTGGAAACAGTCGTTTTTGTACTGCGTCGGCCACCGGATCGTGTCTGCCGGAAGAACCTTCTATGAAGGCAGACAGGAGTCGGAGCGAACGATCCTTATGTTCTGCGTTTTCTGCGGCGTGCAGATCATTCTCTGCTGCGGCTTCGGAATGTTCGGCGTATTCCTTACCCTGGTGATGGATGCCGCAGTGCTGCTTCTTCTGCTGCGCGAGGCATCCGGAAGAAAACAGATTGAACATGGCTTAAAAGAGATTGCTGCGGGCGATCTGGATTACAAGATTGACCTGACGGAGCTGCAGGGGGAAGACAACCTTCAGCTTGCCGGAATTGTCAATTCGCTCGGAGAGGGAATGAAAGCGGCAGTGCAGGAGCAGATGAAGAGCGAGCGCTTAAAAGCGGATCTGATCACCAACGTATCCCACGATATCAAGACACCGCTTACTTCTATTATTAATTATGTCGATCTGCTGAAACGGGAAAATATTGAAAACGAGAAAGCGAAAGATTATATCCGCGTACTCGACGAAAAATCACAGCGCCTGAAACAGCTGACGGAGGACCTTGTCGAGGCATCGAAGATCAGTCCGGAAATATTAAACTGGAATTCATGAACGTGAACCTGAATGAACTGGTACAGCAGGTGAACGGAGAATTTGCGGAGCGGTTCGAAGGCCGCAATCTCGACCTGATCTGTATTCTCCAGCCGGAACCGCTTCTGATCCGTGCGGACAGCCGCCGCATCTGGCGCGTGCTTGAGAACCTGTACGTAAATGTCTGCAAATATGCCATGCCGGGAACACGGGTTTATGTGGATGCCATCAAAAAAGACGGAAAGATTCAGCTCTCGATTAAGAACATTTCCGAGAACCCGCTGAACTTCCAGGCAGATGAACTGACGGAGCGTTTTATCCGCGGCGATGTCAGCCGGAGCACCGAGGGCAGCGGCCTGGGTCTTTCAATCGCAAAGAACCTGACGGTATTGCAGCATGGAAGCTTCAACATTTATCTGGACGGCGACCTGTTCAAGGTTACGATTACGTTTGATGAAGCTGTAAAGGAGAAAAAACCGATGCCTCCGATGATCGTACCGGAAGCGGTACAGGAGGAAGCACAGCAGGATGCCTGAGAAGTGTTGAAAAATAAAAGAGAATAGAAAACGACAACTCCCCGCCGGGAAACACGCAGCAGATGCGGTTCGGCGGGGAGTTGTTTATGAAATGCAGTTTATTTATTCGTTTGTTTCGTCTGTTTCTGTCTGTTCAGCCGGGCTTGCAGATTCCTCTTCCGAAGCAGTTTCTGCAGCATCGGTAGTTTCAGCCGGAGCAGCGTCATCGGAACGTTCAGTCAGCGGGCTTGGTCTGTCCATTGCTTCCAGTGCCCGCAAGGATTCTTCTTCCGGTGTCAGAACCTCTTTTTCTTCCTCAGGCATATAAAATGGGAAGATTTTGTTTACAAAGAACCAGGAGCATCCAAGCGCTACCGTGGAAAAGCCCAGAAGGAACATCAGAAGAATCAGATAGCTGACAATCTTTGTCGTGGAGAATACATAGATCAGCAGTGGACAGAGATTGACGAGCAGGATCATGATGGTCCACGGCAGGTGGCGGATTGCCATCAGGATGGAGTTCTTGATTGTGTTTTTTACAGTATTGTCAAAGCGGCTCAGTACCGGAAATACATAGGAAAGTACCATGGCCTCGAAAAAGATCAGTACCAGGAAAACAAAACGCAGGTAGGTGATGGTACCCGGCATTCTCATGACCAGCAGAAGATCAAGAATCAGAACAATCAGAACCGCCAGCAGGATGAGCCAGATGGCAGTTGCCTGCTTGAAGTTTTCGCGGAAGGATTTCCAGTAGGTACGGAAGATATACGTCTCCTCATTTTTGATCATCTTCAGCGTGACGTAGTACATTGCTGTGAAATTGGCGCCGATTGTCACAATCGGGATACACATAATAAGGAAAATAATGTTCAGCATCATCAGGTCGAAGACACGGCCCATAATCTGCGAGAACTTACTGTCCAGGCTGAAAAAACTCATAATTTGTTCCTCTTTTCTGTTGAATTAAGTGTGCCGCCGATTAACGTTCCGGCTGGCAGACATCATAGAAAAGTATAGCGAATTTTTCAGAAAAATGCAATGAAGAGAATATAAACTTTTCGTTTCGTCATTTTGTATAAGAGTGAACATTTTGTTTGTGCAAAGTGGACAGAAGAGAACGGTTCGAGAAAATCCGAAAGCAGAATTGCCAATCTGCCGGAGGAAAGTTTGTGTAATTGTGGCATGGTCGAATGCGGGTAGAAAAGGTATACTAGTCCCATAAGCAAGAGAGATGCAAATGCAAAACTCATAATAAAACGCATGATGTTCATTTAGGGAGGATTCAAAAATGGCAAGTTTATCTTTACAGCACATTACAAAAAGATATCCGAACGGTTTTGAAGCAGTAAAAGACTTCAACCTGGAAATCGCTGACAAAGAGTTTATCATCTTCGTAGGACCATCTGGATGTGGTAAATCTACAACACTTCGTATGATCGCAGGTCTTGAGGAGATCTCCGATGGTACTCTGAAAATTGACGATAAAGTAGTAAACGATGTAGAGCCGAAAGACCGTGATATCGCAATGGTATTCCAGAACTACGCTCTGTATCCGCACATGACCGTATATGATAACATGGCATTCGGTCTGAAACTGAGAAAAGTTCCGAAAGATCAGATCGACAAACAGGTTAAAGAAGCAGCTAAAATCCTTGACCTGGAGAAACTGCTTGACCGTAAACCGAAAGCTCTTTCCGGTGGTCAGAGACAGCGTGTTGCTATGGGACGTGCCATCGTACGTGATCCTAAAGTATTCCTTATGGACGAGCCTCTGTCAAACCTGGATGCAAAACTTCGTGTACAGATGCGTACCGAGATTTCCAAACTGCATGAGAGACTGGGCGCTACCATCATCTACGTAACACATGACCAGACCGAGGCTATGACACTTGGTACCAGAATCGTTGTTATGAAAGACGGAGTTGTTCAGCAGGTAGATACCCCGCAGAACCTGTACAACGCACCGGGCAACCTGTTCGTTGCAGGATTCATCGGATCTCCGCAGATGAACTTCCTGGATGCAAAAGTAAAAGTTAACGGAAACGACGTTACTCTTACTGTTGGTAAATACAACATGAAACTGCCGGCTTCCAAAGCAAAAGCTGTTATCGACGGCGGATATGACGGAAAGACCGTTGTTATGGGTATCCGTCCTGAGAACGTACATGATTCTCAGATGTTCATCGAAACTTCCAAAGACAGCGTAGTTGAGTGCAAGATCAACGTATACGAGCTGTTAGGTGCAGAAGTTTACCTGTACTTCGATTGCGAAGGCTTCCCGATGACAGCCCGCGTAGATCCTCGTACAACTGCAAGAAGCGGTGATACCGTTAAATTTGCTCTGGATATGGAGAAAGTTCATCTGTTCGACAAAGAGACAGAGATCACCATTACCAACTAATCCATATGAACATCAGCGCGTATGCGCAAACATAGAGAAAAGGATCGACATCCGTTCGGATGCCGGTCCTTTTTGCATATGCACCGCCCTCCTTTTGCGAAGCAAAAAATAGTTGCCAATGAGAAAAAAATAAGCTATAGTTATAGATAAGATGCACCCTGGAGTAAAATACGCCAGGAGAAAGGAAGTGGCAGATTTGGTATCAAGTCAGGTATTACAGAAAACCCTTGATGAATTAAGAAATATTACGAGAATTGATTTATGTGTGACGAATACGGATGGTGTTCTGCTGGTGACCACATTCCCGGAAACCGCGATTGATGCAGAAAGCATCCGTTCTTTTGTATTATCCGCTGCGGACAGCCAGATTGTACAGGAATATCATTATTTTAAAGTATATGACAACCAGAATGTGGAGTATATTCTGATTTCTAAAGGAAGCAGCGACGATGCATATATGATCGGAAAGGTTGCCGTATGTGAGATTCAGAATCTTATCATTGCATACAAAGAGCGTCTGGACAAAAACAACTTTATCCAGAACCTTCTTCTCGACAATCTTCTTCTGGTGGATGTCTACAACCGCGCGAAAAAGCTTCGCATCGACACAGATGTACGCCGCGTTGTTTACATGGTAGAGACGAAGCTGGAAAAAGACATCAGCGCACAGGAGACAGTAAAGAGCCTCTTTGCTTCAAGACCGAGAGATTTCATCACCGCAGTCGATGAGAAGAGCATTATCATTGTAAAAGAACTGAAGGATACCGACACCTTCGAGGATATGAACCAGACCGCAAGAATGCTGGTTGATATGCTGAATGCAGAGGCAATGTCCCAGGTACGTGTTTCTTACGGAAATCCGGTCAGCGAGATTAAGAGTGTTTCGCGTTCCTACAAAGAAGCGAAGATGGCGCTTGAGGTAGGAAAAATTTTCTACGCAGACAAAAATGTGGTGCCGTACAACAACCTCGGCATCGGCCGTCTGATCTATCAGCTCCCGATTCCGCTGTGCGAAATGTTTATGACCGAAGTCTTCGGCGAAAATCTGCCGGATACGTTCGATGAGGAAACACTGACCACAATCAATAAATTTTTTGAAAATAACCTGAATGTGTCCGAGACATCCCGTCAGCTCTATGTACACAGAAATACTCTGGTGTACCGTCTGGAGAAGCTCGAGAAGAGCACAGGACTCGACATTCGTAAATTTGACGATGCGCTGACCTTTAAAATTGCCATGATGGTCGTAAGCTACATGACGTATATGAACAACAGCGAAAATCTGTAAAACCGTTCAGAGCCGTACAGGATTGCGGGAGTGCAAAGCACGGAGCAATCCGGGTATCGAAGGGGTCAAAAGACTTTTTGACCCTGACATTTTATCAACAACAAGAGGAGAGGAACGACATGATTGAATTACTGAACACAGGTGCATACCTTGTCAACGGAATCGATATCATCCCGGATACAGAAGAAGGCCGCGCGGAACTCAAAGCGCGTACCGGCGCTGTGCCGTGTCCGGCGGATGCTGCAAAAGAAACCATTGCCTATGGAATCTTAAAAGACCACAATGTTTCCGGCAACATGGAAAATCTGCAGATCAAATTTGACAAACTTACATCGCATGACATTACTTTTGTTGGAATCATTCAGACCGCGCGCGCGTCAGGACTGGAAAAATTCCCGGTACCGTACGTGCTGACCAACTGCCACAACTCCCTTTGCGCAGTCGGCGGAACCATCAACGAAGATGACCACATGTTTGGTCTTACCTGTGCGAAAAAGTACGGCGGCGTCTATGTACCGCCTCATCAGGCAGTAATTCATCAGTTTGCCCGCGAGATGCTTGCCGGCGGCGGAAAAATGATCCTCGGATCCGACTCCCACACCCGTTACGGTGCACTCGGAACCATGGCCATGGGCGAGGGCGGACCGGAGCTGGTAAAACAGCTTCTCTCCAAAACATATGATATCGCTATGCCGGGAGTGATCGCAATTTACATGACAGGCGCACCGCAGCCGGGCGTAGGACCGCAGGATATTGCACTTGCCATCATCGGTGCAGTCTTTGCAAATGGTTACGTAAAGAACAAAGTTATGGAGTTCGTAGGACCTGGCGTATCTTCCTTAAGCGCAGATTACCGGATCGGTGTGGACGTTATGACAACCGAGACAACGTGTCTGTCCTCCATCTGGAGAACCGATGAGAAGATCAGCGAGTTCTATCAGATCCACGGCAGAAGCGCAGATTACAAAGAGCTGAATCCTGGCGCGGTTGCTTACTATGACGGCGTTGTAAAAGTAGAACTCGACAAGATCAAACCGATGATCGCGATGCCGTTCCATCCGAGCAATGTTTATACCATTGAAGAGCTGAAAGCAAACCTCGATGACATCCTGAACGATGTAGAGAAGAAAGCAGCCATCAGCCTCGACGGAAAAGTTCCGTTCACTCTGAAAAATAAAGTACACGACGGAAAACTCCTGGTAGACCAGGGAATCATCGCAGGATGCGCCGGCGGCGGATTTGAGAACATCTGCGACGCAGCCGATATCCTGAAAGGCCACAGCATTGGCGACGATGCGTTCACCTTAAGTGTTTACCCGGCAAGTACCCCGATCTATATGGAGCTGGCAAGAAACGGAAAACTGGCAGATCTTTTGGAAACTGGTGCGATCGTAAAAACCGCATTCTGCGGACCGTGCTTCGGCGCAGGCGATACTCCGGCAAACAATGCGTTCTCAATCCGTCACTCCACCAGAAACTTCCCGAACCGCGAGGGATCCAAGATCCAGAACGGCCAGATTTCTTCCGTTGCCCTGATGGATGCACGTTCCATTGCAGCAACCGCAGCAAACAAGGGATTCCTGACCGCAGCAGACGAGTTCACCGGAACATACACGAAGCCGGCATACCACTTCGACAAGAAGATTTACGAGAACCGTGTCTTCGACAGCAAGGGTGTGGCAGATCCGTCTGTAGAAATCCAGTTCGGACCGAACATCAAAGACTGGCCGGCTATGCCGCAGCTTGCCGAGAACCTGATTCTGAAGGTTGTTTCCGAGATCCACGATCCGGTTACGACAACCGATGAGCTGATTCCATCCGGCGAGACTTCTTCCTTCCGTTCCAACCCGCTCGGACTGGCAGAGTTCACCCTGTCAAGAAAAGATCCGGCTTACGTGGGACGTGCAAAAGAAGTACAGGTCGCAGAGAAAGCCATCCAGGAAGGAAACTGCCCGGCAGAGGCACTTCCGGAACTGAAACCGGTCTTCGCAGCCATCCATACCCAGTACCCGGATATCGACAAGACAAACGTCGGTGTCGGATCCACCATCTTCGCTGTAAAACCGGGCGACGGCTCTGCGCGTGAGCAGGCAGCTTCCTGCCAGAAGGTATTAGGCGGCTGGGCAAACATCGCCAACGAGTATGCAACGAAGCGCTACCGCTCCAACCTGATCAACTGGGGCATGCTTCCATTCCTGATCCCGGAGAGAGATCTGCCGTTTACAAACGGAGATTACATCTTTGTACCGGAGATCCGCAAGGCAGTGGAAGAGAAAGCCGATGTGATCAAAGCGTACGTTGTAAAAGACGGAGCACTTGTTCCGTTCGAGATGACGTTAGGCGCGCTGACCGATGATGAGAGAGAAATCATCCGCAAGGGATGCCTGATCAACTATTATAGAGGATAAGTATTTGAGAAAGAGCTGTGTGGCAGGAGAAAAGTCTGTTTCATAGCTCTTTTTCTGCGCACTTATTTGAAATAAAATATCAGAAAATAATATAAAATTCAGAAAATAAACACAATAATTAAGAAAAGGAAAAGTGATATAAAAAAACAGTAAAAATATTTTAAAAATGTGTTGACAAATGCTGACGGATCTGTTATATTAAAATCACAAAGAAACAAGAAAACAAAAACCTAACCAAGAGGTACAAAGAGAAAGACTTGGGACCCCCTTTTCAAGAGAACAAACCATTTTCATAGAAAGAGACGAGAAATCTTCTATAGAAGAATGGAAAAAAAGGGAAAAGGAAGATGTTCTTAAGATGAGAGACTTCCGAAAGGAAAGAAAACCTGAGATAAAGATCCATACAAAAGAAGTTCGAAAGAAAACCTTTTGATAAACATGAGATCAGAGCAGATCTTAGGAAATCCTAAGGAAAAGATTTTCGGAGTGGAAATCTTAACCGCAAAGGAAAAGCCTCTGAAAAAGAACATCTTCCCGAAAAAAAGAAAATCTACAACAGGGAAATGGAAGAGAAACGATCTTTGAAATATCAAACGAAAGCGAAAACAAAGATCACAGATCGGTAAAGAAAGAAAACCAGTGAAAATCCTTGAAAGTAGAGAAAAAACTGAATATGGAAAATAAAGAAAAAGCGGTCGCTGTATCAGAAAAAATGATTGGTATGGCGATCGCTTTCTGTGTTGTGTAATTCGTCCGCCGGGCATGTTTTTCTTGACAGATGCGGCGGAAATGGTGCATACTTCTTAAAGCATAACAGCGGAGAAATCCGTGTATCGAAAATAAGAAGTCAGAACAGGAGAAGAAAGTGGCTGGATTTTGCAGAGAAGATATTTTAATGGAAGATAACGATATTCTTGTTGTTCACAAGCACGCGGGTATGGCAGTGCAGAATGCGCGGATGGGACAGATGGATCTGGAGCATGCGCTGCTGAATTATTTGGCGAAGCAGGCAAGGGCGGAAACACCGGGTCAGGCGCGGACTCAGATTCCATATCTGGCGGTCGTTCACCGGCTCGATCAGCCGGTTGAGGGCGTGCTGGTGTTTGCGAAAAACAAAGACGCCGCAGGAAAACTGGGACGGCAGGTGAAGGACGGGACGATGAAGAAAGAGTATCTCGCCGTCTGTGAGGGAAAAATCGAAAAACAGGGCGTGCAGAAGTTTGAGGATTTCCTTGTGAAAGACGGACGGAGCAACACATCCCGCGTCGTACAGCCAGGCACCGCCGGAGCGAAAAAAGCGGTGCTGGAATATGAAGTGATAAGGACACAGGAGAACCGAACCCTGGTGCAGATCCACCTCGGAACGGGCCGCCACCACCAGATCCGCGTCCAGTTTTCCCATGCGGGATATCCGCTGGCGGGTGATGCAAAATATGGGGCGAAAGAGAAAGGATCTCTGGCGCTGTGCGCGCATCATCTCGAGCTGAAGCATCCGCGGACAGGCAAACGGCTTTCGTTTACCGTAAAACCAGAAGGTGAAATCTTCCACAGCTTTGTGTAACTATTCAGAGCTATGTGAAATTGCAAAAAAGTTCAGAAAATCATAAGAAAACAGGACTGGACTATTTTTACGGTTTGTGTATAATAGAGAAAGGTTATGTAATAAAACTGTAAAAAGTAATGGAAAATGATTCATCAGGCAAAGCAGAAAGGGAGAATTATGAAACGCAGAATGATTGCAGTACTGCTTTCCGGAATCCTGCTGTGCTCGGCAGCTGGATGCGGAAAAGAAGCAGTGACAGACAAGAGCACCGCAGCATCGTCGTCTCAGGAAGTGACAGAAACTCCGGCGGCAGAAGAAAGCCGGAGGCCTCATCGTCCAGCGCAGATTCTACAGCAGAGTCAGCCAGTGCATCCACATCTTCTGAAAGCTCTGGAGATGAAGGAAAAGAAGCAGACAAAAAACGAATAGAAATCACCGTTCCGCACAAAGACGGCATGGAAGCATTGTACGACACCGTGGATGGACTTAACGTTGAAAAAGGCTCTTACATCGCCGTGGTTGCAAAAGACTTAAGTGCCGGTTTTTGGAAAGCCGTAAAAGCCGGTGCGCAGCAGGCACTTGACGATCTGAACGCCTCGCTTGGCTACACCGGAAACGACAAAGTTTATATGACATTTGAAGGCCCGGAAAATGAAAGTGACACCAACTCTCAGATCAATATCATCGACTCTGTCATTTCGGAAAATCCGGACGCGCTGATCCTTGGCATCATTGACCAGCAGTCGGGACAGGCACAGATGGAAGAGGCTTCCGACAGCCAGATTCCGGTCGTCATCGCGGATTCCGGTATCGAGAGTGATCTGATCACCTCGACATGTGCGACTGATCACGCAGCGGCAGCAAAGCTTGCGGCAGATCATCTCTGCGAGGCCATCGGCAACAGCGGAGAGGTTGCGATTGTTGCACATCAGTACAACACCGAGAGCAGCGTAGAGCGCGTGGAAGCATTTAAAAAAGAGATCGAAGAAAAATATACCGATGTGAAAGTGGTTCAGGTGAATTACGGAGATGGAGAAGAATCCATCGCGGACATGCTGAAAAATACACTTGAAACCTACCCGGCTCTGAAGGGCATCTTCTGTACGAACGAAGACATGGCAGACCAGACGCTGGATGCGCTGGCAGATATGGAAAATACTGAGCAGATTCAGATTGTCGGTTTTGATTCCGGTGAAAAACAGCAGAAAGCGATCCAGGAGGGACGCGAGTACGGTACCGTAACGCAGAATCCGTACGGTCTTGGCTATGCGGCAATCGTGGCGGCCGTCCGCGCGATTCAGGGACTTCCGGTAGATCAGAAGATCGATACGGGATATCAGTGGCTCGACAAAGACACGATCGATCTGGAGACAAATCAGAAGTATCTTTATAACTGAAAATCAGGATAAAAAATGAACCCGGCAGACAAGGGAATGTTCCTTTGCCTGCCGGGTTTTCTGCGCTGCAGTGCGGATTACGAGTTCTGATCGTCTTCGTAAATTCTCTGTACCTCTTCGGAAATCTGCTGCCGGATCGCGGAGAGATCGACATCCGGGATGCCGTCCTCGGTGATCTGCGGTTTGGAAGGAGAGGTATACGGCTTCGTGTCGCCCATGGAAGCTTTTGGGGATGTTTCTTCTTCGTCAAACTCCTCCGGAGCGGCCGGTTTTGCGGATGGCCGGCGGCGGATGATTTTTGGAAGATCTTTCTCATCGTCGTCATCGTCAGGTTCTTCCGGAACAAAACGGAAATCGTACATGGTGTTCTGCGAAACACGGGTACGGTTCGACGGTTTCTGATAGCTGCGGTACGGATCTCTTGCGTTGCCGGAAGAAGAGGAAGAGGAGCCGCGGCGTTTCTTTTTCTTCTTTCTGGATGGAAGAGGGTCGAAACCGGATCTGCGCTTCCGTCTGGCGCGCGCTTTTGCACGGTGTTCGCGTTCTTCTTCGTCGTCATCCTCCCAGTAGTCCGCCTCTTTCCACGGTTTAAACTGGAAGAGCATGCCTGCTGCGGCGAGAATGGCAGAGACAATCCAGAACATCATGTTCAGATCGAGGTCCTTGAAGAAATATGCCATGCGGATCGTCGTGAGGGCGCCGCAGATGGAGGTGACCAGGATTACGGAAATGCGTTCGAACGGAACGCAGATCAGGCCGATCACGAAAGCGACGAGGGCGACGAGTCCATAACCTGTGATATCGTTTGGATTGACGAGATGCCAGAGGCAAAAGCCGACGAGCCCGCAGATCAGAAGAAAAAGTCCGATCCGGTAGAGGACGAAGGCAATGATTGCGGTCAGAAGACCGATGCCGACGGCAAGCGCCAGGGTGATCGTCGTGGTCTGATTCGTGTAGGTACCCGCTGCATAACCGGCGGCCGCGCCGAGAAAAAATCCGGGAATGACGCTCCAGAGCTTGCGGAGCGTATAGCCGAAGAAACAGTTCAGCAGGGCAAAAACAATCACAATCAGAAGAAGCTGCTGCTGGTAAACATCCATGACGTCCCGGACTTTATCGAGACCGCCAAGCAGCGTGTTGATGTTGAAAGCTTGCATATTCAGATTCATGATATTCACTCCTATATGATGTATCGGAAAAATAGATACAGGTTGTATTTTAGTACGGAACGGCGGTTTTGGCAAGTGAAATTGTGTTTGAGATCTGGGAAACGGCAGAATGGCGGCGGTGTGCATATGGTATAAGGAAGAGCAAAAAGGAAATAAAACAGGCATGAATCAGGATAGAGTGTATGAAAATAGAAGAAATTCCTATCAGGGAAACCCGATGGAGCGGCCAGAGCCGTTTTTGCAGCACAGCCTTATGGGGAAGAAGTATGGAGGAGCAGCAGGAAGCGCGGGAACGGCAGCGGATGCAGTCGTATTATTCCCGGACGGCATCTGATCTGCAGCGGCTGGTGGAGGCAGAGTGTGACCGCATGGATTACCGCGGCAGCATGATGTACGACGAATTCCCGGACCGACTCATGATGGAGCACACCTGCCGGAATATCGCACGTCAGTACGGCAGGGAAAACGGCGGGAAGGATGAGAAAACGGCAGAAGAGGAACTGCTCGATTTGATCGGCGTTCTTTTTTATAATGAAATGTTCCGGAGGCGGAGCAGGAGGAAACATTATTACAATCTGTGGCTTTAAACTGCGCCATAAAGTAATAAGAGGGTAACACATTTTTAATAATTTTTCTGTTGTGGTTTTGCGGAAAACAGATTACAATATTAGCGAGGTTGTAAGGGGCTTTATTACACATGTTTACAAACGATTCAGGAAGTTTGGAGAGTATAAATGGAATTACAGAAATTATTACAGGATGAAATCCGGGAAGGGCTGTACCGTATCACGATCAGCGGCCCAAGAGGGGACAGTGAAGTGTCCAAAGTGAGAATACGCCCGGTTGAAATAAAAGGAAAACTGCTCTTTCAGTGCCAGGAGACTGTCGGCACGAAGGAGTTTCATAAAAATATGACAAAAGACGACGTGATCACCCGGATCAGCGACTGGATGAACGGAACCTTCAAGCAGATGCAGCGCGAATCCGACACCTGCACAGCATCCGTTCTGGTCAGCAAAAAGGGAACGATGACGATCAAAAAGAAACCGCATATGAAAGGAACCGGCAAACCCGTCAATCTGGCGCACAACCGGAAGAAACGGTATATTCTGGAAGAAGGAATCCCGGTTCCTTTTTTACAGGATCTCGGTGTTATGACAAAAGAAGGCAAAATCGTGCGGACCCGCTACGACAAGTTCCGCCAGATCAACCGCTTTCTGGAGTTCATCGAAGATATCCTGCCGCAGCTCCCATCGGACCGCGAGATCACGATTCTCGATTTCGGCTGCGGAAAATCGTATCTGACGTTTGCGATGTATTATTACTTCCGCGAACTGAAAAAACTGGATGTCAATATCATCGGACTTGACTTGAAAGAGGATGTCATCGCAATCTGCAACGGACTGGCGGAGAAATACGGCTATGAAAAGCTGCATTTCTATCAGGGTGACATCGCTTCTTATACCGGCCGCGACGAGGTCGATATGGTGGTGACGCTGCACGCGTGCGACACGGCGACTGACTATGCGCTGGAAAAGGCCGTCAAATGGAATGCAAAAGTTATTCTTTCCGTTCCGTGCTGCCAGCATGAGCTGAACCGCCAGATTGCAAACAAAGAACTGTATCCGATCATGGATTACGGCATCTTAAAAGAGCGCATGGCGGCGCTTCTGACCGACGGAATCCGGGCAAAGCTTCTGGAGAATGCAGGCTATGAGACACAGATTCTTGAGTTCATCGACATGGAGCACACGCCGAAGAACCTTCTGATCCGCGCGGTAAAACGCCAGGAAGGCTCGAAAAAACTGCCGGAAGAACTGAAAGCGTGCATGGAAGCATACCATGTGAAGCCGACACTGGCAGACCTCCTCACAGAAAAGGAGGAGCCGTGATGAATAAAAGAGCAGCAAGGATTCTGATCCTTTTTCTTGTTTTTGCCGCATCAGTCGGTGTGTTCACACACCTGATGAGCCACGAGACGACGGAGAATGCGACCGATCTGGACGCAGCGAGTCTTCCGGTGCTGTACATGAAGACCGCGGACACGACAGTGAACCGCATGTACGGATACCGCCAGGAGATGAACGGCGTAACGACAAGAGAAAACCTGACACCGCTGCCGATGGACCGTTCGCTTACGCTTGAAATTGATGCGAAAGGACAGAAAATTATAAACGTGACCTATACGGTGGAAAGCACAGACGGCGGAGCGCTGATTGAAAACTCGGTGCTGAAATCGTTTGACGAGGACGGAAGCTATCTGAAAGCAGACTTCCAGTTAGAGACCGCGATTCTGATGAATCAGGAATATACGCTGAAGCTCGAGGTTGCCTACGGGGACGGCCAGTCTGCCTGGTATTACACCCGCATTGTACAGCGCAACGGCGTGGAGGTCGGCGATTATCTGGCCTACACACAGATGTTTGCGCAGACATGCCTGGATAAAACGCAGGCAGAAGCGCTCGTTCCGCAGCTTGAGCCGGATGAGACGGGGGATAATTCTTCGTTCCTCAATGTCAACATTCATTCCAGCCTCGACCAGATTTCCTGGGGAAGCCTCGCACCGACGATCGTACAGCAGCCGGTGCAGCAGATCAAAGAAGCGAATGAGACGACGACCAGCATTACACAGGAGTACATGATCAGTGCGCAGGATGAGAACGGACAGACGGAGTATTATACCGTAAGCGAGTTCTACCGGATGCGGGAGTCCGGCGGAGAGATTATTCTGCTGGACTTCGAGCGGAGCGCACAGCAGATCTTTGATCCGGAGCTTGGTGTTCTGACGAAATCCGGCATCAACCTCGGTGTGACCGGCGAGGATACCGAGTATGTGACGAATACGGCAGGTGATATTGTCGCATTTGTAGTAAACGGTGATCTCTGGTGCTACAACCGCAGCGCCAACAAGACGATCCGCGTTTTCAGCTTCCGTGAGAACGGCAGCATGGATGACCGGGAACAGCACGGAGAGCATGATGTCAACATTGTGCGTGTGGATGATGCGGGCGATGTGACGTTTGTTGTTTATGGCTATATGAACCGCGGAAACCACGAGGGTGAAGTGGGAGCAGCCGTTTACTATTATCGCGCCGAGCGGAATGTGGCAACCGAGGAGATTTTCGTTCCGGCGGATATTTCCTACGAGATGCTGAAAAAACAGCTCGACCGCCTCTCCTACGTCAACAAGCAGAGAGAGATGTATCTCTATCTGAATGAGAACCTGTGCAAGGTTGATATTGGAACCGGCACGACGACGGTGGTCCGGGAAAGTATCCCGGAGGACTGCTTTGTAGTATCGGAAAGCCAGGAGAGCATCGCGTGGATGGATGCGGACAATGCAAGCAGTGCGATGAACATCACCGTGATGAATCTGGAGAGCGGGGAAACGCAGCGCTTTGCGGCGGATGACGGACAGAAGATCCGGGCACTTGGCTTTATCAATGAAGACTTTGTTTATGGTATGGCAAACGACAGCGATATTTTAAAAGATATTTCCGGCAATGAAGTTTTCGCTATGCATACGGTGCGGATTGCCAGCATCGACGGAAACGTGAAAAAAGAGTATCACCAGGACGGCTATTATGTGACAGGCGTGTCGATTTCGGACGGCCTTCTGGAGCTGGACCGCGTGGTACGCCAGGAAAACGGCTATGCGGATGCGCCGGAGGATCACATCATGAACGGCGAGCAGCAGAGCCAGGAACTGGTGACGGGCCGCCTGGCAACGGTGGACGACAGAAGAGAGCAGCAGTTCCTTCTGGAATTCTCGACGAGCGGCAAAACACAGTCGCTTCTGACACTGACACCGAAATATATCTATTCAACCTTACGGACCGATCTTACGATGTCGTACGACACGGGCAGCGCAGATCTTTACTATGTATATGGAAAAGGAAAACTGATCGCCATTTTAAGCTCCCCGGCCGAGGCCGTACAGCTTGCCGATGAGAATGTCGGCGTTGTGCTGAACAGCAGCCAGTCCTATGTGTGGGAGCGCGGAAACCGCCAG
This sequence comes from Blautia sp. AF34-10, assembly GCF_003477865.1. NCBI lineage: Bacteria > Bacillati > Bacillota > Clostridia > Lachnospirales > Lachnospiraceae > Blautia > Blautia sp. AF34-10. The sequence continues at coordinate 56,505 of NZ_QUED01000019.1, forward strand.
CAGGGCATGCGCCTCGACGAGACAACGATGCCGTCGGGATTCCAGAGTGCATCTCTGGACGAAAACGTGCTGAAGGAGTCACTCGGTGATGATTACGAACTGCTGAACCTGACGGGCTGCACAAGAGAAGAAATTCTCTACATGATCAGCAGCGGCTACGGCGTTGTTGTAAAGACCGGCGCGAACGAGAGTCTGCTTCTGACCGGATACGATATTTTTGGAAATTCCTGGCTGTATAACCCGGCAACGGGCGAGACAACTGCACTTTCTGACGATGACAGCGATGCATTGTTCGCACAGAACGGCAATGTCTTCATCAGTTATATTAAAAAAGTAAAGATCGAGTGATTTGCGGGGTTTTCTAATGACGCAAAAAGTGCTAGAATAAAGAAAGCACTATGAATATTTAGGGAGAAAAAAGACAATGAAACTTACAACCATCCGAGAGATTTATAAAAACCGGGAAGCATACCTGGACAAAGAAGTAACCGTAGGCGGCTGGGTGCGCAGCGTACGTGATTCCAAAACCTTTGGTTTCATCGTTCTGCACGACGGAAGCTATTTCGAAACCCTGCAGATCGTATACCACGATGAGATGGAAACTTCGCTGAGATTTCCAAAATGAACGTCGGCGCAGCATCATCGTAAAAGGTATCCTCGTTGCTACCCCGCAGGCAAAACAGCCGTTTGAGATTCAGGCAGCAGAAGTTACCGTAGAGGGCGTTTCCGCACCGGATTACCCGCTGCAGAAAAAACGCCACTCCATGGAATACCTTCGTACCATTTCCCATCTGCGTCCGAGAACCAACACCTTCCAGGCAGTCTTCCGTGTTCGTTCCCTCTGCGCCTATGCGATCCATCAGTTCTTCCAGGAGAGAGACTTCGTTTATGTCAATACCCCGCTGATCACCGGAAGCGACTGCGAGGGAGCCGGCGAGATGTTCCAGGTAACCACCATGGATCTTGACAATATTCCGAAAACCGAGGACGGCGCTGTTGATTTCACACAGGACTTCTTCGGAAAGAAGACAAGCCTTACCGTAAGCGGACAGTTAAACGGCGAGACCTTTGCACAGGCATTCCGCAATATCTACACCTTCGGACCGACTTTCCGTGCAGAGAATTCCAACACCACCCGCCACGCAGCTGAGTTCTGGATGATCGAGCCGGAAATCGCATTCGCTGATCTGGAGGACGATATGGAGCTTGCTGAGGCAATGCTGAAATATGTCATCCGCTACGTTATGGAGCATGCACCGGAAGAAATGCAGTTCTTCAACAGTTTCGTGGACAAGGGACTGATCGAGCGTCTGAACCATGTCGTAAATTCTGAGTTCGGCCGTGTAACCTACACCGAGGCTATCGAGCTTCTGGAGAAAAACAACGACAAATTCGATTACAAAGTATACTGGGGATGCGATCTGCAGACCGAGCATGAGCGTTATCTGACCGAGCAGATCTTCAAGAGACCGGTTTTCGTTACCGATTATCCGAAGGAGATCAAAGCGTTCTACATGAAGCTGAACGATGACAACAAGACCGTTGCCGCTATGGACTGTTTGGTTCCTGGCATCGGAGAGATCATCGGCGGAAGCCAGCGTGAGGACGACTACGAGAAACTGCTTGGCCGTATGAAAGAGCTGGGACTTGCTGAGGAAGATTACGGATTCTATCTGGACCTCAGAAAATATGGTTCCACCCACCATGCAGGATTCGGACTGGGATTTGAAAGATGCGTCATGTATCTGACCGGAATGGGCAATATCCGCGACGTCATCCCGTTCCCGAGAACAGTAAACAACTGCGAGCTGTAATTACGAAAAGTGATATAGAAACTTAAAAAATACGGATGCCGGGTGCAGTGGAATCCAATGTGGATTTGGTGCACCTGACGTCCGTATTGTAGTAATAGAGAAAATGAATCCAGAAAGGGGTATGTGCCTATGCGGTTTATTCATATTGCGGACGTGCATCTCGGCATGCAGCCGGATGCGGGATTTCCCTGGAGCGAGGAGCGCGGGGAGGCCATCTGGGAGAGCTTCCGGCGGATCATCCGCCTGGCCGGTCGGGAAAAGACGGACTTTCTGCTGATCGCGGGAGATCTGTTTCAGCGCCAGCCGCTTCTGCGGGAACTGAAAGAGGTCAACGATCTTTTTGCGTCCATCCCGGAGACGATCGTCGTGCTGATTGCCGGAAACCACGATTATGTGAAGCGGGAGAGCTTTTACCGCGGTTTCGACTGGGCAGACAACGTGGTAATGCTCCTGTCGCCGGAGCCGGAGTGTGTTGAAGTCCCGGAGAAGAAGACGGCGGTGTACGGATGCAGTTACGACAAAAAAGAGATCCTGGAAAACCGGCTGGACGGCGTGCGGCCGGAGGGAAAAATGAAATATCATCTGCTGCTCGCGCACGGCGGCGATGCCCGCCACATGCCGTGGAATCCGGGCCGCATGGCGCAGGCTGGGTTTGATTATATTGCGTGCGGGCACATTCATAAGCCGGGGATTCTTATTCCCGACAAAATGGCATACGCAGGCGCACTCGAACCGACGGATGAGACGCAGTTGGGGCCGCACGGCTACATCCGCGGAACAGTGGACGAGCACGGCACGCGGATTCAGTTTGTGCCGTTTGCCAGATATGAGTACGAAGATCTGGTGTTGAACGTGACGGAGGATCTGACACAGTATGCGCTGGAGACGAAGCTGAAACAGGAGCTGGCGCTGCGGGAGGATGGGAAGATCCGAAAAATCATCCGCCTGAAACTTGTGGGACACCGTGCCGCCGAGCTGGAATTTTCTCCGAAACGGCTGCTGGACTGCGGCAGAGTCATCTCCGTGGAGGATGAAACACGTCCGGCATACGATCTGGAACAGCTGAAGAAAACGTATGGCGCTAGTCTGATCAGCGCTATATTGAAGCATTTGAAACAAAGACGGATGCGCAGTCACAGAAGGCGCTCGACTATGGTCTCGAGGCGCTGCTGGCGGCACGCAGGAACGGCTGAAAAAAAGATTGCGGGAGGCGTAGAAGATGAAAATAGAAAAACTGGAAATCCGCAATTTTGGAAAAATGCAGAACCGCACACTGGAATTTTCCGATGGGATTCAGCTCATCAGCGGGGAAAATGAGAGCGGAAAATCGACCGTCCATACCTTCATCCGCAGCATGCTGTTCGGCATGACACGCGGCCGGGGGCGGGCGGCAAAAAATGATGTCTACAGTCGTTATGAGCCATGGGAAAATCCGGCATACTATGCGGGAGAGATGGTGCTTGAAAGCGGCGGCAAACGGTTCCGCCTGACACGGAATTTCGGGCGGCAGAACGCCAATGCAAAGCTGGTGTGCCTGACGGACGGCGAGGTGCTCTCCGTGGAGGACGGCGATCTTTCCATGCTGCTCGGCGGTGTCAGTGAGATTGTGTATGATAATACGGCTTCGATCGGGCAGTTAAAAGGAAGAACCGAGGAAGGGCTTGCGGATGAGCTGCGGAACTATATGGCAAATTACCAGGGGAGCAGCGATGGAGAGCTCGATGTGGCGGCGGCGCTGGATCTGCTGAAGCAGAAGAGAAAGCGCCTGGAGCAGGAACAGAAAAAGACGCTGGCGGGACTGGAAAAACGGAAGGAAGAACTTGAGACGAAAATTTCCGTTTTTACGGAGGAGTGCCGTCAGAGCGAGGAGAATCTGCAGCAGGCGAAAGAGCAGATGAAGCGGGATATTTATCAGAAGGATGTGCCGATCGAACGGGTGCGGAAGATGAAAAAAGAATCTCGGAAGAGCCGCAAATGGGGTGCCGCGTGCGTGGCGCTGGCTGGATTTCTCTTGTTCTTATGCATTCTGCAGTTCTTCCATATTGATTCGCTGCTGACGAGAACGGGACTCGGGCTTGCGATTGCGGCGCTCTTGTATCTGGCGTACAGTCTGTTCCGTCACCGGAAAACGGAGGTCGAGCAGGTCGTGACGGAGCCGGAGGAGCAGGCGATCCGCCGCCAGCAGTGGAATGTGGACCGCCTGAAGCAGGAGCTGGGGCAGAAACAGACGGTGCTGTCGAACTTGCAGAGTGAATACGAAGAGCTCTGCATTTCCATGACGGAAAAAGATCATCTGCAGGAAGAACTCGATGCGCTTTCCCTGTCGGGGGAGACGATCCAGAGTCTCTCCGTACAGATGCAGAGCCGGATCGGCGACCGCTTAAAACAGCAGATGTCAAAAACGCTGTCATCGCTGACGAATGGCCGCTATCTGCAGGTGAATATGGATGAGAATCTGCGGATCGGCCTTCACACCGCAGACGAATATGTGCCGCTTGAACAGGTCAGCCGCGGCACGATCGAGCAGGCGTACTTTGCGCTCCGCATGGCGGCGATGGATGTGCTCTGCGGCGAGGAGGAGCTGCCGGTGATTCTCGATGAATCGTTTGCGTTTTACGATGAAAACCGGCTGAAAGAAACTTTGAAATGGCTGGCGGAAAACCGGACGCAGGTGCTGCTCTTTACGTGTCAGAAGCGGGAGGAGGAAGCACTCTCGGAGATGGGAATTCCGTACCGGAAAATTGTGCTTTAAGTAATGCGGCTCGCAGAGAATCGGTGAGTTGTGGTTTGGAAATAAAGGAGAATAGAAGTTATGCTGACAATAGGATGTCATTTATCATCGTCCAAAGGATATCTTGCCATGGGAAAAGAGGCGGTGTCCATCGGGGCGAATACCTTTCAGTTTTTTACAAGAAACCCGAGAGGAAGCAAGGCGAAAGCCATCGACGAGGCGGATGTCGCAGCGTTTCTTTCTTACAGTAAGGAGCATGGAATCGAGCGCATTTTGGCACATGCGCCGTACACGCTGAATCCGTGCTCGAAGGATGCGCACACGAGAGAGTTTGCATGGATGACGATGGCGGATGATCTGAAACGGATGGAGTATACGCCGGGAAACTGCTACAATTTCCACCCGGGCAGTCATACCGGACAGGGGGCGGAAGAGGGAATCCGTCTGATTTCGGAGATGCTGAATGAAATTTTAAAACCGGAGCAGACGACCACGGTGCTGCTTGAGACGATGGCAGGAAAAGGAACCGAAGTCGGCCGCTCGTTTGAGGAGCTGGCGGCGATTCTGGAGCGCGTGGAATTAAAAGACCACATGGGTGTCTGCCTAGATACGTGCCATGTGTACGATGCGGGATACGATATTGTGGATCACCTCGATGATGTGCTTGAGAGGTTCGACCGCGTGGTAGGACTTTCGAAGCTGAAAGCGGTTCATCTGAACGACAGCAAGAATCCGTTTGAGAGCCATAAGGACCGCCATGAGAAGATCGGCGAGGGATCGCTGGGACTTGCGGCATTTGAGCGGATTGTGACACATCCGGCGCTGGCGGGACTGTCGTTCTATCTGGAAACACCGAATGAGCTGGACGGATATGCAAAAGAGATCGCGCTGCTGCGCGGGTTTGCGAAATAGAGGAAGAAGGTAAGAGAAAGTGGAAAACACGAGAGAGAAGAATAAAAGATCTGACGGAAGAAAAAAGACGTATTTCGACAGGGAAAATAAAAAGAAAGCTGTTCGTATCGAGAAAACAAAGAGCGTGGCACCGGAAAAAGGAAAGCAGAAAAAGAGTTCATCATCGTCGAAATGTCCTTATCAGAAAAAATGCGGCGGATGCACATATCTGAACCTCTCCTACGAAGAGCAGCTCGCGAAAAAAGAGCAGTTCCTGAAGAAGACTCTGAAGGGCATCGTCCCGGTCAAAGGCATGGTTGGCATGGAAAATCCTTATCATTACCGGAATAAAGTCAATTCCGCCTTTGCACGCAAAAAAGACGGAACGATCATATCCGGCATTTATGAAAAGGGCACACACAAAGTGGTTCCGGTCGATGAGTGCCTGCTCGAGGATCAGCGTGCCGATGCCATCATCCGCGATATCCGCAGTCTGCTGAAGAGCTTCAAAATCATGATCTACAACGAGGACAGCGGCTACGGCCTCCTGCGCCACGTCATGGTGCGCACCGGCTTTGCTTCCGGCGAGATCATGGTCGTCCTCGTCTGCGTATCACCAGTCTTCCCGTCAAAAAACAACTTCGTAAAGGCCCTGCGCAAATTCCACCCGGAGATCACCACGATCGTACTGAACGTCAACGACCGCACCGACAGCATGGTACTCGGAAAACGCGACATTGTCCTCTTCGGACGCGGCTACATCGAGGATGAACTCTGCGGCTGCACCTTCCGCATCTCCCCGCAGTCCTTCTACCAGGTCAACCCGGTTCAGACGAAAAAACTGTACGAAAAAGCCATCTCCCTGGCCGGCCTCACCGGAAACGAACGCGTCCTGGACGCCTACTGCGGAATCGGAACCATCGGCCTCATCGCATCCCGCGATGCCAGAGAAGTCATCAGCGTCGAACTGAACCCGGACGCCGTCCGCGATGCCGTAACAAACGCCAAACGAAACCAAATCAAAAACGTCTCCTTCTACCAGAACGACGCCGGCGCCTTCATGGTCTCCATGGCCGAAAAAGGCGAAAAAGCCGACATCGTCTTCATGGACCCGCCAAGAGCCGGCAGTGATGAAGCCTTTCTGTCCTCTGTCGTAACCCTTTCACCGAAAAAAGTGGTCTACGTCTCCTGCAATCCGGAGACATTGGCGAGAGACCTGCGGTATCTGACAAAACACGGATATAAGGCAGAAGAGGCATGGGGGTATGATATGTTCGCGTGGTCGGAGCATGTGGAAAGTATCGTGTTGCTTTCCAAACTTAAATCAAATAAGTTGAAGCATATCAATGTGGAATTAGAGATGGATGAGCTTGATTTGATGGCGGCGGAGAGTAAAGCGATCTATGCGGAAGTCAAGGATTATGTTTCTGAAGCAAAGCGGATTGAAAGTTAGCAACTTGTATATCGCACAGGTGAAGCAGAAATGCGGCATTATTGAGAGGGCAAATTATAACCTGTCAAAATTGGAAAACTCTAGACAGCCGAAGTGTCCGCCAGGGAAAGAAGCGGCTATAAGGGAGGCACTGGAACATTTTCGGATGATATGACGATATCGTAGAAATAGAAGAATCCTTTTTCTTTGACTTGGTTCTTTAAGTCCCTTTGTTAGTTTTGGTTAGTGGGACATAATTTTACATTTGAAGAAACGTGAATACGTATCGGAAGATAGATAGAGAGTTCAAACAGATACGAAGGAGTTTTGTTCATAAATGATAGAAAAAAATAAGATTTTAGAATCATGGATAATGGTGGAACATTTATCGGAGGGAGACATCGGTTTGAATGATAAGGCTATTCTCACTCTGAATGATTTGCAGGAACAGGATTTCTATTCTCTGTTTCTGCATAAAATTGAGAAAAAGAAATGGAATCGACGGCAAAAAGGAGGAGTCGTTGTCTATTTTGATATTTTTAAATTTCAGGAAGTTGTGGACATACTTCATGCAGAGTATGGCTTGGAATCGACGGATGAGGATATTCGTTTCGGAGACAAGTTCAGTTTCGCGCTGTATTTCGATAAGAATCTTAATTTTCTGGAGGATATGACATTCTTTACAGAAAGTGCTTACATACGGAAATTCAAAAAAGTTCCCTATGAGAAAGAGTTTCGGGAATTTGAGAAAGATTTTAAAAATCAGCTTGCTCAGGATTTTGATGAGACAGCAGGGGATTCGGCGAAGTTTAATGCTGCGATGCAAAAGGAACTCCTGCAACATGAGGTTGATATAATAAATTGCCGGATGAAGATTCTGGGAAATATCGAGACTGAAGCGACGAATCTGCATTCTTTTTTCATCGATGATCTGGAAAAAGCAAAAAAAATCGAAACGGTTAATTTGAATGCTTATTTGTATGGAAATAAAAAGGAACGCATGAACCTTGACAGCAAAAAAGATTCAGTGAATTTTCATCCGCATCTGTTTGAACAAATTCTGCAGCCGAAGAATTATCCCCTGGGAAGGTTTCCAAGCAATACGACATATGCGCTTTCTCTGATGCAGCAAGTTGCGGTAAACTTATCCATCGGCTTTGACAACAATCAGATGAGAAGTGTCAACGGTCCGCCTGGAACCGGAAAAACGACGCTTTTGAAGGACATATTTGCGCAGTTAGTGGTACAGCAAGCGTATAGTATTGCGAAACTTTCGGACCATTTTATCAAAGGAACAGAGAAAACAATTTATTTTAATCATGCATCGATTGGAGAGATCCCGGAACATATTATCGAAAATAATATCGTGGTTGCAAGTTCGAATAATGGTGCGGTTCAAAACATTGTGAACGAACTTCCGTTGAGTAAGGAGATTGACAATTTTCTAATCGATGAACTGAAAGAAGCGGACTATTTTTGTGAGATATCGAATGCGAAGGTGTCGGTAGAGTGGTTGGAAGATGAGAACGGGAAGAAAAGAGAGGAACTGGTAAAAGAATCTGTTCCGGGAGAAGAAAAGTTTTGGGGAGTATTTTCACTTGAAGGTGGAAAAGCGAATAATATGAGCAATATCCTCACGAATATGAAGCATATCCACAAATATTTGGAAGAAGATTATCTGCCGAATCAAGGTATATATAAACAATTTCTGAGTCATTATGAGGAAGTAAAAGCGATTCGAACAAAAAGGCAGGAATTTGCAGATAGCGTTCGGATGTATCAGGAATATACTCAAAAGATGGAACAGGTTCGTGGCAGCTATCAAGAAAAATTAGAGAAGAAAGAGCATGAATTGTGCGTAGAACTTAAGAAGCTTGCAGAAAATAAACAGGAATGCGGGCAGCAGTTGGAACAGTTACATCTCAGTTTGAAAGAGGTACAAAACAGGGCAGAAGCTGTCCGAAAAAATATGGACAGTATGAACCAGTGCCTTCAAGTACACAAGGAGCAACGTCCTTGCTTCTTTGCGGGAAAGAAAAAGAAAGAGGAATATAGGAGCAGATTAAATGAGATTACGGATCAGTTAGTAAAATTAAATGATGAAGATATAGAATGCAGGGAACAGGAGAAAAAAATTAATGAAAATATTCATTTGCGGCAAACAAGGCTGAGTAAAAATAATGAAAAACAGGAGAAGCTTAAGCAGGAGTTTAACAGTTGGAAGACGGTGGAAACAGGTAAAATTTCAAATTTGGAGAAAAGAGTCCGCGAATATGAAAATATAAAAAACGACAGTAAGACAGAACCGCTGAATATGAATCAGGAGTATGAAGATTTACAGATATCAAACCCGTGGTTTGACGAAGCGTATCGTGTCGCACAGTCAAAATTGTTTGTTATGGCATTACGTGTTCGAAAACAATTTCTTTATGAGAACAGAAAAAATGTAAAGGCGGCCATTATCGTCTGGGATCAGCAGGAGAAGTATTTGGATCGAAAGCATGTGATTGAGGCGGCATGGAACTGGATTAATATGACAATTCCGGTGATTAGTTCTACGTTTGCCAGTTTTTCGCGTATGTGCAAAAATCTTGGAGCTGAGACACTGGGGCATCTTTTTATCGATGAAGCAGGACAGGCGCTGCCACAGGCGGCTGTCGGTGCAATCTATCGCAGCAGGCATGTAATGGTGGTCGGTGATCCGTTGCAGATTAAACCGGTTCTTACGTTGGATTCTAATACCCTATATATGTTGGGGGAGCATTTTGGAGTGACAGAAAAATATTTATCTGCATCTGCATCCGCACAGATTTTAGCAGATGCGGCAAGTCAGTACGGGTTTTATCGAAAACAGGACAAGGCGGAGGATTCATGGGTTGGAATTCCGCTATGGGTGCATAGAAGATGTCGGTATCCGATGTTTACAATTTCGAACATGATTTCCTATGACGGATTTATGGTGCAGGGAATGGAAAAGTACGGAAAAGCAGACTGGTTTGATGTTGGTGGAATGGCGAACAATAAATATGTCGAGGAACAGGGAGAATTCCTTTTGCATAAGCTCAAGGAGATGATAGATAAAAATCCGAAAATCTTAGATAAAAAAGAAAAAGATGTGGTTTATGTAATTACACCGTTTTCCAATGTGGCATATCAGCTTTCTCAGAAATTACGGAAAATTCACTTTACCCGATATGATGAACAGGGAAAACCGACAAATGTCGGAACTGTCCATACGTTTCAGGGGAAAGAGGCTCCAATCGTATTTTTTGTACTCGGTGCCGACAGGCAGAGCAGCGGAGCGGCACGCTGGGCAGTAACCGAAGCGAACATAATGAATGTTGCGGCGACGAGGGCCAAAGAGGAGTTTTATATTATTAGTGATAGGAAATTGTATCTTGGGCTTGGGTGTGATGTTGCAACAGATACGGATCGGATTATCAGAGAATATAAAAATCAGTATCTTGTGGATGATCATGCACACAAGAATGAGTTGCGCATGCAGGTTGACGAGACACGGACACTCATTATTGATGCGGATTTTAGACGCATTACAGGAACGGTCAAATATGTTGGAAAGGGAACAGAAAGTTTTTATGCCTATGTAGTTGGTGCTGATGGAAAAGAATATTCCATTACCGAAAGTATTTATTCTAAGACAGAGAGTGCAATAGAAGTGATTCAAAAGGGTAAAAAAATATCTTTTATTCCAGGAGAAGGGAATAAGAAACTATTTGCTACAGAGGTGAAGATAGATGTTTAATTAAGAGAGAGGTTATCGGGAATTTAATGGAACGGTAAAGGGAGGGGTAAAAGATGGAGGATCAAAGAGACAATCCTAATATTATTGGGAGTGAAATCATCATATATCAAACGGAAGATGGATATACAAAAATTGACGTTAAATTTGAAGACGAGACCGTTTGGCTTACACAGGCACAATTATGTGAGTTGTATCAGACAAGTAAATCTAATATCAGCGAGCATATCAAGCATATTTTTGAAGAGGAAGAATTGGATGAAGAGTCAGTTGTTCGGAAATTCCGAACAACTGCAGCTGATGGAAAAAACTATAATACAATTCATTATAATCTTGATATGATTATTTCTCTTGGATATAGAGTGAAATCCAAGATTGCTACAAATTTCCGTCGGTGGGCTGCTGAACGATTAAAAGAGTACATGATAAAAGGCTTTACAATGGATGATGAACGGCTAAAAAATCTGGGTGGGGGTAATTATTGGAAAGAGTTATTAGACCGTATTCGGGATATTCGCTCATCTGAAAAAGTGATGTACCGACAGGTACTTGACCTTTATGCAACAAGTGTTGATTATGATCCCAAGAGTAGTGAATCCATTGCATTTTTTAAAATGGTACAAAATAAATTACACTATGCAGCACATGGACATACAGCAGCAGAAGTTATATACGAGCGTGCGGACGCCAGTCAGCCTTTTATGGGATTAAAAAGTTTTTCTGGTGATTTTCCTGTATTGAAAGATATCAGTATTGCCCAAAATTATCTCAATGATGAAGAGTTAAAGATCCTAAATAATATTGTATCGGGATATTTTGATTTTGCGGAGATTCAAGCTATGCGTCACAATCCCATGCATATGGAAGATTATGTGGAACACCTTGATAATGTTTTGAAAACTACAGGTGAAAAAGTGTTGCAAGGAGCCGGAACGATTAGTCATGCACAGGCAATTGAAAAAGCAACAGAAGAATATCGGAAATATCAGGTGCAGAACTTATCGCCGGTTGAAGAAGAATATTTGGAAAGCATTAAAAATATTCACAGTACAGTAAAGAAAAACAGTAAGAATTAATTTTCATAAAAGAGATTTTTAGAAGTTGGTAAAAATACGAGTTTGGACAATGATGAGTATGTCGAGACGGTCTGTTTGCTGTCAAGAAAATAAAATCAAGTACTGAAAAGTAGCGTATTTCCGAGCTTTTTGTAAGGTTGGTATCATCAGAGAAGCCTTGCGGAAAGCTCGGTTTTATTATATGGAAACATATCTACTTTTTGGTCTGATTGGAGAAAAAGTGGATGGCCGGAAAATTGCGGTAGGGTTTAGGCTGTGGATTAGATGTTAGCATTTCCGGATTTGGTTCATCGTGAATCAGTCGATACAGCGGATGTTTGATAGTTTTTTCCTCGCCACCGGTACCGGTGTATTGATATACATGGACTCTGTGACCTGAACTTAAAGTTTGTCATCTACTTTTGTTGCGATAAAATCCACTTCGGAATTATCCACTTTACCAATAGAGACATCATAGTCTCTACGTAGCAGTTCAAAGTAAACAACATTTTCTATTGCATGTCCGCTATCACGATCCCTGAATCCAAGCAGATAGTTTCTAAGTCCGATATCAACGATGTAATACTTTCCAAGAGTACGTAAGAATTCCTTTCCTTTAATATCAAATCTCTTGATGTCATAGAAGAAGTATGCTTCCAGTAGCGCATTCACATAGGCCTGAACAGTGTGAGCGCTTGGAGTTCATAGTGTTCGCCGGTTTTATCAAATGCTTGCTTGCGTGTGCCACCTAACGCACTTTTGGTTTCTCTTATTTCAAAATCATGGAATGTTAAAAATTCAGAGAAGGACAATGGAAGCATCTTTATTTCTACGCATCTGCCTGATAAATAGGTAGCATATTCAGAGGAGAGCATATAAGCATTCGAACCAGTAACATAAATATCGCAATTGAAATCAACATGGAAAGAGTAAGCATAAACTCATGAAAAAAATTAAGTTTATGCACTGAAATGCAGAAACTATTAAAATTTGACAATTTTTGTATTTTACAAGAAGAGAATGCCTCTATCATTGTAGACAGAAGCACCGGTATTATTTCCACAGCGGATAGCACGGTCGAGCTCATGATGGGGAGATTATTTGATGAATTATGTGCTAATATTCTGCAATTCTACTGCTGGTCGATTGATTTATGTACACTCTCATTATAATATGTGTGCAGGAGGTGAATATATGTATCAGATTAGTAATGAAAAATTCGGTTTATTTGTAACCGAATTAAGAAAGGAAAAGAATTTAACTCAAAAGGATTTGGCTGAAAAATTATATGTATCAGATAAAACAGTTAGCAAATGGGAACGTGGTCTTAGTATGCCCAATGTCGTATTACTCATACCAATAGCTGATATATTAGATGTTACCGTTACAGAATTGTTACGTGGAGAAAAAATAGATACACAGAAAAATATTGATAAAAAAGAAATCGAGGAATTGGTAGTAGGCTCTCTCGATATGGCTGTTAGGGATTCTATTCACCAGCATAGAAAAAACTGGATATTAGCATATTTGTTATGTTTTTTTATATCTATTACAGAAATTATTATGTTAGTTGTATCTGGAAGTTCGTTAGCTGAGATGAAAAGGGATATATTGCTAGTTACCGGGGGAATGCTTTTATTTGGTGCATGGTTTTGTTTCTTTGCAAAAGACATATTACCAACATATTATGATGCCAACAAGATAAATTATGTTTCACAAGGAATTTTTAGAATACATCTAGTTGGTTTATCTTTTAACAATGGAATTGGATATATATCTGCACAACTTTA